>NZ_JBFTQF010000005.1:0-483410 GCF_056398865.1 Arthrobacter sp. 01T419
ATGAAGGCGGCCATCAACGGTTCGCTGAACCTGTCCGTGCTGGATGGGTGGTGGGATGAGATGTACGACGGCGAGAACGGCTGGGCGATCCCGACCGCCAACAACGACGCGTCCCCCGGCGAACGCGACGACATCGAGGCCGCCGCCCTCTACGAGCTCCTCGAGACCCAGGTGGCCCCGCGCTTCTACGGCTCCACGGTCTCCGAGCACGCCGGCGCCGCAGGTCCCTCCCAGTCCGCCCCGGAGGCCATCCCGACGCACTGGGTGTCCATGATCAAACACACCCTGGCCCACCTCGGCCCGGCAGTCTCGGCCGAACGCATGCTCCAGGACTACGTCAACATGCTGTACCGTCCGGCAGCTGTCGCCGGAAGGCAGGCGGGAACGGCCTCGTTCAAGGAAGCGAAGGAACTGGCAGCCTGGATCACCAAGATCCGCAATGCCTGGCCACAGTTGATCGTGGAACACGTCGATTCCGTCGGCGTCTCCGAGGAGCCGCAGATCGGCGACACACTCCAGGTCAACGCCTACATCTCCCTCCATGAGCTCACGCCCGAGGACGTGTCGGTGGAAGTGGCGTATGGGCGGGCTCAGGACGGAGACGCGCTCGAGGACGTAGCCCTAGTGGAGTTGACCGAAGCAGAGGACCTTGGCAATGGGCGCCACTTGTTCACCGGCTCCGTTCTGATCAACCGCTCCGGATCCTTCGGCTACACCGTCCGGGTGTTCCCGAAGCACCCCTCCCTGGCGTCCAAGGCCGAACTGGGCCTGATCGCCAACGCCTGACAAATCGCCACCCCCGCTGCCGGTCAAGCAGCGGGGGTGCGCACACCATCCTGAGCGTTATCGCTAGCGCAGGGTGAGCAGATCCAAAGCCAACAGTAAACACAAGGGAGTGATGATGGCTTCGAAGAAGGTCCTGGCGATTGTGCTGGCCGGTGGTGAGGGAAAACGACTCATGCCGCTGACCGGAGATCGCGCCAAGCCAGCGGTTCCGTTCGCTGGGAGTTACCGACTGATCGATTTTGCCCTGTCCAATCTGACTAACTCAGGCTACTGGCAGATTGTGGTGCTGACCCAGTACAAGTCCCACAGCTTGGATCGCCACATTTCAGAAACGTGGCGGATGTCCGCGCAATTGGGCAACTATGTCGCTTCGGTGCCAGCCCAACAGCGCGTCAGCAAGAGTTGGTTCCTGGGCAGCGCCAATGCGATCTACCAGTCGCTCAACCTCATCGAAGACGCGCGTCCGGACATCGTCGTCGTAGTGGGCGCTGACCACGTCTATCGGATGGACTTCGAGCAAATGGTGCGCAGCCACATCATCTCCGGTGCAAAAGCCACTGTGGCAGGCGTGCGTCAACCGCTGACCATGGCCGACCAGTTCGGCGTGATCGAGGTCGAGGAACCCGGCAGTTTCGACAATGCGAGCGACGGCACGGCCAAGAGGATCGCCGCATTTGTGGAAAAACCGGCTAGGACACGCGGACTTGCTGACGATCCCTCCCAGTTCCTGGCATCGATGGGGAACTACGTCTTCGACACCGATGCCTTGGTGGCTGCGCTTGAGCACGACGCCACGCGGCAAGACACGAAGCACGACATGGGCGGCGACATCATCCCCTATTTCGTTTCCCGCGGCGAAGCGTTCGCTTACGACTTTTCAAGCAACGATGTCCCAGGGTCCACGGACCGTGACCGCAACTATTGGCGCGACGTCGGCACCATCGACTCATACTTCGAGGCTCACCTCGACTTGATCTCACCGGAACCAGTGTTCAATCTTTACAATTCCGATTGGCCGATCTACACACGGCAGAGCACGTCGCCTCCGGCCAAGATGGTTCGCGGGGACGGCGACACTGTCGGAATGGCCCAGGACTCAATCGTTTCCAGCGGCGTCATCGTGTCGGGCGGTGTCGTGGAGAATTCGGTGCTCTCCAACGATGCCTTTATTTCCAATGGTGCTCGCGTTATCGACTCGGTGTTGCTGGACAACGTCACCATCGGCGAAGGGGCCGTGGTCAAGCGGGCTATCCTGGACAAGAACATCAGTGTTCCGGCTGGCGCAACCATCGGTCTGGATCCCGACCGGGATCGACTGCGCGGCTACAACGTGACAGATTCTGGCATCACGGTCCTGAGTAAAGGCCAACACGTGCCCCTCCCGGATGAACACGACCGGGAACTCGCTCGTGTGGCACTCCTAGCTACCTGAAGTCACGGGAGCTGGACTTCACTGTCAAGACCAACGGTTCCAGCTTGTCTGCCACGAGATTGGTGACGCCTTCCGGCGAGCGTTCGAGGAAGCCACGGATGATCAGCGCGGATGATTCCCGGGCTACGCGGCGGTGCCGCTTCCAGAGGCCAACGCTGCAGATGACGTTGAGGATGCCGCTCTCGTCCTCCAGATTGACGAAGGTGATCCCTTGCGCGGTCTGGGGGCGTTGGCGATGGGTTACGACGCCGGCCACCTCAACGCGCGTGCCGGATTCGACCTGGGATAGCCGGTCCACCCGTAGCACCCCCCTGGAATCCAGGCCGCCCCGAGCATGGCGCATCGGGTGGTCATCGGTACTGATTCCTGTGGCCCACATGTCGTAGGCGACATTTTCCAGGGGGGAGAGCTCAGGCAGCAGTGGCGGCTGGACGGCGACGTGGGTCCCTGGCAATTGCCCTTCCCGCTCCAGGGCAGCATCGCCGGCCTGCCACAGTGCTTCGCGGCGGTTCATTCCCAGCGAATCGAGTGCGCCGGCCGACGCGAGTGCCTCCAACTGGTCTGCGCTGAGATTCGCGCGACGGGACAGATCCGCCATGTCCCGGTAGGGGCCATGCTCTTCACGCTCGGCGACGATCCGTTTCGCCACCTCAGTCCCGATGGATGTGACGCCGTCGAGCCCTAACCGCACTGCATGGGAGCCATCCCGGCGGTGCAGGTGGTCTTCGCGTGGTTGATCCCGCTGGAAGAGGCCGATCTTCGGCTGGTGGAAGTCCAGGCAGGAATCCATCCCGCCCACCAGGCCTGGGTCCTCCGTCGGCTCGTCGAGCACTTCAAGGGTTGCTTCGGCAAGGGAACGGAGAACATCCGGACGCAACACGTGGACGCCATGCCTGCGGGCATCCGCCACGAGGGTTTGCGGGGAGTAGAAGCCCATGGGTTGTGCTCGAAGCAGGGACGCGAGGAATGCGCCAGGATAGTGCAGCTTCAGCCACGAGCTTGCATAGACCAATACAGCGAAACTCAAGGAGTGGGATTCCGCGAAACCGAAGTTCGCAAAGGCCTGGATCTTGGCGTAGATGGCGTCGGCGTCGTCCTTGCTGATCCCGTTGGCCGCCATCCCCGCATAGAGCTTGGCCTCAAGTGTCTCGATCTTCTCCCGGCCGCGTTTGGAACCCATCGCGCGACGGAGCAGGTCCGCGTCTTCGGCAGTGCAGCCACCCACGGCAACTGCCATCTGCATGAGTTGCTCCTGGAACAAGGGCACACCCAATGTGCGCTTAAGCACGGGCTCCAGCAATGGATGAAGATACGTGATTTTTTCCGTGCCCGCGCGGCGGCGGATGTACGGGTGGACGGCGCCGCCTTGGACGGGACCCGGGCGGATCAGTGCGATCTCCACCACCAGATCGTAGAATTCCCTCGGCTTCAGCCGCGGGAGCGTGCTGATCTGGGCCCGTGATTCCACTTGGAACACCCCGATCGAGTCGGCCCGGCAGAGCATGTCGTAGACAGCCTGTTCTTCCCGCGGGATGGTCTCGATGGTCCAGCGCTCACCGAAATGCTTGTCGATCAAGTCAAAGGAGTACTGCAGGGCGGCGAGCATTCCCAGGCCGAGAAGGTCGAACTTGACCAGGCCCATCCATTCGCAATCGTCCTTGTCCCATTGCAGGACCGTACGGTTCTCCATCCGGGCACGCTCGATGGGAACCACCTCGCCAACAGGCCGTTCGGTGAGGACCATGCCCCCGGAGTGGATGCCCAGGTGCCGAGGGAAGCCCAGTATCTGATCGGCAAGGTCCAGGACCGGGGCAGGGATGTTATTGGTCTTGCCTTCGCTGAGATCGCCCCAGTGATCGAGCCGCTTAGACCAAGCGTCCTGCTGGCCCTGGCTGTAGCCGAGCGCCTTGGCTATGTCCCTGACGGCGTTCTTCGGCCTGTAACTGATGACATTCGCTACCTGGGCCGCGTTGAACCGTCCGTATTTGCCGTAGACGTATTGGATGACTTCTTCGCGCCGGTCGGAGTCGAAATCGACGTCGATGTCCGGTTCTTCCTCGCGGAGGCTGGAGAGGAACCGCTCGAACGGAAGGTTGTAGAAGATACTGTCGACGGCGGTGATCCCCAGTGCGTAGCAGACGGCCGAGTTCGCCGCAGAACCCCGGCCTTGGCAGAGGATGCCGCGGGAACGGGCAAACTGCACGATGTCGTGCACAATCAGGAAATAGCCGGGGAAGTCCTTCGCCTCGATCACTGCGAGTTCCTGCTCGATCCGGCCATGGACCCGTTCGTCGGCGTCCGGGTACTTTTCCTTGATACCTTCGTCGACGAGGTGCCGGAGCCAGGTGATAAGGCTGTGCCCTGCGGGAACATCGAGCTTCGGGAGCTTCGGGCGGGCGGCCCGCAGTTGGAAGGCCAGTTCATCGGCGATCTCGACAGTCCGTTCGACCGCGCCGGGGTAGCGGGTGAACCTCGCCGCCATCTCGGAACCGCCCCGCAGATGGGCGCCACTGTTTGCGGGCAGCCATCCGTCCAAGTCCTCGAGACTGCGGCGTGCCCGGACGGCTGCCATGGCCGTGGCCAGCGGGTATCCCTCCGGGGCAGCGTAATGTACGGCGTTGCTAGCGATGAAAGGTATGCCCGCGCGGTCGGCGATACGGACGAGGGCGTCGTTGTGGCTGCTATCGAGAGGATTCCCGTGATCGAAGAGCTCCACCACCACATTTCCCCGCCCGAATCTCTCGATCAACGCATCCACCTCAAGGGCAGCGGCTTGTTCGCCGTCGCTGAGAAGGGCTCTCCGGACTGAGCCTTTGCGGCAGCCGGTCAGTACCAGGCAATGGTCTTTGAGGGCGTGTGCCAGGGTATCGAGATCGTAGATGGGGTGGCCCTTTTCCGCATCAGCGGCCAGATGTGCGGTGGTCATCGCCCCTGCCAGCCGGTGGTAGCCCTCTTCCTTACGGGCGAGGACGAGCAAGTGATCGCCTTCGGGATCGGCTTCGCCTTGTTGGGGTTTGCTGAGCCCGAGCGACAGCTCAGCACCGAACACTGTCTTCAGCTCGTAGGCTTCGGCGGCCTCCGCCATTCGCACGATCCCGTAGAAGCCGTCGTGATCGGTCAGCGCGAGGGCATGGATGCCCAGCCGGACCGCCTCCTCAACCAGTTTCTCGGGCGAGGAGGCGCCGTCCAGGAAGCTGTAGTGCGAATGCGCGTGCAGTTCGGCATAAGGCACGACGGCGGCACCCGCCCGGGATGCGGTCCTCGCGGGATCGAGGGGGACCGGACGGTAAGGCCCGCGTTTCCTTGACCAAGCGGGGCTGTCACCGCCGTCGCCTTTGGTTTTGTGTTTGTCCGGCGCGCGCCGGTCTGACAGCGTGCGTTCGAACTCCGACCATGGAATTGATGGGTTGTTCCAAGCCATCTTTGTCTTTCCTGCCTAAAAGTTTGGTGTTCCACTCTGGCGTTCAGTCGTAGCGGGCCTCTGCCCACCAGTTCTGCTCGTCCAGGAGAAGGAGCCAAGCCTCTCCGTTGCCGTCCACAAGCTGGAACCGGTCCGCTTCAAGGCGGTGATCGGCGTCCCACCATCTCTGCCGCAGCGGCCAGGGGCCCGCCCACTGAGCCACCAGTCGCCGTCGTGCGGGGTCTCCCGTGGGACAGAACCACATTGGTGGGGCAAGCAATCCGCCGCGATGGTCTGTGCGGACTTTTTCCTTGTCCGCATCGAGCAGCAGGACCGGGATGAGGGAAGCGAACACCGTGGCGGGCTGTGGGTCTGGAATCCTGCCTGGCCACGGCCTGGCGGCCAGGGCAGCCGTTCCCGCCGGCAAGGCATCTCCCCAAGGAACCAAGCGGCGCCGCTCGGCCAGCAAGCGACCTCCGGAGATCGCAGGCACTACTACGGCTTCATGTCCGAGCATGCTTTGGATCCGGCTGAGTCCGTGATGAATCTGCTCCTCGGCTCCATCTCCGAAGAGAGCGCGCCCATGATGGGCGATCGAATCCACCCGGACGGGGACGAACTCTACCCGGGTGACCGGTGAGGACAGCCCGCCGCCGGTTATGCCGCCGTCGGGCATTCTGTTGTTGGCGGGGGGCTGTGACTGAAGCTGCCAGCGCACCCTGTCCACGACGTCGCTGGCTGTGAAGTGGCGGGGGTGCCCCCACGTCCGTTCGGAGCGGCTCCCTTCCTCGTCAGTGATCAGAACCCTCAGTTCCGTACAGACCAAACCTTCCGTCTGGAGTCCGGCCACGAAGGTGTCTGCCGTGGAACGGAGCTGGAACGCGAGCTGGTCAACCCGGTCCAGGCCCGGTTCGAACTCTGCCCGTTCATCCAGTTTCCGTGGGGGCTTCCGGGGGATCACCCTGCGGGGATCCTGGCCGCTTGCCAAAGCGTGCGCACTGATTCCGGCAGCACCGAAACGGGCACGGACATCTGCAATTGGAAGGTTCGCGAAACTCCCCAAGGTGAGAATGCCAAGGCGTTTGAGCAAGGAAGCCAGCTTCGGCTGTCCCAGTACCTCCACAGGAAATGGACTCAGGAAATCCCGGGAGGAACCCGACGGCAGCACAAGAAGGGGGGAGAGCTCGCTGGTGCTCCGGGCTGCCTGCTCTGCGGCAAACACGGAGTCGGCGATCCCTACCCGGGTCTCCACGCCGAGGCGGTCGGCTGATTCAAGTACAGCGCCGGCGGCCGCTTCCTCGCCGCCGTAATATCTGGCGGCGCCACGGGCCCGGATAGCGCAGAGGCCCGGGCGGAGTACTTCCACGCCAGGAGCCCGTTCCTCAAGCGACGAGAGCACAGGTTCGAATTCCCGTGCATCCCGCACCGGATCAACGGCGCATACCACCAAGTCGGGACAACGGGTCTGCGCTTCCCGCAACCGCAAGCCCCGGACGACCCCTTCTGCGCGTGCTTCCGCGGAGCAGGCTGCTATGACACCTTGGCCGATGACTGCCGCAGGGACGTCCGGGGGCAGGGCATCTGCCAAGCGGGCGGCGACGAGAGGCCAATCCGGGAACCATGTCACCAACGCGCGCACCGGGGTTTCAAGCTGAAACAGCATCATGCCCCCATCCGATGGCGGGACAGATCTACCGGACCGCTGTCCGCAAGATCCACGGATGCCCTGCGGGAACTGCCCCGCAGAGCGACTTCGAGCTCGAGCTCCTGCTTGGCGAAATGTCCATGGCCCTGCCCGAGCCCGGCCCACTCATATCCATTCACCTGTAGGATGGCTTCACTCTGCGGCCATGGTCCCAAGACAAGCAGGACGGAACTCCGCTCGCGGAGCCTGGCTCCCAAACGGGCGGCCTCGGCCGGTGCGACCCTTTCCGGGGCGCAAGCAAGCACCACTGAGAGTACGTCCGCCATGGCGGCGATCACCGGGGTCCAGCTGGCCCCGGGGTCTGGCACCAGCACCAGCCGATCAAGCGCAACGCCGAAACCTGCGGCCGCCTCGACCCCGAAGTCAGGAAGCCCTGCCACCCCGCACCAAGAGCCGTTGAGTGAGGGGCCGGCCAACAATGCCATGGCCAGTGACATGGATCCCTGGATGGAATATGCCGCACCCGGACGAAGCCCGCCCGGGAGAAGCCTGCTGAGCGAGGGGAGTACGGGCAGGGATCTTTCACTGCCGCGTTTGCCCTGCATCAGGTGGATTTTCGCCTGCAAGTCATCGCGCAGCAAAGCCGGCGAGGCGGAAGTCAGGCGAGAAGGCATGCTTCAATTTTCGAACATATATTCGAATGAGTCAATTGCTCGGGATCCCGCTTGGAGGGTGGCCTCCTCAACGATCTACTGTTTTTGACGCGGGTTCCCGGTCCGGGCGCCTGGTTCCGGGCCGGCGCGGCAGTATCAGGGGCGAAACTGGTCGGTTGTTGAGGGCGAAAGGCCCCTCAGCACTCCACGACGTTGACGGCGAGGCCTCCCATGGCGGTTTCCTTGTATTTGGAGGACATGTCCTTGCCGGTCTCCCGCATGGTCACGATGACCTCGTCGAGGGACACCCGGTGCGTGCCGTCGCCCCAGAGCGCCATCTTCGCGGCGTTGATGGCCTTGGCCGCGGCGATCGCGTTGCGCTCGATGCAGGGGATCTGGACGAGCCCGCCGATCGGATCGCAGGTCAGGCCCAGGTTGTGTTCCATCGCGATCTCGGCCGCGTTCTCCACCTGTCCCGGGGAGCCGCCCATGACTTCGGCCAGGCCCGCGGCGGCCATCGAGGACGCGGACCCGACCTCGCCCTGGCAGCCGGCGTTCGTGCCAGTCGGGGGCCCGACGGCGGACCTTCAGTCCGCCGGCCAGGTTCAGGGTGCCGGTTCCGGCGATCGAGGCGAGCCGTTCCTCCACTTCCTCGGGAAGGATGACCTCGGTGGAAAAAAGATCGAAGGCGCCAACAGCCATGCCGGTTCCCTTATTGAATACACGAAGCGGGCAAGGGCTGCCGACGCCTCGGGGCGCCGGCAACCCTTGCCGTGGCAAGGAGAGTGCCGTACTTACCTCCAGAAGCCCAGCGTGAACTCGGCAATGAGGGAGGAGAGTAGGAACGATGCCGTGATTGCCACGAGCCCCACGGGAATGATTTTCCACCCGATGCGACGTAGCAGACTGAAGTCCTTGCCCAGCGAAAGGCCGGCCAACGTCAACACGATCGTGGTGATGGACAGGAAGTCAACGGAGCCGACGAGCCGATGGAGCGGTTCAGCCAGGGGCGACCAAGGGCTCGAGATGTAGGCTCCGATGGTGGTCACCCAGATGATCGCTGAGACCTTCTTGGTTACTTTCTCCAATGCCGTTCCCGCGAGCAGGAGGGCGATCATGACGGTGTATCCGCCGACGATTTCCCAACTGAATCCCTTCGCGGCCACGAAGGCCGTGGCTAGTCCGAGGACAGCTAGAACACTGAGCGACAGCCACAGGGGGATGGCAACGTGCGCAGTCGATTCTGCCACTTCCTCGCGGAATGAAGCGTTATCGTCATCCACCGCAGCGGCTGCCCCGGACGCCGTTCCGGAACCTGTTTGGCCGACCAAAACAGTCTCGGAAACTGCGACAAGTGAGCGGTTGCGGGTGAGGAAGCGATAGAAGCGATCAGCCAGGGGGAGCGCCACATAGATTCCGACGTAGACCCCCAGGAGGCTGGTGATGAGATTGGAGACTGCCGCCATGCCAAGGATCGCGTCTTTGTCCGCTGGATAAGCGGCGACGATACTCGCTGCGGACGCCGCCATCATCGATCCGGAACCGACGCCGGCGCCCATGGCCAAGGCCAAGGGGTCGAAGATCTTCCAGTTCGCGACGATGGACGTCACCAGGGTGATGTACAGGGCGCCGAAAAGCGTTCCGAAGACGTACATGGCCAGGACGCCGCGATATTGGTCGGAGTCCGCTCCGAAGCGGTTGGAAACCATGGCGAATGCCGATTCGCGGTCAATGGAGAACGTGGCACCAACAGTGGCTTTGCCCATGCGAAGCAAAACGGCGAGCGGGAGCGCCAGGACGATGGTTCCAAGCATGTGCCCTGCTTCTTGGAGAAGGAGGGCCGGGCCTGCGTGGATGAGCTTGGGCAGGCTGGGGCCGATGTCGAAGGCCAGCCGGGCAACCAGCAGCATGACCGCCGCCGCTGCAAGAGCGGAAGCTGCCTTCTGCAGCTTCATGGGGATCGGCTTGATCTTCTGGACTGAGAGGACGAGGCCGGCCAGCAGGCCCCAGACCATGGGAAAGATGACCAGTGAACCAATCCCGACATTGATCTTCAATTGTCCGATGAGCTGGACTGAGGCGGCGATTGCCAGCGCAAGGACAGCGATGGGAACAGCGATTCGGGGCCCGGCGATGGACGGTCTGGTGGAGGTAGTCATGCCCTTGCCTCTTCGTGGGTGCTGCGAACGTAGGAAGCCTCGATGAACCGTGCCTTCTGAACAGGGTCCGAAGCGGCAGCGGCAACCGTGAACGCCAGCCCGTACGCGGCGTCGAACATCACCTCGTAGGCAGCCTGCGTGTTGGCGGCCGCGGTAAATCCTGCAGAGTGAATGGGAGCCTCGGCACCGGGAACGCTGAACATTGGATGGATGCTGGGGATGACCTGGCTGATATTGCCCATATCCGTGGATCCTCCGCCCTTGTAGTCGGGGGCCGGAGCGGAGACGTCCCGGCCCCGCGCCGCCATGGCACCAATCCAATGGCCTGCCAGTTCCGCGTCCTGGATGAGGGGCTCGTAGAGGGGTTCGGTCGCTTCGATGGTCAGTTCCGTGCCGGTTGCCACGGCGGCGCCCTCGAAGCAGCGCTTCACTTTCGCGAGAAGCTCGCGGAAATCGCTCAGGGCAAAGGCGCGGCACTCGAATTCGACGACGGCCCGGTCGGGGATGATGTTCGTGGCGGCCCCGGCCTCGGCGATGAAAAGGCCGATCCGCTGATCTCCGGGTATTTGTTGCCGGAGCAGCCCGATGGCCACTTGGCTCACGATTGCGGCGTCGGCGGCGTTAATTCCGCGATGAGGCATCGCAGCCGCGTGTGCGGCCTGACCGCTGAATGTTGCACGGTAGCGCCCGACCGCCTGTGAACTCGTTCCTAGGGGATTCGCCGTCATTCCCTCGTGGCCCGGGTGGGCCATCAGAGCGAGCCCGACGCCGTCGAACGCGCCTGCTTCGAGCAAAAGGGCTTTACCGCCACCGTGCTCCTCAGCAGGTGTGCCGATTGCCTTCAGGGTGATGCCGAGGTCGTCTACATAAGGGGCCAGGGCGACGGCTGCCGCCACAGAAGCTCCGGCGATGAGGTTGTGGCCGCAACCATGTCCGATATCCGGCAGTGCGTCGTATTCGACGCACAGGGCCACGGTGAGCGGACCGGTTCCGATCGTGCCAGTGAAGGCAGTGGGTATTCCCCCGGTTCCACGCTCCATGGCGAATCCTGCCGAGGACAGAAAGCCGGCGATGGACGCCGAGGCAGCTTCCTCACGGAAGGACAACTCCGGCCTGCCGTGAATGCCCTCTGCCAATTCCTGGACTCCAGACCGGCAGTCTTTGATGCTCTGCCCAAGGTGGAGCCTGACGTCCACTGCCTGGGGCATGTCGGCTGACGGAATGTGATTCATGGTTCTCCAATGTGGGCGGGGAGGAATCTGTGCCCATTGTGTTGTCGAAATAAACGTCCATGGGGCCGCAGCCAAGGGGAGCGTCGTCGGGGCGAACGTCTGGGTGGGCGGCGCAATGCTTTCAAGAAGAATATGGATAAGCGATAGTATTCATTGAGAATCGCAGGATAGTGACAAGACAACTGGAGAATGTGCAGGAAATGGCTTTTGATGAGCTGGATCTCCAGCTGCTGAACGCCCTCCAGGTCCAACCCAGGGCATCGTGGACGAGCCTCGGGAAGATCCTGGGGGTTGATCCGGTGACGTTGGCGCGCCGTTGGGAAAAGCTCGAAGGCGAGGGCCTCGCGTGGGTAACCGGCTATGCGAATTTTGGCTCGTCGCCGGTTGGCGCGATTGTCGAAATCGAGGCGAAGCCGGGCAAGCTGCTGGAATTGGCGCACGTTCTGGGGAATGCTTCCGAAGCCCTGACGGTCGATATCACCGGCGGAGCCAGGGATCTGGTGGTCACCGTGGCGGCTGCCACTGACCAAGCCCTGTACCGATACCTGCTTGAGCGTATTGAAACGTTGGACCTCGTGGCGAGAGTCCATTCCCACCCCATTGCCAAGCTTTTGACGGACGCCAGCCAATGGCGCCTCCGCGCACTCGACGGGGCCCAAGTGGAAGCGCTCCGCCGATTGGCATCCGGGAGGGCTCGGACTAAGGGGAGTAGCGAGATTGACGATGCGATCGCTCTGGAGCTGGCCCGGAATGGGCGGGCTACGGCTGGGGCGATTGCCGCACGCCTCGCCCTCGCTCCCCGCCGCGTACGCGAGTCCATCAACGCCCAGCTGGCCGCCGGCACCTTCAAACTTCGTACTGAAATTGTCCGGTCGCACTCCGGTTGGCCGGTCTACGCTTGGTACTTTCTTTCCGTCCCGGCGGCCCAAACCGAACGTGTCGGGAGTCAGCTGAGTCGCCTGGATGAGATCCGTACGGTCATGTCGGTGGTTGGCCGATACAACATCGCCATGGCCGTGTGGATGCGCACGCTCGAGGACATTTCACGGCTCGAGGCGGCCATCGAGAGACAGCTCCCGGACGTTCGCATTGCTGACCGATCCGTGGTGATGCGAACGACGAAGCTCGTCGGAAACCTCCTCGATGAGGACGGCCGCAGGCAGGGCTACGTTCCCATTCGGTTGGCTGCAACAAGAGGCTGATCCTTGCGCGACCACGTCACGCTCGACATGGACACTGCCAGGATCGAGGCGAGGATCAACGCCGACGCCGGGGCGGCAACTGCCCATGGGGCCCGCTCCACGTAGTTGATCCCCTCAGCCAGGATGAGGCCCCACTCGGGCGATGGCTGATGGGGGCCGAGCCCCAGGAACCCCAAGGCGGCAAGGGCCAATGCGATTCCCGGTATCCGGAGCATCGAATGCCTGAAGACGGGGCCAAGGATCGCCGGAACGATGTAGCGCCAGAGGATCCGGACCCGCCCCACGCCCAGGACCGGAAGGATCTTCACATGGGGTTGCGCCCTGGCCTCCTGCGCCAAAGCCGCAGTGTGCGCGGCGAGGGGCGCCCAGCTGACTAAGGTGACGGCAATCGCTGCGCCTTCGGCCGACGCCCCGGTCACCACCGCAACGATCAATCCGGCCAGGATGGGTGGAGCGGCGTTCGCTACTTCAAGGGGACCGGTCGTCGCGAGCGGGAAGAGCCCGACGACGATCCCGATCAAAAGGCAAGCCAGAACCACGAGCAAAGCCGTTCCCAAAGTGGGTACGGCACCGTGTCCCACCCGGGCAAGGAGGTCGCGTCCGCTGGCATCGGCCCCGAAGGGCAGCTCGAAGCCCGGGCCCGCAAGCCGTGCATGGCTCGACGTGAATGGATCGCGCAGCAAGCCCGCGACGACGATGAGCAGCAACGCTCCCGCAGCGACGAGCGGAATGGCGACATCCCGCCGTCGTGATCTTCCCGGCGAGTCCGGAACAGGAACTGTCCCCGAACGCAGTGCTGCTCCCAGCAAGAGGTACCGGGCCGCTGCGCTCACGGAACCTGCTCCAACGGCCAGTAGCAGAAGCGCCAGCACTCCTGCCTGCAGCGCGGGTATGTCCTGGGCGCTCGCCGCGCCCAGGACTGCCCGGCCCAATCCGGGAATCGCAAAAACCTTCTCCACGGCAACCGCTCCGCCGGTGAGGCCGATGAGGACAAGCCCGATCTGGCTCATCACCGACGGCAGCGCGCGGCGAAGTACGGCCGCGGTGAGCCTGACGCGGCCTGCTCCCGCCATGGCCCAGGTACCCACCCATTTTTCCGCGAACGCCGAGCTGACGGCGTCGGAAAGCAAGCGTCCGATCAGGCCGCCAGCGGGCAGGCCAAGAGAGAGGGCCGGCAACACCGCGTGGTCCAGGCCCTGCCAGCCGTATGGCGGAAACCAGCCAAGCCACACCGCACCGATCACAAGGAGCATCGCTGCCAAAAGGAACTCAGGGAGGGCGGTCATGGCCGCCGCCACGACGCCGGAGCCTCGCCCGGGGTTCCCGGCCAGCCCCCGTAGCACGGACGGAACGCACAGGCCGGTAGCCACCACTGTTGCGACGACCACCGCACAGGCCATCAGGGTGACGGAGACTCCCAGGGTTTCCAGGGTGCCGGGACCAACAGGCGTGTTGGTGATCCAGGAATTTCCCATATCTCCCCGCAACAGCCCTCCGGCCCAGTCAAGGAAGATGTGCAGGGGTCCTCGATCGAGCCCGAGCTCGGCACGGATCATGCCCAGGGTTTCATCAGTCGCTTCCCGGTCGGCGTACCGCGCCCGCAGGATGGTGTATTCCGGCCTTTGTCCCGAAAGCCATGGCAAGAGCCCGATCAGCACAACAATCGAGAGGAGTGCCACGGTTCGGGAAACCGCGGTTTTGATGAACGCCGGGGCCCACATTAGTCAGTGATTCCTGTCTTGCTGGTGATCAGTGCGCGCTCGCGGGGATCACGTTCTACATTCAGGACTCTTGCTGATTCGCCTTGGATGACGCGTTCGTGGAGCAGCGGCACGGCCGCGTCCTTCGAGAGGATCAGTGCCTCGGCGGCGGCGATTGCTGCCCGACGCTCAGAGCCTGCGGGAATCGCTGATGCTTGGCTCAGTGCCGCGTCCACCTCCGCATCGCAGAACTGGGAAATGTTGAAGGACCCCTTGCAGGCAAAATCGCTGAACATGTAGGCCACGGGGTCGCCGGAATCCAGGACCGTGGCGCGGGACAGGATGAAGGCATCGAATTTGCCGGCCAGGGCGTCCGCCTCGATGTGCTGGTACTCGCGGACTTCCTGCTCCACGATGAAGCCGGCGGCTTCGAGCTGTTGCTCGAGCTGCACGGCGACCTCGGGCAGCTCGGCCCGGTCCGTGAACGTGCCGAGCTTGATGCGGCGGCCAGCGGCGGGGGCCGCTTCTGCCCGCTTCTTCAGGGCCTCGACGTATGAGGTGTTTTGCCGTTCCTTGGCCGCCCAGGGGAGGGCCGGGCCCAGGAGGCCCTCGGCGACGTCCGCACGTCCCTCGTAGACCCGTTCAACAATCGTGGCCCGTTCGATCGACATGCGTGCCGCTGCCCGGACCGACGGATCCGCGAAGGGTCCGGCCTTGGTGTTCAGGTAGAGGGTATTGGTGCGGGGCATGGGCACTTCGTGAATCAAGTCGGCCTTGATCTGGGCGACTTGGCCTACGGGAATTGCCTCCACGACGTCGGCAGTTCCGGTCCTCAGCGCTGCTGCGCGCGCTGTGCCGTCGGGGACGTACTGGACATCGACGCCGCTGCTTGCGGCCTTCTCTCCCCAGTAGTCGGCGAAACGGTTGAGGGTTGCGGAGCTAGTACCGTCCGCAGACGCAAGGAGATAGGGTCCGGTGCCGGAGTTGATGGGGCTGACGACTCCGCCGGGCTTGTAGGCGGATGCGGCAAGGATCGAAAGCTGGGGGCTCGAAAGCCGCTGGGGAACCAGCGGATCGTCCGCCTGAGTGGAGACGACGACGGCGTTCCCGCCGTCAGTCCGGACGCTTAGCTGGACGCCGTCGAGGATTCGCGGCTTGGGCTTGGCATTGGCCGCCGCCGTCAACGATGCCGCCACTTGCTCCGCCGTCAGTAGCGTCCCGTCATGGAATTTCACACCTCCACGGAGCTCGAAGCGCCAGTTTTTGCTGTCCAGCTGCTTCCAGGCTGTTGAAAGCGATGGCTGGGCATCGCCGAGGGCATCCAGGACAACCAGGGTCTCCGCGGTCTTCCATCGCGAGAGTTTGAAAGCATCGTCGCTGAGGGGAGTGAGTCCCGACCGGGGTGGCTGCAACATGGCCACCTTGATGCGGGAGTCAGTACTGCTGGCGGCTGGCGTGTTGCCTGGGGCGACGCAACCGCTGAGGGCGGCAGCCATTGCGGAGGCGAGGAGTATGGCGGCAACTGCTTTTGGACGTGAAATGGCCATGGATTGGTGCCTTTCTTTCGTGGGTGTGAGTGGATTAGGCAGGTTGAAGTTGTTGCGGGCGCGACGCCGGGATGCGTGCCGGAAGGAAGCGACGAATGAGTGAAGCGGAGACTGTGGCGAAGACTGCCGACACCAGCCATGGAGAGGCCGCGGCCAGGGATGGCGTGGTGGCATGTTCATAGAGCGGAGCAAGGACCACATTGCCGAGGAGAACCATCGTTCCGCCGCAGCTCGCGAGCAATCCGTAGTAAGCGCCGGTGGGGCGTCCTGAGGCAAAATCGAGGACCAGATCCATGGCAACGGGTGCCACGCACATGTGCCCAAAGGCGAGCGCAGTGACCAGCAGGAACGCCGGCAGCGCAGGGAATGCGGCGGGCGGCGGGAAGACGGCCATTGCTGAGATAGCCACGAACCCCAAGGCGTGAATGGCAAATCCCGTGGCGAGCGCAACGCCCGGTCCTTTCTGTTTCATGAGCCTCGCGATGGGCCACTGCAGGGCGATGGTCAGGATGGACGCATAGGCGAAAATCGCGGAAAGCGCACCCAGTCCCGCGCTACTTCGTTCCAGTTCGATCGGCATCCCGAAGTAGAGCTGGTTGTAGGCAAAGAGGTTGGTGCTGTAGAAGGCCGCAAAGGCGACGAAGCGCTTTTCCTTGAGGCATGACCAAGTGCCCGACGGCGGTGCGGCGGCGGGGTGCCCGGCGGAAGGTTTGACGGCGCTCGCCTTAGCCGCTGGAAGGAAGAAGCGGAAGACCACCGACATCACGGCAAAGACACCCGCCCCGACGAACAGGGCCGAGTCGAAGCCTGTATCAAGCAGGACGGACCCGAGCAACGGACCGGCCACGGCCCCGATTTCCCCGCAAATGACCAGCAGGGCAAACAACGTGGTTCTGTGTGGGTGCGTGGCGGCGCGTCGCTCTTCAGCCGCACCCACAAGGCTCTCCAACGCAGGAGAAAAGAGGGCGCCACCCGCCCCCGGTGATGACGGCTCCCAGGAGGAAAAGGGGGAAATCCGCGGCCCAGGCCAACAGCACGTAGCCAGCGATCCTGGCCAGGCATCCGGCGATCATTGCAGGCCGGGCTCCCCAACGATCCGCGACCGCGCCGCCCGCGAGGAACAGTCCTTGCTGGGCAAAGGTGCGGGCACCAAGGACAGTCCCCACGGCCATTGCCCCCATGCCGAAGTCCTCACGCATGGAGACCGCCAAGAAGGGGACAACGGAGTAGAAGCCGAGGTTGAAGATGAGCTGGCTGGCGAGCAAGAGTCGAGGCGCCGTTTCCGGGCGTGAGTTCAATGTAGTGGGTGCATTCATGGGGTGCCTTTGAATCTGCTCAACCGGGGGATCGAAGCTACGAGCTCCCTGGTTTCCCGGGCCCGCGGGTGGGTGTACACGGCCGCGGTAGGTCCCTGTTCCACGATGCGTCCCCCGGAGAGAACCAGCGTCTGCGAACACAACCGGGCGACGGCAGCCAGATCGTGCGAGACAAACAGGAGCCCGAGTCCGTCCCGATGGATCAGTTGTTCCATCAGCGCCAATACTGTGTTCCTGAGCGGAAGATCGAGCCCGCTGACCGGCTCGTCTGCAAGGAGGATGCTCGGCGACGGGACCAAGGCACGAGCAATGGCCACGCGCTGGTTCTGGCCGCCGGAGAGCTCACGTGGCCGACGCGTTAGCAGTCCTGGATCCAGGCCGACTCGTTCCAAGGCGTTCAGGACCATGCGCTGGTGGTCTCCCCTGACGCGCAGTTGCCTCAGTGGTTCCAAGAGGAGGCGCTCCACATTCATGCCCGGGTCGAGGCTCGTCGCGGGATTCTGTGGGATGTACTGCACCAAGCGCCGGTACCACCTCAACGACGAGGCCGAGCCAGGCACCACCGGGGTGTCGTTGAACTTCACGGCTCCGGTATCCGGTTTTTCCAGCGCGAGAAGGATACGAAGGAGGGTCGATTTTCCGGCGCCCGAGCCACCCACCAAGCCGATGCTGTCCCCGGAGGCAACGCTGAGGGAAACCTCCTGCAATGCGGACCGGGCTGAGCGTTGCTTCAGGAACCCTCTGTCTAGGTAGTTGTGTCCCAGGTTGTCGGCGCTCAATACAGCATTCATGCTGTGGCTTCCGGGGGAAGGGAATCAAAGCCGACATGGGCGGCTTCCACCAATTGCTGCGTGTAATGGTGCACCGGCCGGTCCACAAGGGACTCCATCGATCCCTTTTCGACGATCCTGCCTGACTTCAGGACAAGGGCTTGGTGGCAAAAGGCCGCAGCGACAGCAAGGTCATGCGTAATGAACAACATGGCGCCGGCGGATGTGAAATTCCGTGCAAGGGCATCGAGGACTTTTGCCTGGCTGACCATGTCCAGGGCGGTAGTGGCTTCATCCGCCACCAGAACGGTGCTACGGCAGGCCAAGGCGAGTGCGATGCAGACCCGTTGCAGCTGACCGCCCGACAATTTGCCGCTGAAGCTTTCCATGGTCCGTTCGGCTTCCTCTATTCCCACCGACGTGAGTAGTTCAAGTGCCCGCTTCCGTGCCATGGAGGCCGGGAGGCCCGCATGCCGCAGCGGGATCTCAAGCTGTTTGCCCAGGCGCACCAAGGGATTGAGTGCGGACATCGGGTCCTGATGGATTGCGGTGATCCCGGCGCGACTGCTTCGCCTCTTGGACAACGGCACTTCCACTCCGTTGATCTGCAACCGCCCGGAAGCACTCATCGCGGCTGGAAGCTGTCCCAGCAGGGCAGCGGCGGTCAGGGACTTGCCCGAACCCGAGGCTCCGAGAAGAGCCAGTCTTTGACCCGGGTCAATAGCGAAGCTGACTCCTTCAATCAGGGCGCGTCCCCGGAGGAACACACTCAAGTCTTGAACCAGGAGGGCAGAGTGCATGGGGAACTTTCGGGTAGGAGCGATGAATGAGTATTGATGCTATCAATACTCATTCTCATTAAGCGAAATATTGAGGCGCGTTGAGTTCCCACGCTCTTGCCAAGTAGCTACAGTCTGCGATTAGGGTGGGCACGTGGACTTTGAGCACGGCTACGCGCACAACGGCGCCCTGCGGATGTATTACGAGGTTCATGGCGAACCTCGGCCGGACCGTACGCCCTTGTTATTGATCCATGGGGGCGGATCCACGATCGAGTCGAACTTCCGGGAGCTCATCCCGCTGCTGATCGAGACAAGGCACGTCATCGCCGTCGAAGAGGAAGGCCACGGCCACACAGCGCCGATCGATCGCCCCCTCACCGCCGAAAATTCAGCCGCGGACGTCGCGGCGGTCCTGCGTCAGCTGAACGTTCCCCTGGCAGATGTGCTCGGCTTCAGCGCCGGCGGGCACACCGCCCTCGCCTTGGCCATGGAACATCCGGCGATGGTACGCAAGCTGATCGTCGCGTCGTCCATGGCCGCACGCGACGGAATGGTAGAAGGATTCTGGGATGGACTCCAAAACGCCACCTCTGCAGACATGCCGGAGGTCTACCGCGAGGCCGACCTCAAGCTCAATCCGGACCCTCAACACCTTGAGAAACTTTTTGTCTTGGACAGCCAGCGAATGCTGACTTTTCCGGGATGGTCCGACGAACAATTGGGCTCCATCACGGCTTTGACTCTCGTGTTGCTCGCCGACCGCGACGTGATCAGGCCCGAGCACGGAGTGCAGTTGGTCCGGGCCATCCCGGGGAGCCGCTTGATGATCGTGCCGGGAAACCATGGTGACTACCTTGGGGAGCAAGCAGCCAGCGACGGCGATCTCCGGACCATGCGCGCGACACTTCCTTTTATCCTGCGCCACCTCGACGAAGCTTAGAGGCAAGTCACGTTATTGCGGCGTGGAGAGCTGCCGCGTTTTCGGCCAGCCACGCTTGGCGGCGAAGAATCTTGTCACCGACGCCTTCATCCCACATCCTCTTCCAGCCGCCGCCCTTTGTGAGCGCCCTGCGCCTCATCAAATGCCAGGAGCGCTCCGCGGCGTTCCTGGCCACGTCAACTACCTCGGCGCGATCAAGCGGACCAAGGCCATATGCGTTTAGCAGCGTGCCACCCCGGGAGGCTGCGTCCACCTTTCGCATCACGGGATCGCGGTCGCTGACGGGCATCCAGGCGCCCCACCAGAGGAGCAAGTTCGCGACTTCTTCCACCCGGCTTGCGGGGCGCACCAAATCGAAGTCGATCAGGGCGACGGCGGAACCGTCCCGGAAGACGACATTCTCCGGGGTGATGTCCATGTGGGCGAGGAATGTTGCCGGTCCCGCAATCGAGCTCGGGCACCCTTGAGGATCGGCATCGGCGCCCGTGCGTGCCCAGCCGGGTACACCAAGCGGCTTCACAGCATCGTCGTAGCTCCGCACCAAGCGCGCCACGCTGACGGCACTCGATTCGTCGGCGACCCAGCTCGGCCAAGGGCGGCCGGCGGTGTCCCCAGGAATGAAACTCAGGGTGTCTCGGCCGCTTTCGTCGATGCCCAGGAAACGGGGCGCTCCCTGGAATCCGGCCGATTGCAGGAAGTCCAGGAGACGGCGGACCCGCTGCGAAGCGTCGCTTGCAGGGCGCCGGACTGTATCGCCCACCCGGACGAGCCCCTCCGTCACGTCCCCGCCGAGTAGCGGAACTGCAGGTTCCGGGCGCTCGGGCTCGACGTACGGGCGGGTATCTGTAGTCATCGTCCGATGCTGCCACGGCCGGGTCGATGGCGCCAGCAAGGGAAATTTTCCCTGCCGCGGCCGGCACCGCTAGGCGCGATTGTGCACTGCGCAAGACCCCTTGCTCCAACGAGGTAGTGTCTGGAGCCCGGCCGGAAACTGGGTCATCCCTGCGGTGTACATCGTTCTCGGGGCCACAATCATTGTCCGCTCCGGAGTCATTGCGCTGCTGTTCCAGAGGTGACCGACACGCCCTGGTCCAAGGACGGCGCGGACTCTCCGGTTCCTGGAGACCCGGACGCTGCAGGGCGTGCAGGGTTCTCCCATTCCGGGGTGATATGACTGCGAGTGGTATTCAGCCGGAAGTGCGCAGGAGGATTGACAGGGTATGTTCCGAAGTTGGTTTGTTGTCAGTGCTCTGCTGTTGCTTTTCGGGGCGGCAGCTGTGTTGGGTTTCGGAGCCATCTTCCGGGCCACAAGCGTAGCTGCCCGGATTGAGGCGGCCGCCGCAGGAGTCCTGGCCGCGGCGATGGTGGTGGTGGGGCTGGGATGGGCGCCGCTCGCCGTCGTGCCGTTGGGGGTAGTGATCGGCCTTGTCTTCGTTTCTTTCGCCGCGAGAATCGTGTACCAGGGGAAAGTGCCCGGACAGACCGGTCGATTCTCAGCGATCTATGGCGCGCTGATGACGGCCTTTTCAGGCTGGGTGCTGCTTTCCGCGGCGAGTGGAACTGGATCGGCTTCGGATCATCCAGCACACGAACTCGGGGCCATCCTTGTTGACATCATGGGAGCCCTGCTCATGCTCTTCGCGGCCACAGGGTGGCTGCTGGGCACGTTCGCGATGCCTGCCGAAAGCAAATCGCATGCTGTCCCTCGCCTGAAGGGGGTCCGCGAGGCCCTGATGGCTGCTGGGCTCGCCGTCGCGTTCTACGCCGTCTCCTAGGCCAGTCTCAGGATCCCCAACTGGCGTTCTTTTGGGCAGCAGTGGCCTCCAGCTGCACCACCTGGTCGAACCGACCCTCCTTGAGCGCTTTCGAGACAGCCTTGAGCAGCTCGGCTCTGGACAAGGAGTGATCCGTCTTGAGGGTCCTGACGAAATGGTAGGTGAATGCTCCGTTGTATCTGCCGTCAATGAACGCATCTGTGGCGGTCTGGTCGTCCCTGCACGCGGCCATCAGCACCGCTTGTCCGCCGTCGGCGCCTTGGGTGCGCTCGGACAGTTCCTTCAGTGACTGCTTTCGGGTGGTCTCGAGGTTCTCCACGTCCCTTAGTCCCTCGGGGGTCGGGGGCGGCAGGAATCGGGGGCGCCGCCCCGGGATCAAGTCCAAGGCGCGCAGGCCGGTGCCGCTGTGGCACGTGTCCAGGACAACGTCCATGCGTGCTGCGGCGGGAAGGCGAAGCAGCAGTTCGTGCAACTCGTCGTCGATGATCACGGTGTCCTTGTTCCAGGAATCGCCGGCGCTGTCGATGTCGTAGCACGCGAAGCATTCGTCCAGGCCGTCGGCCTCATCGCCATTCGTGTCCGGGATCTGCGTGCCGTGGCTGGAAAAGGTGAACACAATCTGGCCTAGGTCTCCGCTTTCCGCGCGTTCCACCAGCCCGGTCAACGCCCCAAGGACGGCCGTCTTTGACGCTTCGGCATCGACCAGGACCGTGACGTCTTCAGGGGCGAAACCGTATTGCTCCCGCAACAGGGCCGCGAGGTCGTTTGCGTCGTTGACGCACCCGTGGAGCCAACTGCTTTGCGGCAAATTCTTGAAGGTGTTGATTCCCACGCACAATGCGGCGCGAGTGGGATTTGTCTTGTGTACGGCTGTTTCGCTCATGAACCCACATCCTCATCCGGGATAGCCCCAAGGAACCACGGCTGCCGAGTACCCGGCGCCACCATCGTAGTCCTGTTGGACCTTCTTGCGCCTTCGAAATCCCGGACACGTTTCTTGAGTTAAGTGAGGGCCATCGGAGCTGGCCGGACGTCAACGCGAACGGCCCAACGGCAGCTCTAGAATGGATCCATGATCGACATTTCGGTCGAGAAGGTGGTCCTTCTCCTGATCATCGCTGTGCTGGTTCTTGGACCAACGAAACTTCCCGAGTATGCGAGGAAGTTTGGACGGCTTATCCGCAAATTGCGGCGCATGGCCTCCGGCGCGCAGGAGAAGCTCCGCCAGGAGCTCGGCCCGGAATTCGAGGACATCGATTGGCGCAAAATGGATCCACGCCAATACGATCCGCGCCGGATCATCCGCGAAGCACTCTTGGAGGAAGAGGCCCCTCCGCAGCCTGTCACCTCCATCCAAACACCGCCTCCGGCGTCGCCTCCTGCCCGCCCGGTTGTGCGGTTGGCGGCCGGGCAGAAGGCTCCTTTCGACGACGAGTCCACCTGATCCGTTAGTCGAGGCGCGGCGTGCGCGGGGGAGCGGTGCGGCGCGCGCCCGTGGCTTCGAAGGCTGCGGCCAGGGCCAGGAGTGTGGTGTCGTCGTAGGCGCGGCCGGCGAAGGTGAGCCCTACGGGCATGCCAGTATCGGTCATGGTCCCCATAGGAACCGTGACGGTCGGGATGCCTAGGTGCCGCGGAACGAGGTTGCCATTGGCGACCCAGACGCCATTGCGCCAGCCGAGGTCAGCTGAGGCGTCGTTGCGGTCCATGTCGGCCGGTCCGACGTCGGCTGCCGCAGGGAAGATGACAGCGTCCAAGCCGAGGCGGTCCATCCATTCCTCGAGGTCCACCCGGCGGGTCTCTTCGAGGCCGCGGAGGCCTTCTTCGAGGTGGGGGATATCGGTGACGGAGGATACCCGGTGTGCACGGATGTGCGCGGGGTAGTCGGCAATGTCGTCGTCGAACCCGTCATAGCGGTCCGGGAGCGCGCCTTTGGGGTGCGGGAAGATCGCGGTGCCGTCGACGTCGGCCAGGCTGTTAAGCGCCGGATCCCCGTTTGCCGAGAGGAAGTCGTCCCAGGCCCACGCCGAGAGATCGACGATTTCTCGTCGGAGGAACTCCGGGCTCACCAGTCCGCGGGTGGCGATAGTGGGTGAGCCAGGACGGTCGCCCTCGTAGTTGGAGACGGCGGGGAAGTCCACGAGTACTACGTCGGCTCCTGCTGCTTCGAGGTCGCGCCGCGCGGCTTCCCAGAGTTCGATCACGGAATCGCGCGTCTGGATGCGTTGGCCGGTGGGTCCGCCGATGCCGGGGGTTTCGCTGGTGCCTGCGTCAGGGTCTGCATTGATGTACATGCGCGGCACCCCGAAGCGCTTGTCCTTCAAGGCCGAGCGAGCGCCGGCGGGGCCCGCAGGTGCTAGTGACGGGTAGGATGCCGGACGGACCTGGGATGCGGCCGGTATCTCAACCCACGGCTGCGCGCGCCAGAAGTCGCCGCGGGTTTCGGCGTCGTCGGCAACAATGACATCCAGCAGTTCCAAGAGGTCTGCCATGGTCCGGGTGTGGGGCACCACCACATCCATGGTGGGGACCAGGGGCCAGTTGCCTCGCACCGAAATGACCCCGCGCGAGGGCGTGTACGCGCACAAGGCATTGTTCGACGCCGGTGCGCGCCCACTGGACCAGGTCTCCTCGCCCAGACCGAAGGCTCCAAAGCTCGCCGCGGTCGCGGTTCCCGAGCCGTTCGAGGAGCCGGAACCGAAAGCCGCGGTGAGGAAATCGCCGTTGTATGGGCTTTCGGCGCGGCCGTAGACGCCGCGCTGCATGCCGCCGTTGGCCATCGGCGGCATGTTGGTCAGGCCGATGAGCACGGCGCCTGCCGCGCGGAGGCGCTCGATGGTGAAGGCATCGCGCTGGGCGATGAGGTTTTCGAACGCGGGGGAGCCCGCAGCGGCCGTGAGCCCCTTGGCCAGATAGCTGTTCTTGGCGGTGTACGGAATGCCGTCAAGGGGCCCGAGGGTGGTGCCGCTCGTCCGGCGTTCGTCTGAGGCGCGGGCGTCTGCGAGCGCCTCCGGATTCATCACCACGAGTGCGTTGAGTTTGATGCCGTTGCGGTCGTATGCGTCGATGCGGTCCAGGTAGGCCTGGGTGAGTTCCTCGCTGGTCACCTGGCCGGTGTCGAGAGCGGCCCGCAGTTGCGCGATCGAGGCTTCGACGACGTCGAAGCGGCTCATCGTGCCACCGGCCCGTTGAGCTTGGGTTGCTGCTGCGTGATGCAGTGGATGCCTCCGCCCCGGGCAAGGATCGGCCTGGCGTCGAGGGTGACGACGCGGCGGCCCGGGTAGGCCTCAGCGAGGATCTCGGCGGCCAGCGCGTCAGCTCGCTCTTCGCCGTACCCGCAGGCGATCACGCCGCCGTTGACCACAAGGTGGTTGACGTAGCTCCAGTCGACGAAGCCTTCTTCGTCGCGCAGGGTTTGAGGCGCAGGCAGCGGAATGATCTCGAACGGCTTGCCTGTGGCGTCTTTCTGGGTCTCGAAGAAACGTTGCAGGGTACGGCTGACCTCGAAATCGGGATGCTCGGGGTTGGTCTGTGAGTGCAACAAGACCCGGCCGGGGGAAGGCAGGGTGGCAACCATGTCGATGTGGCCGCGCGTTCCGAGGTCCTCGTAGTCACGGGTGAGGCCCCGCGGTACCCACACAGTGTGCGTGGTGCCCAGCGTTCGGGACAGTTCCGCCTCGACGCGTGCCTTGTCGGCGTAGGGGTTCCGGGCTGGATCCAGCTGAACCGTTTCGGTGACGAGCACGGTGCCCTCACCGTCGATGTGGATGGCTCCGCCTTCGTTGACCAGCAGCGAAGCGACCAGTTCCGCACCGGCCTTGTCGGCGACGAAGCGTGCCATCCCGGCGCTCTTCTGCCACTCGGACCAGGCCGGCGCGCCCCAGCCGTTGAAGATCCAATCCACTGCGCCGAGCACGCCTGGACGTTCGTCGTCGACGACAAAGGTGGGCCCGACGTCACGCATCCAGAATTCGTCGAGCGGTGCTTCAAGCTGCTCGATCCCGGAGCCGAGCATGCGATTGGCCCGGTCGCGTTCGCTCGGGTCGACCACCATGGTGACGGGTTCGAATTCGGACACGGCGTGCGCGACGGCGGTCCAGGTGGCGTAGGCCTCTTCCGCTGACGCCGGGTCGTCGCCCAGCGTCAGGCCGGTGCGGGGGAACGCCATCCAGGTGCGCTCGTGTGGTGCGGTTTCAGCTGGCATTCTCCAGGCCATGGAAGTCTCCTGTGGGTTTTGAGGTAGTTGCCCGCTGGCCAGGGCGTCCTTGCCTTGGCTTGGGGCAGAGCATTTTCGATTCGGCGTGTTGAGGATTTCTTATTGATCGCATGATCAATAGGTTGAAAACTTACTTTAGACTGTTGTGTGATGTCAAGCACCATACAGAAACGCACTGGGCGGAAGACGCCGGCCGAACGCGCGGCCGAAATAGCCGAAGCTGCCAAGGAAATAGCGCTTGAGCAGGGGCTTTCGGCCATCACGCTGCGCAACGTCGCTGCGCGGGTGGGCGTGGCTTCAGGCCTTGTTGCGCATTACCAGCCCAATGTGGATGCCCTGGTGGCTGGTATTTTTGCGACCATCGTAGCTGCGGAGACTGACGAGGTTTCGGGTCTCCTCGATCGATTGCCGACTCCCTTGGAGCGGCTTGGGATGTTGCTCGAGACGCTCATGGATAACAGCCGTATCGACGTCACGGCCATTTGGGTCGAGGCGTGGACCCTGGGGCGCCGGAACGAGGCACTTGCGGCTTGCGTCCGTGAGCAGATGGATGCTTGGCAAGAAGTGGTGCAGGGCGTTGTCGAAGCGGGGATCGCGGCCGGTGAGTTCGAGACTTTTGACGCTCCGTCCGTAGCCTGGCAGATCCTGGGCATGGTGGATGGCCTGAACGCGCAGGCTTTGGTGCGTTGGGACGGCGTCAGCGACCGCGGTACGCACCTTGCCCGCGCGGTGGAAGGCATGGTGGGCGCGGCCCGCGGTTCGCTGGTACCGCCTCCGGCTGGATAGCTCGTCGGCTCATAGGGCGAAACGCACGCTCGCGCCGTCGAACCATCGGTGAATGGGCTCTCCGTCCGTTTCCCGGATGACGACGTCGAGGAGTTCGGTTGCGGCCGCCCCATACTTCCGTGCGGCGAGGTCGATCGACGTGATGTGGGGGTTCCCGGCTTCGAGGGAAGGAATGCCGGCGAAGGATACGAGGTCGAGTTGCTTGCCGAGCGTGAGGCCGCGGCCTTCGAGCACAATCTGGCATTGCGCGGCATGTCCTTGGGAGCCACAAACAATGGCGTCGGCTCCACCATGGTCGACGGCGTCCGTCACGGCGGCGACCAGCTCGCGCGGGCTTGCGTTTGCTCCGACCTCGTACACCCTGGGCTCGATGCGCTTGTGGCGGCACCAGTCCAGGTAGGTGTTGCGGGTTTCGACAGCCCATGATGACGAGAAAGCGTCGTCGACGGCGATCAGTGCCGGACGTCGTCGTCCGCGGGATAGCAGGTGGTCCAGGACGGCGGTCTGCAATTCAGCGTGGTGGGCCTCTAGTGTTCCCCGCACCCGTTCCTCGCCGGGGCCGGCGTACTTGCCGACGGTCACGGTGGGTACGCCCTCCTCAAGGAGGGCGGCCACGAGGGATTCGCCCGGCGCTGGATCGATGGCGATCACGCCGTCCACCTGGAACGCCCGCTCCGGGGAGAACTCGCGCGCGAAGAGCATGACATCGTAGTCGGCTGCAGAAGCTCCCTCGGTGACTCCGAAAGCGAAGTCCATGTAGAAGGCCAGGCTGCGGGCTACGGGTGGGATGTATAAGCCGATGGTGCCGATGCGGCTGACCCGGAGGCTGCGGGCTGCGCGATTGGTGACGTAGCCGAGGCGGTTGGCCGTCTCGCGGATCAGTTCGCGCTTTTGATCGGAGATCCGGCCCGTGCCGCCCAAGGCGCTTGAGACTGTCGTTTTCGAAAGGCCAAGTTCGCGCGCAATGTCCACAATCGTCGCTCTGCTTCTCGCCATGTCCTCATCCTAGGCCGACCGGCTCTACCTCTTGACATTGGGCGATGCCCGCTCCAGAATTTATTTGCGGGAACGTTCCCGCAAACCATTCCAGCTCTTGAAAATCTCCGTATTCGGCCAATGATGTCCCGGAAGAATGGAAACCCAATGTCCACACCCGTTTTGACTTCGGACAGTAGAAGTCACGTTCGCAGGACGATCTTCGTGGTAGATTTCCTGCTCCTGCTCGCTCCGCCTGTGCATTGGCTGTTCAGCGACGGACAGTCCTCCGTCTGGTACTTCCTGGTGGCTAATGCGTTGGTGACCCTGTCCCTCTTCGCGTTGTGGAAGGCCAGCGGCAATGAAGGAGGGGAATCGGCATGAACATGGTGATCGGTTACGGCGCTATCCTCCTCTTCACCGCGCTGGTGGTGTTCGTCATGAACCGTGGTCGGCGCGGGGACTCCTCCATGAGCGACTACGCCACCGGCGGACGTTCCTTCAACTCCTGGTTCGGAACGATGTCCTTCCTCAACACATGGCTTGCCGGGACGGTGTTCATCGCCTTCGCCGGGCTGAGCGCCAGTGCGGGCGTCATGGGCATGTACTCGCTGTCATATTCGCTGCTCAGCGTGGTGTTGATGTTCTTCCTCGGTACACCAGTGAACAAGTGGGGCCGGATCCATGACCTCCGTACGCAGGCGGACCTCCTGGGGCTGCGTTATCACTCCCGGTCCGTGCGGGTCATCGCGGCGGTCATCGGCGTCCTGGCCTCCGTGCCCTGGGTGGTCCTCGGCATGCAATCGCTGGGCCTTGTCTTCTCCACGCTTTCCTTCGGCCAAGTCTCTCCATACTTGGCCGTGATGATCGGCGTGCTCTTCATTGCCGCCCGCCAGATCTGGACTGTCAAGCTCGGGACTCGCGGAATCATCATCAGTGACATGGTCCAGGGTCTCTTCGCCTACGGCATCGGATTCCTGGTGATTCTGGGCCTGCTGGTCTGGCTCTTCGCCAACGGCCATGGTTTTGGAGCGATCGCACCCCAACTTCTTCAGTTGCCAGGCCTGAACAGCCCCGCCGGAGCGCTCTATCTGTTCTCCCTGATCTTCACCGGAATGATGGGTGCCTGGTGCTGGCCGGACCTGTTCGTCCGCATGTTCAGCGTCCGGTCCCCGCGCACGGTCCAGAAGTCCGCTTTGCAGGCCGCGCCGCTCCTGTTCATCTTCTCCGCAGCGCTCACCACCATGTCCCTGCTCGCCTCAAGTGTCCCAGGGGTGTCCGATGCCCCGGACACCGTGTGGTTCATCATGGCCGGAATCGGAGGCGTTGGCCTGGTTGCGGTGGCGGGGATATGCGTTGTCGCAGCCACCATGGGCAACGTGGGTGCCAACCTCCAGGCGCTCGGCACCCAGATCGCCAACGACGTGGTCGGAGCTAGGAGCGGGGAACGCGTTGAATCCTCCAAAGGTGCCAAGATCGCCGTCGCCGCGGTCACGGTTGTCTCCGCAGCAGTAGCCCTCGCAACAGCGAACCAAGTCTCCGGGTTGATTGTCATTGCGTTCGTGTCCTATCAAGCCATCTGCCAGCTCGCCCCGACCCTCCTCTTGGGCATTTTCTGGCGCCGTGGAACCGCGGCTGCGGCCAACGCCGCCATGGTCTCCGGCATCCTGGTGGCCGCGGTGCTTGAACTCATGTACCCGAGCCCCCTGTCTATTCCGTGGCTTGGAGGACTCACCTCGGGCGTTGCAGGCCTGATCGTCAACCTCACCGTCTACTTAGTGGTCTCCCTGGCCAACCCTGCGACACAGGCCGAACAGGAACGCGTCGATTCCCTCTTCGCGGACCTGAAGCGGGAAACCGTCACGATCAGCCGCTAGGCATGTTCACCACCACCAAAGGAATTGCCAAGGAGAATGCCATGACAGCAGCCGAAACGATCATCCTCGCCGGCCGCATCCACACGCTTGACCCCCAAACGGAAGGCGCAACAGCGATTGCCGTCAAGGAAGGCCGCCTCCTCGCGGTCGGCAGCGCCGAGGATGTCGAAACCTACCGGGGCCCGGGAACCGCCACACTGGACTATGGGGCCGCCACCATCGTCCCCGGCTTGAACGACAGCCACACCCACGTGGTGTACGGCCTCGAGTTCGCTCGGGGCGTGCAGTTGACAGACCTCGGGCCGCTAAACGAAGTCAAGAGGATCATTGGAGAGGCCGCTCGCGCGGCCGATTCAGGCGAATGGGTCATTGCTTGGGGCCTGGACCCCAACCTCTTCACCGAAACCGGGTTCAATGGCAAGGTGTTCGACGACGCCACGCGCGACGTGCCCATGTTCCTGCGGATGCGTGACGGCCACTCCGCCATCATCAACTCCGCCGCGCTCGCGGCCGCCGGTATCACCGGCGCGGTCGAGTTTGCCGACGAGTCATGGATCGACGTCGACGACGACGGCCAACCGACTGGCTACATTGTGGAGTTCAGTGCCCTGGACCTCGTCACAAAGGCCATTCCCCAGGAGAGCTTCGAACTTCGGGCGGAACGGCTCGGGACGCTCCTGCGCGAGATGGCCGACGTCGGGATCGCTTCAACGCATGTCATGGACTTCGTCGAAGGTTCGGCTGAACTGGCCGCCCGCCTTGAGTCCCCTGGAGAGTTGCCGGTGCGCCTGCGGTTCTCGCCCATGGTCAACGCCGGTGTGTCTCGAAGCGAGCTGGAGGAGATTGCCGCGCTCCAAGGCACCGGAGGCCGGCGCTGGAAGGTCGAAGGGGTCAAGTTCTTCATCGACGGGACCATCGACAACGGCTCGGCCTGGCTGGAGCAGCCAGACATCTACGGCGAGAACAACGAATCGGTATGGACCGACCCGGAGGACTTTCAAAAGGCCCTGAGGTTCTTCGTGGAGCGCGGAATTCCCACCGCCACGCACGCCATCGGGGACCAAGGAGTCCGCTACGTCCTCGATGCGCTCGCCGCCGCTGGCGAGGACCGCTACCGGGCAGCGCACCGGATCGAGCACATCGAGACCATCCCGGACGACGTCGTCGCGCGTTTTGCCGAACTCGGTGTGGCAGCGAGCATGCAACCCGTCCACGGAACGCACCACACCCGCGCAGACCGCAGCGACAATTGGTCGGTGCGGCTAGGCGCAGAGCGGGCATCCCGGGGCTGGCGTTGCCGGGACCTCCGTGAGGCCGGGGTGACGGTGGCCCTGGGGTCCGACTGGCCGATTACCCCCTATGATCCCCGTGCCATGATGGCGGATTCCATCCTGCGCAGGCCGGTTGAACAGCCGGAAACGAAGCCCATACAGCCTGAACAGGCACTCACCCCACTCATGGCCTTGGAGGGATACACGACGCACGCGGCGGCAGCGGCCGGGCTGGGAGCTGACTCGGGTTCGATTTCCGTCGGCAAACGCGCAGACCTCACCGTCTTTGAGAGCGACCCCCTTGCCCTCGCACCGGAGGATTTGGCGCGGGCACGCGTGCTCACCACGTTCCTTGACGGTATTCCGACGCGCTAGGCGCGCCGGACGGAACGCCCATCCACGTAATGGTCCAGCCGCTCGAACTCCGGTTGTGAAAGTTCGCTCCCGACGGCGGCGGCCCCCACCGCGCAAGCTGTCGCCAGGCTGCTTTCCTCACCCAGACCCGAGGCCAAGGCCAGCACAAGTGCTGCGCAGAAGGCGTCACCGGCACCCACACTGTTCACGACGCTCGTCTTGGCCGCGGGCGCATGGGCGGTCTTGAGCCCTTGTGAGTACATGGATGCCCCGCCGGCGCCGTACGTCACGGCCACCCGTTTGGCGTTCCGGAGCTCGGGAATGAGTTCGTACTCGGACTCATTGACGATCACCAGGTCACATCGTTCCAGAAGCTCGGCTGGAAGCGTCTGGGCCGGCGCCGCATTAAGGGCGAAGAACCCGCTGGTACGGCGCGCGGCTTCCAGCACGGTTTCGACGGCGATCTCCAGCTGTGCGAGGACCGGCCCACCGTCGGAGAGGTCGGCGCCATCCAGGGAAACCAGAGTGTTGGCGCCAGGCGCAACGGCGATCTGGTTTTCACCATCGCTGTCGATCACGATCAACGCCGTGCCCGTAGGCGCGGAGACCTGCTCCACTGCCGAAATATCAACCCCTGCCCGCTCCAGGGCCTCCATGAGGAGCCGGCCATCCGGGTCCTCGCCCACCGCGCCCACCATGCGGGCCGCACCCGCCAGCCTTGCAGCGGCCGCGGCTTGGTTGCCTCCTTTTCCGCCGGGCTGGCGGGTAAGGGTGCCTCCGCCGATGGTTTCGCCGGGGGAGGGGAGGCGGTGGACGCGGCACGTCAGATCGACGTTGAGGCTGCCAACAACTGTGATCGTGGTGGGGATGGGCATGAGTTGTCCTTCTAGTGGTGCTGGATGGCGGTGTCGGGTTTCCGGTTTAGTGCCAGAAGCCCACATGGACTTCTGTTGCCTCGGGAAGGGGGACCGGACCCGTCACCATGACCTTGTGGCCGCCGCGGGCAAAGACTTCGCGGCAGGGGAGATCGAGGGTGGGCACTCCGGACTGTTCGGTGACGATCGAGGCAAGATCCTTCTCGGACAAGGCATAGACCACACGTCCGATGCCCGCCCAGTAGATGGCTCCCGTGCACATCGCGCATGGTTCGGTGCTCGTGTACAGGGTGCTGCCGGCCAATGCCCCGGCATCAAGCGTCGTGGCGCTGAGACGGACCAAATTGGTCTCGGCATGCCCGGTGGGATCGTGTTCCGTGTTGACAGTGTTCGTGGCCTCCACAACGGTCCCGTCCGGGGCAAGCAGGATTGCGCCGAACGGGTGATCGCCGCGGTCCCGGGCCGCCCGGGCGAGGGAAATGGCGCGGTGCAGCAACTCGAGGTCGGCCTGGCTGGGCTCGGTGCCGGAAGACGCAGCGTTCTCGGAAGTGTTCATCGTAAAGCCTTTCAGCTGGCGGTCGGCAGGGACAGGATTCGCTCCAAAAGGTGCGCAGCGGCGTCGCCCTTGACGGACAACACAACCCGGGACGCCCGTTCCGGCACTTCCCGGCCGTTGGCGGCTCCGCCGTCGAACCGCTCACAATGGGTTTTGCCGCGCCCGGCACCTACGCTCGTGTCCACCGTTATTCCGACGTGCGGGGCGTCGTCGAGCTCAAGGGCACCGACAGCGATGGCCGCTGCGAGGGGATCGTGGAGGGCAGCGCAGCGCTCGCCGAAAATCGTGGTGTAGAAGGCGAAGTACTGGTCCAGCATGCCGGACAGTGCGCTGGCCACTGCATGCGCGGAAGCCGCAAGCGCCGCCCGGTGGGTCTCGTCGAAACGGTGGTTCATCGTGACGTCCAAGGGGACCAAAGTAACCGGCCAGGCAGCATCCATCACGGCGGCCGCGGCCTCCGCGTCATTGAAGATGTTGGCCTCGGCGGCAGGGCTGATGTTTCCGCGCACAAATGCGGCTCCGCCCATGATGGTGACATCGCGGACGAGTGCCGGGAGCTTCGGGTCCAATTCCAGCGCGAGGGCCAGATTGGTGAGCGGACCGACAGCGATGACGCGCAATTCGCCGGGATATTCGTGGGCGAGGCGCACAAGCATTTCTGCGGCAGTCTCTGATTCGGTCTCAACCCCGGACTCGCCCAAGGTGATCCCGCCGATGCCGTTGTGCCCGTGAACGTGGGGAGCCCCGCCGTCGAACGTGCCGGTGAGGGGATCGTGGGCACCCACGGCGACCGGAATCCCGGTCCGGCCGGCGGCATGGAGCAGGTTCAGGGTATTGCTCGCCCCAACGGCGGCGCTCACGTTTCCGCTGACGGTTCCGATCCCCGCCAGCTCAACCTCGGGACTCGCCAACAGATAGGCGATTGCCAAGGAATCGTCGATGCCGGTATCGCAATCGAGATAGAACGGCTGCGGTGTGGTGGTTGTCATGGTGCTCCTTCGTAGGTGGGTGACGGGGTTGCGTTAAGCATGGGCGACGACGACGGCGGGAGCCGCTGCGGCGCTCGCAGGGACCGGACGGAGGATCAGTGAAGCAGCAAAAGCTGCGAGGGCAAAGCCCGCGGAGATCCAGAGGGCCGTTTGGTAGCCGGCGATGGTTCCGGCGGCGACTGACGGTGCGACGACGGCGATTCCCACGCTGGCTCCGATCCCGAAACAGGCCCCGTTCAGGCCGGGCACGGAACCGGGTGCCGATTTGGGCGAGTTCAGCACGGCGATGCCGCTGACAGTGCTTTGGAACTGGCCGAGGTACAGGATTCCCATGATGATCAGCAGGGCGAAAACCATCCAGCGATCTCCGGCGAAGATGGCGACCGCGACCGCAGCCACGACGATCAGCCCGCTGCTGATCCGCAGCGCCTTGAACCAGCCGATGCGCTGCGCGAACCAGCCGGAGAACACCGCGGTCAGCACGCCAACGAACGCTGTGGGGGTCAAATACAGGAGGGCGGACATTGAGGCTGACAAACCGTATCCGGCCTTAGCGTCCTGGCTGAGGAGGATCACGGTGAAGTTGAGCGCCGAGAAGATGCCGGCGAGCGTCAGCACCGTACTGGCCAGGACGGGCCATACCTGGCGGGACCGCAGTTGCTCGATGGCGATCAACGGACGGGCCACCCTCTTTTCCACGGAGACGAACGCAAGCCCGGCAATCACGGCGCCCGCGAGATAGCCAAGTGTCCAGACATCGCCCCATCCGGAGGTAGAAGCCTGTCCGATCAGGTTGCTCAAGAGAACCAGGAACGTTCCCAAGGTGCCCGCGCCCCACCAGTCCATGCGCCCTTCACTCTTGCGGGCCGAGCTTTTGGGGACCACGACGGCGACCAAAATGATCGCGATCACGCCCACGCCGAGGACCAAGACAAAGAGGAACTGCCAGCCGATCGTGTCGGTGATGAAACCGCCCAGGAAGCCGTCGAGTCCGCCGATCCCGCCGTTGACCGCCGAGATAACCCCGACGGAAATGCCGAAGAGACGCTTGCTGAAGCGTTCCGACAGGAGCAGGAAGGAAATGGTGAACGTGGCGCTCGTTGTGCTTTGTAGAACCCTGCCCACGAGAAGGATGGTCAGGTTCGGCGCCAACAGGCAGAGGACCGTGCCGCACAGCATCAACGTGAGGACGATCAGGAGGGTGCGTCGGCGTCCCAGGAAGTCGCTCCAGCGGGAGAACGCCATGCCGAGGACCGCTCCGGTCAGGAAGAACAGCGACTGGACCTTGGCCACGTTCTCCGTGGATTCCTGAAAATGCGCGGTCATGGCTGGCAGGGCCGCGGAGAACAGGCTGGCGTTGAGTTGGTAGCTGAGAATCGAAAGGATGAGCGTGGCGATGAGGACAGGCACTCGGGCTGCTTTGCGCCGGTGCGGAAGCGCGGTACGCGGTTGGGTTGTCATGGACAAACTTCCTTGTTTGAAACAAAACGGCTTCGGGAGGCGGCTCGATGCAGGTGTGGCGCAGAGCACAAGGTGGCTTATATGTGAATCATACACGCTTGTTATACAAGCTTGGAATACCCATCGCGTAAACTCTCAATATCGACGAAGGGAGTCATCTTGGATCGCAGTGCTGAAGCCGTTCTTTCGGAACCTTTGGATGCCTCGGCCAACATCCCGCTGCGCGTTGCGGTGTACTCGCGCATCATGAGCGCGATCCGCGCGGGGCTCTTCCCCGTTTCGTCGCTATTGCCTTCGGAAACGGACCTTGGTTCTGCAATGAAGGTCAGCCGGACAGTGGTCCGGGAGGCCCTCATGCTTCTCGAAGAAGACGGCTACGTACGCTCCCGGCGAGGCATTGGCCGTTTTGTGGCCACCCGGTTGCCGCGTGTAGGCCTCGAGCGGATCAGGCCCATGGAGGAGATCTTGGCCGAGGCCGGTTCCGGCGTCCAGGTCTGCCGTACGCAGCATGTTCTGCACCCGTCGTCGTCGGTGTTCACCGCCGAACCCCTTGGCATCCGCGAAGACGAGCCTTCCTGGTTCTTCGAGAGCGTCCTCAAGCGCGACGGCTCACCCATTGCCCTGGTCCAGGAGCACGTGGCAAGGACGGGGGCGCTCACTGAAGGTGATCCCGAAGCGGCACGGGCCGTCGCGGACGACATCGGGCAAGAGGCGACGCTGTTGGCCAACCTGATCTCCGCCGTCGGCCCGGCCTTTGGTCCCGGAGAGACGGACATCGCGGCCGGCACTCCGGGCGTGGCGCGCGGCGCGCTACTTGAGCTCGATGCAAAGGACCCGGTACTGATTTTGACCCAGACCGTGGAACATTCCGGCCAGGTTGTCTACCTGGCAAAGACACTCGTCAACACAGGCATCGTTCAAATAGGAATCATCCAGGGAACCTAGGGTGCCAGGCTGCCCGTTGTCGTGTGGTAGCCCAACTGACTGGCAGTAGGTGTCGTTTTGAACGCTCAAAACGACACCTACTGCTTGCTAGTTGGCCGGACGGACGGCCCGTCCCGCGGCCGCGATGACCAACTTCTCCGGGAGCAGCTTGACGGCCACGCGGGCTACAAAGGAGTTGAGTCTGCCGTCCACGACGCTCGGCTTGTTCGCGCGGATCGCGGACAGGGCGGTGTCCACCACTTGCTCGGGAGTTCGCATGGATCCGGCGGCTGCCGCCTCGCCGGCGGTTTCGAAGAAGGGCGTGTCCGTGGCGCCCGGGCAAACCGCAAGGACCTTCACGCCCGTGCCTTGGGTTTCGGCCCAGAGCGCCTGGGTGAATGAAAGCACGAACGCCTTTGTCGCGCCATACACGGCCATGTGGGGAATTGGCTGAAACGCCGCCGTACTCGCGATGTTGATGACGGCACCTGTGGCGCGCTCGACCATGCCGGGCAGGTATCGCGTTGTTGTTCCGACCAGGGTGGAGCAGTTCAGCAAGATCTGTTCGCTGAAGCGATCGGCGTCGGCGTGGAGAACTTGTCCGTGTGTTCCGAAGCCTGCGTTGTTGACCAGGATGTCCACCGTGAGTCCCAGGGCTCCGGTGGCGAGATGGAGTTCCTTGGCTGAGTCCGGCAGGCTCAGGTCCATGGCCAGGACGGTCACTTCGGTGCCGGTTTGACGGAGTTCGCGTGCTAGCTCGTCAAGTTTGTCCTGGCTGCGCGCAACCAGTATCAAGCGGGCGCCCTCAGCGGCCAGCCTTCGGGCAAAGACTGAACCGATGCCTGTGGACGCTCCTGTGATGAGTGCTGTTTGGGTTGAGATGTTCATTTCTACTCCTAATAAACTGACTGTGCGGTTTGTTTTTTGGCTAAAGGTGGAGGTCTTTGGTTTTTGGCATGACGCTTTGCTAGCTGGAAATGAACTGCCGCTCGAGGATTTGCAAGAGAAGTGTCGCGCGCCGTTCGAAGGCGTCGAGATCCCGGGGATCGAGGGCATCGGTGACGGACTTCAGTCCATCGAATGCGGCCACAATCACCGTTGCGGCGTCACTGGGATCTCCCGAAAACGTCAAGACGCCACTTGCGCGGCCCCGTTGCAGGATGCCCGCCACGAGGTCCACCCAAGCGGCCAGCGGAGAGGTGCCCCCTGGGTGGCCCTTTACTGAGGCCAGCTGATTGGCAAGGTGCACCACGCCCCACGCCGAAGAGTCGCTCAGGACGGTTCTGACCATGAACTCCCCGAGATTGCGCAACTCCTCAGGTGGATTGTTCTTGCTGAGAATTTCCTCCTGGACGCGACGCAACCAACGTGCCTTTTGCTCGTCGACGACGGCCTGCGCCAACAATGCTTTCGAAGAGAAATGAAAATAGATGGCTCCCTTCGTGAGCCCGACTTCGCGGATGATGTCGTCCATCCGGGTCTGCTCGAAGCCTTTTCGCGCAAAGACATTCGCGGCAACCCGAAGGATCTCACTGCGTGTGGCTGCGCCCTTGGGGGTGCTGCCGGTGTCGCCAATGTCCATAGGAACAAGCTACAAACCGACTAGAAGGTTTGTCAATGTCGCGGGGTTGAGCCTCTTCGATAACCCCGTGAGGCCTCCTAACCGATAAGATTTGGTCGTTTAATGGTGAGCGCAACAGCAGCTTTGGCTGGACTGGCAGGTTCTGGGAGGAATGGGGGACCGGATGAGCGATGTGGCGCTTTTTGAAGCATCCGTCCGGCGGGAGCTTGTTCATAAGCGCTCCGTTTCGGAAGTCTTCTTGACTGACTTTGTTCAATCAAGTTCCCGACGGTTCGTTGCGGGAGCGCAATGGCCGCGATGGCACGTGTTTTATGGATCGCGGGACGGTTCACCGGATTCTGCGCTCATGGCTGAGACGTTGAGGCAGGCAGTCATCTTCTTGTCCCATTTGTGCGGAGTTCCCTTGACGCACAAATTCATCATGCCCCACATGGGCATTTCCGTCGAACCCACGGCTCTGGATCCCCTGGTTCCTGCGCAAGTCGCCGTCGAACTGGATGTCAAGGACATGAAACTTAGTGCCGGGCAGCTCTCTGCTCTGACAGTGTCGGCACGGTTCCTTGTTGACGGCACTGCCATAGGGGAGGGGACAGCAGGCGCCCGCATTGTGAATCCGGCGACGTACGAGCGATTTCGTGGAACGGTCCCCACGGAGCCGCCCGCAGCCGGCGAAGACTTGCTGGCCTGCGCCGACGTCGGGCATGCCACCCAGCGGAACGTGATGCTCGGGCAAAGCCGGCGCCCGCTCGTCTGGCCGCTGAGAGTTGATCCAACCCATCCCATCTTCTTCGACCATCCTCTTGACCACGTCCCTGGAATGCTCCTGGTGGAGGCTGCGAGGCAGGCTGTGCGCGCAGCCTGTTCACGACCGGATGCGGATTTTGCCGTGTTCGAGGCGGACTTCACGAAGTTGGTCGAGTTCAGTTATCCCGTGGATGTTGCTGTGACCCCGGTCGGGGAAAACAACGCCCACGCTGTCATGAGGGTTCGGATGCGGCACAACGAGGAGACCCTGATGTCCTTGTTGGCCCGGGTCAAAGTCCCGTGACAGTTCAGGGAGTCTCTGCGTCGTGAGGCTGGATCGGCGCGATGGCCGGCATGATGAAACGCCACATGTCGTCAATCCGCTTGAGAACGTCCCGTCGTTCGGTCAGCACGTTGGAAACCATTTGGACGCCCGTGAAGGACGCAACCAGGTACCGGGCGAAGTCTGCGGCATCAATATCGGGCCGGACGTCGCCCTCCAGTTGTGCTTGGCGGGTCAATATCTCCATGGTGGCGACCCAGTCAAAGTAGGGGCCCTTGACATCTCCGTTGAACGCCGAGGCCTCAAATGTCAGCCGAATGCCTGCCCGCACGATTGGCTCATCAAGCAGTTGTTGCCCGAATGTCCTGCACATGGCGATCATTGTCTCCAGTGCCGGTAACCCGGCGGCGGCAATCTTCTCGCCCGCGACACGCACAATGTTGTGCTGTTCGGCGATGACGGCGAGCGCCAGGTCTTCCTTCGACTTGAAATGGAAGTACAGCGCGCCCTTGGTGACGGAGGCGCGCTCCGTGACGTCGCTAAGGCTCGCATTCCCGTATCCGACCTCTTCAAAGATCGAGGCTGCTCCCTCAATCACTGCTGTTCGGGTGGCTTTGGCACGTTGTTGCATGATCAGCGTGGAGACCTCTCCGGTTTCTGCATCCGGGATACTTGAGTACATGAATCCGACTGATCCCGCGGACCGGTGAGGGCAATGCCAACGTCTGTTGAACACGCGCCCCGGATTTTGGTCCTGGGTTCATCCGGCTTCATTGGAAGTCGGGTCGCAGCGTCGCTTGCCGGATCCGGAGGGGCGCACGTTGTGGCGCTCTCACGAAAACCCCGCATCGGGCTACGAAACCATAACGCTACCATTGTGTCCGCCGACATTTCGGTTCCTGGGAGCCTGATCCCAGTCCTGGCAAGTACGGATGTCGTAGTCCACGCCGCATCATATGTGGGCTCCGACCCTCGTCTTGCCCATGAGATCAACGAACTTGGCACAAGCAACGTCATTGAGCAGTGCCGGCAAGCCGGTGTTCACCGGCTGATCTACGTCAGTACTTGCAGTGTTTACGGGACTGGCCCCCACCGCGGCCTCCTTGAAACCGAAGCTCGCTATCACCCGGCCTCCGTGGCCAGCTCCAGCCGCGCCATAGCGGAGCAAATGGTCCTCGCCTACGGGGGTGAAGTAGTTCGTCCAAACCTCGTGTTTGGAGCGGGAGACCGGTGGTTCGTTCCGGGCCTGCTCAAAGTCATGAATGTGGCTGGCGGGTGGCCCGGTGATGGTTCGGCGTTGCTCTCGCTCATCGGTGTGGAAGCGCTGGGAAGGTTGATTTCCGGGCTTGCGCTGGCTCCTCGGCAATCCGGACAAGCTTTCCACGCTGCATATCCGGAACCCGTTCCGGTGTCCCTCCTCTTGCGAAGCGTCGCTTCGGCATTTGGCGTGGAGTACCCGAGGTTTCTGGGGAATGACGAACGTGCGGGCGCGGCATTGCGGGCCGCGGGATTCACCGGCCACCAGGTTGACTTGGTCACGACGGACCATTGGTACTCCTCTGAACGTCTTTGGCGGATCTCGGGGTACAAGCCGGAGACATTCCGCGGCGCCCTTGCTGAATTTTCTACCTCCTGCTTGGTCTCTCCGGCGCCCGGCGCGTCATAAACCGGTTGAACGGTTTGTTTAATGGCGATACTGACTCTACTCTTTAAAGCAGTGGCTCGTTGTGTTTTGAAGCAACCAGCTGAGGGCAGGAATGGGGGGAGGTGCGGCCGAGTAATCGACCGCACCTCATCTGTCCGAAGCTGACGGCGTTCGATTTCCTATCTCACATCCTTGTGGTTTAGTATTGACGAGTTGCTCCGGCGCGGATGGAAGTTCCCGGCGAGCAAAGTTCGGGGCTGTGGCGCAGCTGGTAGCGCACCTGCATGGCATGCAGGGGGTCAGGGGTTCGAGTCCCCTCAGCTCCACCATAGAGGCCTTATTCGAAGCGTGGACCAAGTTCATGCCGCCGAGTGAGGCCTCAACTTTTTGGAAATTGAGAGAGCCACCCGCAGGGGTGGCTCTCTCGTTTTATCGGCCCCATCAAGCGGCCCAGTCTGAATTGGGCTCAAGCTCTAGCTGCTCCGGTACGGCCACCAGCTCGATCGAGGATGCCGCGGTGTTTAGCGAGCTGGCGTCACGTTTTCTCAGCGGACAGAGGCAAGGAAGGCGCGGGTGCGTTCGTGCTGTGGGTTGCCGAGAACCTCCGAAGGGGGGCCTTGTTCGATGATGCGCCCGCCATGCATGAAGACGACTCTGTCTGCCACATCGCGGGCAAAGCCCATCTCATGGGTGACGACGATCATCGTCATCCCCGATGCCGCAAGCTGCCGCATCACAGCGAGGACATCGCCAACCAACTCCGGGTCCAGGGCTGACGTCGGTTCGTCGAACAGCATGAGCTTGGGCTGCATGCACAAAGCGCGGGCAATGGCGACACGCTGTTGCTGGCCGCCAGAGAGATGACGAGGATACGCATTCACTTTGTCGGCGAGCCCGACCTGTTCCAGGAGGCTGATGGCCCTGGGACGAGATTGTTCCGGACTCTGGCCCAGCGCCATCTTGGGTGCCAGCAGGAGGTTTTCGATCACCGTCAAATGAGGAAACAGATTGAAGTGCTGAAAGACCATCCCTGTGTTGGCGCGTTCACGGCATATCTCGGCGTGGGTCTTCTCATGGAGCTTGTGGCCCTTGACCGTATATCCCACCATTTGATCTTCAATCCAGAGGCGGCCGCCGTTGATCTTTTCCAGGTGGTTGATGCACCGCAGGAACGTACTTTTGCCTGAACCGGACGCCCCGATCAGGCAAACCACTTCCCCTGGCTGTACTTCCAGATCGATGCCCTTCAAGACTTCGTTCGATCCATAGCTCTTGCGGACACCAACCGCACGGACCATGGCCTGGTTCTTGGCGGGGTCAGCGGCTACGTGCGGCTTTTCCATTGTATTCATTGCATTGGAGCCTTTCGGACGGCCAGGGGTGCGTGTGTTCGCAAAAGGATCAGTACTTTCGCCAGCGTTGACGGCGGAAGGTTGCGATGTGAGCCGCGGGCAAAGTGCCGTTCCAGGTAGTACTGGCCCATGCCGAAGATGGTGGTGATGATGATGTACCAGATGCTTGCCACCAGCAGGAGCGGAATTACCTGGAAATTCTTCGAATAAATGATCTGGGATGAGTACAACAATTCCGGTACGGCAATCACGCTGACCAAGGACGTTGTTTTGAGCATGCCGATCACTTCGTTGCCTGTCGGCGGAATAATGACGCGCATCGCCTGGGGCAGGGTGACCTTGAGCATCGTTTGCATTCGGGTGAGTCCGAGAGCGGCCGATGCTTCATTTTGGCCGTCGTCAACGGAGACAATGCCTGCCCGTACGATTTCGGACATGTAGGCGGCTTCGTTCAGACCCAGGCCAAGAATTGCCGCCAACATCGGAGTGATCAGAGAGTTGGCATCCAGGTGCAGACCGGGAATGCCGAAGGTGATATCAGGGTAGAGTGCCGCCAAGTTGAACCAGAACAACAACTGCACCAAAACCGGCGTGCCACGGAAGAATCCGACGTATCCAGAAGCGGCCGCTCTGACTAACGGGTTCACTGACAACCGCATGACGGCCAGCACCACGCCAAGAGCCACACCAACAACCATGCAGACGGCAGTCAGGCCGAGGGTAATGCCAATACCGTTGATGATGGTCGTATCGCGAAAATACAAAGCGACCTGATCCCAACCGAACCGGGGGTTTGTGGCCATGGAGTACAACAGGAGGCCGAATAGTGCGGCCACTAGCAAGGCAGCAACCCATCGCGCGGGATGTCTGTGCTGTACTACAACGTAGCCGTCTGCGGCTGCTGCAATGTTCTTACGGACGGTCACGGCTGACACTGCCTAGCCAACCTGCGCGGCAGTGATCTCGGCTCCGGCGGGTACTTCCCATTTCTGGAAGATCTTGCCATAAGCGGGATCGGTGGTCAGAGCCTTGACAGCGGCGGCGATTGCGGGCGTCAGCGGTGAGTCCTTGGGCAGGGCGATTCCTCCGGGCGCCGCCTTGAATTCTTTGCCTGCCGCCAGCTCGAAGCGTCCATTCGCGAGCTTGCCTTGGTACGCCAGAGACACACTGGTGGACATGACACCATCCACCCTCTGAGAGGTCAGGGCAAGGTTTGCTTCGTCCTGGGACGGGAAAAGTTGAATGTCCAATGCCGGCTTACCGGCATCGGTGCATTGCTTGGAGAATTCGGGCAGGAACGTAATCGCTTGCGTTGTGCCCTTTTCTCCAGCAATTTTCAGCCCGCACATGGTCAATGGATCGTCGAGCGAGAGCTTCTTGGAGTTCCCTGGCAAGACCGCAAGCCCTGATCCGGTGGCCTCGTACACCACAAAGTCAGCGTGCTTCTGCCGCTCAGGGGTCACCGAAAAGGACGACATGGCGATGTCGTACTTGCCCGACGCGATTCCGGGAAGGATCGTGTCGAAAGTCGCCGGGACCATTTGAATCTTGATTCCGAGCGTCTGGCCAATGGCCGCAGCCATGTCGGCGTCGAACCCGACAACTGTTTTGTTATCGCTCCCGTAGAACTCAAACGGTGCATACGTAGGGTCGGTCGCGACCGTCAGGATCCCTTTGGAGGCGATTTGGGGAGGCAGGAGGGCGGCAGCCTTGGAGTTGAGCGGCGCGGCCGAAATCTGCTCTGTTGCACCGTTCGAGGGTGCTGAGCCTGCCGCTGTTGAACCGGACGTTTGTGATGCGTTCGTGCATCCGGCCAATGTTGCAGCCGCCGCGATGGCGACGCAGCCTACGACGACGGGTCTGCGGAAGTAGCGCATGGGAAACCTTTCAAGATGTGTGAGTTGAAGGTGAATCAACGGACGGTGTCTTTCCCTCGGGCGGGAAGGACCTTGGCTATGCCGCTTGATGGCGGTCACGTGCCTCTTGGAGTGGTCGCTTTGTGGGCATCTCCGTGTGCACCTTCGGCTGGGGATTGGCATTGAGGGGCCTGGCGGAGCCGGAAATCAGCGTGATCTAGGTCTCTCTCAGAAAGAACTATAGGTGTTTTGGTATGCCATGTCTATGGAGGGGTGACTGTGGCCCGATTGAGCTTGCTCTAAATCTGGCAAAAAAATGCCGCGCTTGCAGGGAATGACTCGAATGCCTCCCGAAGACATCTCCTCTCAAGATTTCTTATGGTATACCAGACGGAGAGATTGTAGTTGCGTCAGGCAAGAAGGCGGTGGGTCTGGCGGGACTGGACTCGAGGACGAAGTCCGAGCTGGCGCTGCCCGCGCATCGAGGAGATTTGTCGACGATTGCTTGTTGTCTTGTCCGTTAGGGGAGAGACTCGCAGGGCCGGCAAGGGAAGACCAAAGGCATATCCACTCACCCGGTTGGCAGGGGAGATTCGCCCACACGCGTTTGTGCCGCCGAGCGTAACGCGTTCGCTGGCGCGGCCCGGCCGTGAAGGTGAGGCATCCGAGAAGCTGGTCGCTGACGAACTCCGGCCGTCCCGCGAGGAGAACCGCCGTTCTTGCGGTCAGGACGACGCGGGGAGGGACTCCTGCGTCCTGGCTTTCGCGACGCCACCGCCCACCGGGTGCGAGTGTTCTCCTGCCGGTGTCCCGGGTGAAGGATCCGGGACACCGGCAGGAGGTGTTGCAAGGGAGGCCGGGCTGCTACTCGGGCTTGACTCCATAAACTGCTGCGCTGACAAACTCGATGGCCGAGTACTTCTCGTCACCTACTACCCAGGCATTGTGTCCTGGCGGGATGGTGTAGGAATCTCCTTTGGAGATGCTGATCTTCTTGCCGTCGGTCGTCTCGACTTCCAGTGCGCCGGAAAGGCAGTACCCTACGTGGTTGGCCTGGCAGGAATCGGTTTGGACCACCGGTTTGATGCAATCGGCCCACGTCCAGCCTGGCTCGAACGTGAAGCGGCCTATGGTGTAGTCGCCAACGGTGACGATTTCGATCACGGTTTTGTCCGGACGGCGGGTTTCATCGGGTGAATTGTGTGACTTTACTTCAAGCTGCGTGACGAGATTGACAGTCATGGTCTGCTCACAAGGGGAGTGGGAGCCGGGTCTTCTAGGTCCGCAGCGTGGCTCGCTCTCCGCAGCGGACCCTGGTGTCTGGGCTGCTTGCGGCGCGTGCCGTGCCCTTCAGCAGCGGGCAGACGGTCGGTTACTTGCAATCTCTACCATCCTCCGCAGCCCTCGTGTTGTCGAGGGTTCCCGTGGGGGATAGATTGCTGGAGGCCGCCGGACCATTCGGCAAGCCGAGAAGCGAAAGAAGGCTCGAGTTCAGCGTGACCCTATTGGACCCTCATGAAATGGACCTTGATGCACTGTTTGGCGGCCTGCGCCGGTTCCCTGACGTTGAGGCCGAGAACCTGCAGGCGCACGATGCCACCGACCGGCTCCTCCTCGAGACCGCGGCACGGTACGTGCTTAGTCCGGAGATCCGCGTTGCAGTGATCGGTGACCGCTACGGAGCCCTGACCTTGGGCGCCTTGGCGGCTCTCGGCGTCGAGCACGTCCGGGTGACCCAGGACCTCTACGTGAGCAGTCTCGCACTCCAGCGGAACGCCGCGGCGTCAGGGTTGTCCGGTCGCTTCGAAGAGTTCGAGTTGGGAGCCGGGTTGCTCGACGGCGCCGAACTGGTGATCATGCAGTTACCCAAAGCGCTCGCGGAGCTGGAGGAGATCGCCGACGCCGTTGCACGCTTTGCAGCGCCCGGCGCCGTCGTGTTGGCCGGTGGACGCGTCAAGCACATGTCCTTGGGCATGAACGCCGTCCTGGAACGTAGCTTTGAGTCTGTGCAGCCACAGCTCGCGCAGCGGAAATCACGGGTCCTCATTGCCCGGGAACCAAAACGTCCGGCCACTGCGGCGCCCTTTCCTGTCTCGGAACGGAACACCGAGCTAGGCATTACAGTCTGTGCCCACGGGGCCGTGTTCTCGGGCACGAAGCTGGATATCGGCACCCGCTTCCTTTTGGGCTTCCTGGACAAGATTCCCGACGCCCGCCACGCGGTGGACCTCGGCTGCGGGACGGGAATCCTCGCCACCATGTACGCGCGGGACCGGCCCAATGCCCGCGTTACTGCCACCGACCAATCAGCCGCAGCAGTCGCGTCCACCAAGGCCACCGCGGCAGCCAACGGCTTGGGAGATCGGGTCACGGTAGTTCAGGACGACGCCATGTCCGCCTTTGAACCGGGCAGTGCAGACCTCATCCTGCTCAACCCGCCGTTCCACCTCGGCACCAGCGTGCATGCCGGGGCGGCCACGAAGATGTTTGAGGCCGCCGCGCGGGTCCTTGCTTCCGGCGGTGAGCTCTGGACTGTCTACAACAGCCACTTGCAGTACCGCTCGGCTCTGGAAAGACTGATTGGGCCCACCACTGAAATAGGCCGGAATCCGAAATTCACTGTGACACGCAGCGTTAAACGTTAGGCGCCAGCGAAGGTTAGTCAGCGCAGGTCAGTTAACGCGGTTCAGATAGCAACTGGTCCAGCGCGAAGCGCCCGATGCTCGACATCTGAGGGTTGTCATCCGAAAAACTCACCATGGCCGTCGCCAACAAGACGGCCCAGCCGCGGGCGCGGCTCCATGTGCCGGCATCAACGGCGGGGCCCATGGCCGCCATGAAACGCTGCCGCGCACCGCCGTCGAACATCAACCACGCGACGGCGAGATCGACGGCGGGATCCCCGGCCCCAAGGTCTCCGAAGTCGAGGACAGCCGCGAGCCGCCCGTCAGGACGCAGGAGGATGTTCGCGGGGTGGAGGTCACCATGCAGCCACAGCGCGGACCCCGCCCACGGCACGGCCATGCAGGCTTCGGACCAGAGCTTCCGCAACCGCGGGGCCTCCGGATAGCGGCCGTAATCTTCGAGTCGGCCCAGTAACGCGTCTGACCTCGTCTCCAAGGGCACCCCGCGGACGGGGTTGACCGGGGCGCCCGGTGCTGCGGGCACGTGGATGGCGATGAGGAACGCTGCCATGTCCAAGGCCGCAGCATTCCGGGTTGCTTGGGGCACAAGCGCCGCGGAGATCCCATCCAACCAAGGGGTCACGCTCCAGTGCCACGGATAGTCTGCAGATGGGCGGCCTGAATGGACAGGGCTCGGGAGGGGAACGGGGGAATGCCGGGCGTACGTCTGGAGGTACTGCTGTTCATGGAGTACTAGCTGCGCTGCCGCCTCCCGGCGAGGCAAGCGAACGGCCCAATCCTTGCCGAGACGGTAGATGACGTTGTCCCAACCGTTGGCCACCAGCTCCAACGGAAGTCCGGAGATAGCGGGCAGCTGCTCCTCGAGCAACGCCCTCACTAGCCTTGCGGTCACGTCCAGCTCGGCCTGTGGCATGAGTGCCATGTCCCAGTGCCTCCCGTCTCCAATATCCGTGTCCGTTCCAGATGACGAGCGTGTGGGCATACCGGGACGCGCACACGTGCCGTACGATGCAAATGCAACAGCATTATTCGAATGATTTAGGGGAATCCGTGACTGAGATCCGCCAGCCGAGTCCGAGGCGCGGAACCAATCTGCCACGCATGGGGGACTTCAACCTGACCGTCATTCTCGACGCAATCAGGCGCTCATCCGGCGGACTGAGCCGCGTCGAACTGGCCCAGATCGTTGGCCTCTCACCGCAGACTATCTCGAATATCTCACGCCGCCTGCTTGATCAACGGCTCATTGTCGAAGCCGGCAAGGAAGGTAGCGGTCCGGGCAAACCTCGTACCATCTTGCGCCTGAACCCTGCCGGAATGTATGCCTTGGGCGTCCACCTTGATCCCGCGGTCATTACTTCCGTGGTCCTGGACCTGGTGGGCGACGTTGTGAAGCATTCCCGGATCCCCACTCCTGGCGGCAGTGATCCATTGCGCGTCATCGCCGCCATCGCCGATGAAATCAAGACGCTGATCGAAGAATCCGGCGTCGATCAGGGGAAGATCGCGGGACTTGGCGTCGCGGCGCCGGGTCCCATAGATCTCGATGAGGGCACCGTCGTCGACCCGCCCCTGATGGTGGGTTGGGACCGGGTGCACTTGAGGGATGCCCTCGCCGAAGCCACCGGGCTTGAGACCCTCGTGGACAAGGACGTGACCAGTGCGGCCGTCGCGGAAACGTGGGCGGGCGGTCCCAGCGGTACGGGCAGCTTCATTTTCATGTACATGGGCACCGGCATCGGCTGCGGGATCGTCCTGAACGACGAAGTGGTCCGCGGAACATCAGGCAACGCCGGCGAAATCGGCCACATCATTGTCGACCCGGACGGCCCTGCATGCGATTGCGGCCTCCGCGGGTGCGTCAAGTCCTCCTGCATCCCGCAGGTCCTCGTGGCCGAGGCCGAAGAGCAAGGTGTCCTGGACGGTGGCCGCAAGGGGACAGAGGGGCCGGAAGTGCAGGAGGGCTTTGCCAAGCTGTGCGATGCAGCTGACTCCGGCGACGAACGCGCCATCGCGATCATCGACAAGTCCGCGGTGCTGGTTGCCCGGGCCGTTGCGGTGGTGACCAACACCCTCGACGTCGAGCGGGTAGTCTTTGGAGGCCCCTTCTGGGGCCGCATGTCAGAGCGATACTTGAATCGCATTCCTGCCCTGCTCGCCGCCAACAGCGCCGCCAGCAGCATTCACGGCATTGAAGTTGTCGGAACCGGAGTGGGCGAAGACGTCGGCGCTATTGGCGCGGCCTGCCTGGTACTGGAACACACGCTTGCGCCGCGCGCCCAGCGGCTCCTCTTGGAAGGCTGAGGTCTTTCACTGCCCTGCGTCGCAGGGCTTTTTATCAATATCGGCAAGAGGCTGGGCCAGCTGAAGTGTGGGGGCTGCAGCCGTATGAAGATCGGAGCGTCATGCGTCGCCTAGCCAGGATCGGAGCAGCACTGCTCGGCGTAGTCGGCCTTTTGGCCTCGGCCGCGTGTTCCACCCCATCACAAGCCAATGACAAAAGGACGATCAAGATCGTCTATCAAAAGACGGACTCTTTCACGGCGCTGGATAAGGTCTTCACGGACGCCAAACGGGAATTCGAAGCCGCCAACGCAGGCGTCACGGTGGACCTGCAGCCTATCCAAGCCAACGACGACGACTACGGCACCAAGCTCGCGCTGGCTCAACGGTCTCCGGACACGGCGCCGGACGTCTTCTACGAGGACACCTTCAAAGTCCGTTCGGACGTTGACGCCGGCTACCTCCTCAAACTCGACGGACAACTGGCCACCTGGGACGAGTGGTCCAAATTCAACGAGGGCGCAAAGGCTGCGGGACGCGGTGACGACGGCGGTATTTACGCGATCCCGCTTGGCACCGACACCAGGGCGATCTGGTACAACAAGACAGTCCTTCAGAAGGCCGGCATTCCCTTGCCATGGCAGCCGAAAACCTGGGATGACATCCTGACGGCGGCCCGCAAGATGAAGGCCGCGGATCCGGGCGTTGTGCCATTCAACATGTACGCCGGGAAAGCCACCGGTGAAGGAACAGTCATGCAGAGCTTCTACGAGCTGCTTTATGGGACGGGAAGCTCCTTGTATTCAGAAAACGACAAGAAGTGGGTGCTGGGATCCAAGGGATTCACCGATTCGCTCCAATTCCTGAAGACCCTGTACGACGAGAAGCTCGCCGTGACACCGTCGGAAGCGCTCGATTCCAATGTGTGGAAGAAAGTCTTTGGTGAGTGGCTGCCGAAGGGCAAAATGGGCGCCACCGTGGAAGGCTCCTACACGCCGTCGTTCTGGCAAAAAGGCGGTTCCTACGAATGGGCCGGCTATGCGCAGGATATGGCGGTAGCCAAGTTCCCCACCCAGTTCGGGCAGGATCCGGGCGGCGTGAGCATGTCCGGTGGATGGACCCTCGCCGTCGGTGCGAAGACCAAGAGCGCGGACTTGGCTTTCAAGTTCCTGACCACCGCCGTGAACAAGAAGAACGCGCTTGCCTTCGACGTCAACAATTCGCAGATCGCCGTCCGCACCGATGTCGCTTCTGATCCCGGTTACCAAGCGGCCAACCCGTTTGTGAAGGATGTCTCCGATCTCGTGGCTGTGACGCACTATCGCCCGGCAACCGCTGACTACCCGAAGATTTCCCTCGCCGTCCAGCAGGCCACCGAGGCTGTCATCACCGGCAAACAGAGCCCGGCCGAGGCGGCGGCCGAATACGACGCTTCGGTCAAGAAACTGGTCGGTGACGCCAAGGTCATGCAGAAATGACGCATGCCAGTCCCTGATTCCCCTGATCGCGGCTCACTGCGTCGCAGGTTCCGCTTGCTGCCGGTAGTGCCGTCGATCCTGTTGCTGGTCCTCTTCATGTTGGCGCCCGTGGCGTGGTCCTTCTATGCCTCCTTCACCGACGCAGCGTTGTCCGGCAGGGCGGCCCTGAACCCTCAGTGGATCGGCCTGGACAATTACGTCCGGATGTTGACGGACTCCGTCTTCCCTCTCTCTGCCTGGCTGACGGTGGTCTTCGTGGGCGCGTCTGCAATCCTCGGACAAAACGCCCTGGGCCTGGTCATCGCCCTGCTGATGACCAAATCCGGGGGTGCGACGGCGTCGCTCGTGGGCACCGCAGTGGTTGCCTCGTGGGTGCTGCCGGAAATCGTTGCTGCCTTCGCTGCCTATGCGTACTTCAGCCAGGACGGTACGCTCAACCAGCTCTTGGGAATGCTCGGCGTTCACGGCGCCAACTGGCTGTATGCCTTCCCCATGGCTGCGATCATCCTGGCCAATGTCTGGCGGGGCACAGCGTTTTCCATGTTGGTCTACCGGGCGGCGCTCTCCCAGGTCCCGCGGGACGTTTCCGAAGCCGCCCTCATGGACGGTGCCCGGGGGTGGCAGCGGCTCGCCTTCATCACCCTGCCGATCATCCGCGGGAGCATCGCTACAAATCTCATGCTGATCACGCTCCAGACGCTCGCGGTCTTCACCCTGATCTGGGTGATGACGGCGGGCGGCCCCTCCAACGCGAGCACCACTTTGCCGGTGCTCGCGTACCAGGAAGCCTTCAAGCTTGGAGATATCGGCTACGGCACCGCGATCGCTTCGGTTTTGATCCTGATCGGCATGGTCTTCGGAACGGCGTACGTCAGGCTCCTTCGCAGGGTGAACCCATGACATCCTTGCGCCGGGGGCCGCGGCTTAGCGAAAGACGCCCGACTGCGGTGGCCGGGGGACGGCCCCGTGTCCGGTTCGCTGCCAATGCGGCTTTGGCGGTGATCGGTTTGTGCTTTGTGCTGCCCTTGGGGTGGCTGCTTCTTGCCTCCGTTGATCCGCACGCCGGGTACCAGACGCGCTGGCCGCAATCGCCGTCGTTAGCTAACTTTGCCGCCGTGCTGACGCCTGACTTGCTGTTCCAGCCGCTCGTGAACAGCTTCCTGCTCTCCGCTGGAACCGCCGTCGTCAACCTGGCTGCCGCCGTGCTCGCGGCCTATCCGCTGTCCCGCTACCAGTCGCGGTTCAACAAGCCTTTCCTGTATGCGATCCTGTTCGGCACGTCGCTCCCGGTCACGGCAATCATGGTGCCGGTCTATGGCCTGTTCGTGCAGCTGCAGTTGCTGGACTCGATGCCGGCAACCATCTTCTTCATGGCAACCACCACCTTGCCCATGGCCATTTGGATGACGAAGAACTTCATGGACTCCGTGCCGCTCGAGCTGGAGGAAGCTGCCTGGATGGACGGTGCCTCGGGACTCGCCACGCTCCGGAGAATCGTCGTGCCCCTGATGAGGCAAGGGCTGGGCGTGGTGTTCATCTTCGTCTTCATCCAGGCCTGGGGGAACTTCTTCGTTCCATTCATCCTGCTGTTGTCTACCGCCAAGCAGCCGGCCGCGGTGTCCGTCTTCAGCTTCTTCGGCCAGCACGGAGCCATCGCCTATGGGGAACTCGCCGCGTTCTCCATTTTGTATTCAGTCCCGGTGCTTATCCTCTACACCGTGGTGGCCCGGGGCTCGGGCAGCGCATTTGCACTCTCCGGGGCGATGAAGGGCTGAGCAGCCGTCAGCGACGCCATCGCTGGCCCCCGTAGTCCGCGTCGCAGCGTCCTAGTCGATGTCCTCCACGATGGTGCCGTACGGAATGGAATCATCAAGATGGGCCTGGTGACCGGTAAGCCCGGGGTTGTAGAGGACACGGACACCGTGAAGCTTGTCCGCCGCGGATTGCATCAAGATGGGGCGGATGGTCTGGATGAACCGCTCATCCTTGCCGTCGAGGTATTCCTGATAACTGGCTGGAAGCTGAATCATGGCAAAAGAATAGTCCTGCCGGACCGTGATGGGGAGGGCTCCCAGACGCGGTTCTCTGTGGGGTACTCCTTGCGGCTTAAGCCCGGCCGAAAGCCCAACGAACAATCTTCAGAAATCAGGCGAAACGTAGCGTAAAACTGCGTCTTAATTCGGTGGACGATTTGTGGCGCCCGGAACCCCGATCTAGAGTCGTAGTCAAGTTACCGCGGTAACGTGTCAGCGATCCTCCGCCGGATCTGCCTCTCGAAGGCAGGCAGGAGGGTGTGGGTGCCCCCATGTGGGCCTGACATTTGCACACGGACAACTTCATTCCAGGCGTAACAGTCGCGGCTGCGCCCTGCTGGAGTTCGTTGCGTGTATCCCCAAACTCAATTCACCGATTCTGCAGTTTTAGGACTTGGAATTCAAGTCCCGGATCGCAGACCCGCTGACACAAGCCAAGGACGCAAATGTCACCACCAAGCCTCATCGACACCCATCCAAACCTGACCGGCGCTGCACCCGTCGCCTTGTCCTACGAACTCTTCCCGCCCCGCTCTCCAGCGGCTGCGGAATCGTTGTGGACCACCATTGGGGAGCTTGAGGCCACGGATCCCGACTTCGTCTCTGTCACCTATGGTGCCAGCGGCTCCAACCGGGACACCGCCGTCGAGCTCATCAACCGGCTGCTGCTTGAAACCACCCTCCGGCCGCTGGCACACCTGACTTGCGTTGGAAACACCCCGCAGGAACTGGCTGAGATCATTGGCGAACTGCTGGACAACGGCGTGCGCGGCATCCTTGCCCTGCGCGGCGACCTGCCCAAGGACAGCGGCCAGCCGGTCAGCGGCTCCTTGCGTTACGCCCAGGATTTGATCGAATTAATCCGCCGTGTGGAGCAGCGACGTTCCGCCCTGCTGTGCGCAGGCAAGATCGCCGTCGGCGTGGCCGCCTATCCCACTCGCCACCCGGAGTCACCGAGCGTGGAGCACGACGTCGAGGTGCTGCTTGCGAAGCAGCGCTCGGGCGCCGACTTCGCCATCACGCAGGTCTTCTTCCACACCGAGCAATATGCAGACCTGATCTCCCGTGCCCGACGCGCAGGCGTCACCATCCCGATCATTCCCGGGGTTATGCCGCTGACGAGCCTTCGTCGGCTCAAGCGCCTCGGCGAGCTCACCGGCGTCGAACCGGCACCGGAACTCATCGAACGCCTTGCTGCCGCGGACACTGACGCCGAGCGGCGCAAGATCGGAGTCCGCGCCACGGTGGACCTGGCCAACGCAGCACTCCAAGCCGGCGCTCCAGGCATCCACCTGTACACCTTCAATGAGCACACCTGCGCCTTGGACGTACTGGACAAGCTTGCGCTGCCCCGCCCGGCCCGCCCTGCCAGCCGGCTTCATGCCATCGCCCGCCGCCAAGAACTCGTCAGCTGATCAGCCAACGCTGCTCCGCTACCCCTAGACACCTCGATTTGCACCTACTGTCCGAAGGAAACTCCCATGACTGATCAGAACACCACTCAATTCCCGGCAGCCTCGATCCTCGGCTACCCGCGTATCGGCCGCCGTCGCGAACTCAAGAAGGCCGTTGAAGCCTACTGGGCCGGCAAGATCGACGCTGCTGCCCTTGACGCCGCTGCCAAGGACATCCAGCTGACCGTTGCCAAGCGACTCCAGGAACTCGGCCTCAACGAAGCCGCCGCTGTTCCGGGCGCCTTCTCCTACTATGACCAGGTGCTCGACGCCACCGCACACCTGGGCGCCGTCCCGGCCCGTTTCGGCCAACTGCTCAACGCCGAAGGCCAGCTCGACATCGATGGCTACTTCACCCTGGCCCGCGGCAACAAGGAACAGCAGCCGCTGGAAATGACCAAGTGGTTCGACACCAACTACCACTACCTCGTTCCGGAAATCGGCCCGGAGACTGACTTCAAGCTCGCTTCGAACCGCATCGTCGAGGAATTCGAGTTCGCCCTGGCCAACGGCATCGAGACCCGTCCGTACATCGTCGGCCCGGTGACCTACCTGCTCCTCTCCAAGGCTTCGGACGATGCCCCCGCAGGCTTCGCTCCGCTGTCCCGCCTCGAGGACATTCTCCCGGTCTACGTTGAACTGCTCGGCAAGTTGGCCGCTGCTGGCGCCAGCTGGATCCAGCTGGACGAGCCGGCCCTGGTTGTTGACCAGGACACCCCGGCCGCAGAAATCCAGGCTGCCGTCGCACGTGCCTACGAGGTCCTCTCCGGTGCCGCAGAGCGCCCGCAACTCTTCGTCTCCACCCCGTACGGTTCCCTCGATGGCCAGCTCGGCACCCTTGCCGCGACCAACATCGACGCCTTGCACATCGACGTCTTCAAGGGTGCGGTCCCGTCCGCCGCAGCCCTGGCGGCCCTCGGCAACAAGACCCTGGTTGCCGGCGTCGTCGACGGCCACAACATCTGGCGCAACGACCTCGCCGTCTCGGCCGCAAAGCTGGACGAACTGAAGGCCGCAGCCGGCAAGCTCGCCGTCAGCACCTCCACCTCCACCCAGCACGTTCCACACGACACGGCCGAGGAGACCCAGCTCTCGGAGCAGCTGCGCAGCTGGCTTGCGTTCGCAGACCAGAAGGCCGTCGAGGTCAAGACCCTTGCGGACTACCTGGCCAACCCGGCTTCCGCTCAGGCCGCCATCGACGAAGCTTCCGCCGTGATCGCCTCCCGCGCCACCGCCGAAGGCGTGCAGCGTGCCGATGTCCGTGCCCGCACCGCCGCCCTCACTGACGCCGACTTCAACCGCTCCGAGTATTCGGTCCGCGAAGCCGCCCAGGAAGAAGCGCTGCACCTGCCGCCGCTGCCCACCACCACCATCGGATCCTTCCCGCAGACCTCGGAAATCCGTTCGGCCCGCGCCCGCAACAACAAGGGCGATCTCACTAACGAGCAGTACGAGCAGCTCATGAAGGACGAGATCAAGCGCGTCGTCGAGCTGCAGGAAGAGCTCGGCTACGACGTCCTGGTGCACGGCGAGCCCGAGCGCAACGACATGGTTCAGTACTTTGCCGAGAACCTGGAAGGCTTCGACGTCACGGTCCACGGCTGGGTCCAGTCCTACGGCTCCCGTTGCACCCGTCCGTCCATCCTTTGGGGCGACGTTACCCGCTCGGCTCCCATCACGGTTGCCTGGGCCGAATACGCGCAGTCCCTCACCAGCAAGCCGATGAAGGGCATGCTCACCGGTCCGGTCACCATCCTGGCCTGGTCCTTCGTCCGCGACGACCAGCCGCTGGGCGAGACCGCCAACCAGGTCGGCCTCGCGCTGCGTGACGAGATCGCCGACCTCGAAGCTGCCGGCATCAAGGTCATCCAGGTGGACGAGCCCGCACTGCGCGAACTCCTGCCGCTGCGCAAGGCTGACCACGCCGCCTACCTGAAGTGGTCCGTTGACTCCTTCCGCCTGGCCACTGCCGGTGCTGCCGACGCAACCCAGATCCACACCCACCTCTGCTACTCGGAGTTCGGCGTGATCATCGACGCGATCGACGGCCTCGACGCCGACGTCACCTCCATCGAGGCAGCGCGCTCCCGCATGGAGGTTGTCCACGACCTCGAAGCGCACCACTTCGGCCGCGGCGTTGGTCCGGGCGTCTACGACATCCACTCGCCGCGCGTCCCGGGCGAAGCCGAAGTCACCGAGTTGCTGGCCACTGCCGTCAAGCACGTTCCGTCCCGCCAGCTCTGGGTCAACCCGGACTGCGGCCTGAAGACCCGTGGCTACGCCGAGACTGAAGAGTCCCTGCGCAACCTGGTCAAGGCCACCAAGACGGTCCGCGCAGGACTGCTGGAAGCAGCCAAGTAGACCACTGATGCAATAAGAGAGCTCGCAGAGGCTCCAAGGTTGGTGCGGCCTGCCGCGCCAACCTTGGAGAAGCGAGCGAACGGGCGGCCAGTCACCTCGAAAGGTGACCGGCCGCCGTCGTACCCTTTACTCCTGTGTCAGGACTCCCAGAGGATTTCGTCGTCCACCACGCCGTCCTCGTCCGCCGCGACCACCAGGAGCTCGTCGGTGAAGTGCGAGCCCAAGGTGAAATCGAGGACGAAGTAGCGCTCCGGCTGGCCGGGATAGATCGCCACGTGGCCAAGCTTGAGGGCCTTGAGGAAGACGTCCTTGGTGAGCTGCGCCTTCTCCCGGACGCCGAACACTGCCTCCAGCTGCTCTTCCTTGAGCTGCGTGGAGTGGAAGTGGAGGAACTGCTGGGAGTTGGTGCCGTCCTGGTCCAGCTCCTCGGCAATCATGTCCCGGACCTGGTCCACTAACTCGGGGAGGTAGCCCAGGCGGTAGTCCACCTTGTGGAGGGCCTTCTCGTCGAAGTGGTCGTGCGCCGCGACGTTCAGGTCCAGTTCGAGGGGATTTCCTGCGAGCTCGTGAGAAGCCACGTAGCAGTGTTCCCGCCCGTGGTTGAGCTCGATTTCCCCAAAATGTTTGCTCGCTACCTTGCTCATGTCTTCAAGATAGCCCCAAACAAGCGGCCTGTTCCAGCATCCTGAAAGATTTCAAGTCCGCGGTTTGGGCGTTGACTTTTGCGTCCTTTTGGGCATCACCGCGGGGCCGCCGGCCCGGACTGCCGCCGGGCTCCCGCGAAGCGTGTCGGCCAGCAGTTCCGTGAAGAGTTGCACTTGTGCGGTGCGCTTCTCGTTGATGAGCAGTGCGAACACGTTGCGGGCCAGGCGGATGTCCGGGACGTCCAGGACCACGACGCCGGGCGGTCGGTGCCGGAGCGCCAATTCCGGCACCAGCGCGGCACCGAGCCCCGCGGCGGCCATCTCGAGGCTCGCGTGGAAGTCATCGCTGTAGGCCACGACGCGCGGGTGCAGATTGCAGCTGGCAAACAGGCGTTCGATCACGACGGCGTCGCTGGTGCCCGGGTGATGGATGATCCATGGCATGTCGGAGAGCTGCGAGGCCTGCATTTCGGCGTCCTCCCGAATTCCCCAGGACGCGGGGAGCACCACCCGGAAGTCGTCGTCGCCGATCCATTGCCGTTCCAAGGTGTGCGGCCACGCGAGCCCGGACTGGCCCACCTGATACACCAGCGCGAGATCCAGTTCGCCGCCGCTGCGCAGTCCTTGGATGGTTTGGGAGGGTTCAGCCACCCACACGCGGAGTTCAATTCCCAGTTTGTTCCACCGCGGGTTCCGCAGGATGTCCGGTAGTACGTACGTGGCCAGGCTGGGGAAGATGCCCAACCGGAGCTCCTGGGCGGGGGAGTCCGTGCTCCTTGAGGCGGCCGCGAGCAAGGTTTCGACGTCGGTGAGCACCTTCGACGCATGGCGCACCATGGTGAGGGCGGCTTCGGTGGGAACAACGCTGCGCGCGGAACGGTGGAAGAGTTCGACGCCGGTGTCCCGTTCCAGCGCTGACATCTGTTGGGATACGGCTGAGGCGGTGTAACCGAGCCGCGTGGCGGCCGCCGCGAAAGAGCCGAGCCGCGTGACCTCAATCAGTGTCCGCAGGTGGAGAAGGTTGACCATCGGTGATCCTTAGGCTTGGTGCCGGCCGAAATCCGTGCCCAGCCAGCATAGCCGTGTGAATTCGGTCTCCGCTCCTGCTGTTGATGTGCCTGGTGAGCCCCCTGGAGTGTGGCGGGCGACTCACGAAACAGGGTTTGCAAGATCCCGCGACACGCCGGGATCCCCGCGACACGCTGACGATTAAATGTGGCTAAGTAGTCCACAGGGTGTGGATTACGTCTCCGGATTTGGCGGATTCACGGACATTTTTACCCCCTTTGCCTGTGGACTACCGGTGCGTAAAATGACATACTTGTAATACATCATCTTGGGGTTCCGCTGAGGCGCTTGCACTACATGTAGTATCGATTTACGGATTGAGCGGGAAACCAGCACAAGACATGAATAGAGCGTTTGGCCGCCTTGGCGGCCAGCGGGCCAGTATCGGAGGAATCAGTTCCGGTCGGGGCCTGCCAATACGAAGAGCAAAGACTTCAACAAAGGGGACAGGGACCATGACTGTAACGGTTTACACGAAGCCGGCCTGTGTTCAGTGCAACGCAACCTACCGTGCACTCGACAAGAAGGGCATCGCCTACCAGAGTGTCGACATCTCCCAGGATGCCGAGGCCCTTGAGCGCCTGAAGGCCCTTGGATACATGCAGGCTCCCGTCGTGGTGACCGAGCAGGATCACTGGTCAGGATTCCGTCCGGACAAGATCGAAGAGCTGGCACTGGCTGCCGCTTCCGTGGCCTAGGCCTTCCGGTCCTTCGCCACAACAACAAAGTATTCCAATGTAGTCGAGGTGACTCCCATGGCAGCGCTGGCAACAGCACCTGCACAAGTAGCGGCTGAAGCTGTCAGCACGCGGAGTCACCTCATCTACTTTTCCTCCACATCTGAGAACACCAAGCGCTTCGTCCAGAAGCTCGGCGTCGACGCGGCACGCATCCCGCTCCACGCCAAGGACGCGCCGCTGCTCGCGCTGGAACCTTTCGTCCTTGTGCTGCCTACGTATGGCGGCACGAATGGCGAAGGATCGGTGCCCAAGCAAGTCATCAGGTTTCTGAACAACCCGCAGAACAGGGAACTGATCCGCGGCGTCATCGGAGCAGGAAACACCAACTTCGCGGAAAACTACTGCATGGCGGGAGACATCATCGCCACCAAATGCCGGGTTCCGCTTCTTTATCGATTCGAACTCATGGGGACTCCGGAAGATGTTGACCGGGTCAATCAAGGATTGGAAAAGTTTTGGACACGACTGTCGCAGACACAGAAGTAACCAAGGGCGCTGTGGATACCGCCAAGGTCAAGAAGCCATTGCCGGAGGCCTATAAGGGCCTTGGCTACCATGAGCTCAACGCCATGTTGAACCTCTACGGTCCGAACGGGGAGATCCAGTTCGAAGCCGACCGCGAGGCCGCGCACCAGTACTTCCTGCAGCACGTGAACAACAACACCGTTTTCTTCCATGACTTGGAAGAGAAGCTGGACTACCTGGTCAAGAACCAGTACTACGAGCGCGAGACGCTCGACCAGTACACGATGAACTTCATCCGTGACCTCTTCAATCGCGCCTACAAGAAGAAGTTCCGTTTCGAGACGTTCCTCGGCGCCTTCAAGTTCTACACCTCCTACACGCTCAAGACCTTCGACGGCAAGCGTTTCCTGGAGCGCTACGAGGACCGCGTCTGCATGGTTGCCTTGCACCTTGCCCGCGGCAACGAAGAACTTGCCAGCCGCCTCGTCGACGAAATCATCGACGGCCGCTTCCAGCCCGCAACGCCCACGTTCCTCAACGCCGGCAAGGCCCAGCGCGGCGAGCTGGTCTCCTGCTTCCTGCTGCGCATCGAAGACAACATGGAGTCGATCGCCCGCGGCATCAACTCGGCGCTGCAACTGTCCAAGCGTGGCGGCGGCGTAGCCCTCTCGCTGACCAACATCCGCGAGCATGGCGCCCCGATCAAGCAGATCGAGAACCAGTCTTCCGGCGTCATCCCGGTCATGAAGCTCCTCGAAGACAGCTTCTCCTACGCCAACCAGCTCGGTGCCCGCCAGGGTGCAGGGGCCGTGTACCTGCACGCCCACCACCCGGACATCTACCGCTTCCTGGACACCAAGCGGGAAAACGCCGACGAGAAGATCCGCATCAAAACGCTGTCCCTCGGCGTCGTTGTCCCGGACATCACGTTCGAGCTGGCCAAGAAGAACGAGGACATGTACCTCTTCTCCCCGTACGACGTCGAGCGCGTCTACGGCGTCCCGTTCTCCGACATCTCGGTCACTGAGAAGTACTACGAGATGGTGGACGACTCCCGGATCAAGAAGACCAAGATCAGCGCCCGCGAGTTCTTCCAGACCCTCGCGGAGATTCAGTTCGAGTCCGGCTACCCGTACATCATGTTCGAGGACACCGTGAACCGGGCCAACCCGATTGCCGGCAAGATCACCATGAGCAACCTGTGCTCGGAGATCCTGCAGGTTTCCACGCCGTCCATCTACGCTGAGGACCTCAGCTACGAGACGGTTGGCAAGGACATCTCCTGCAACCTTGGTTCGATGAACATCGCCAAGACCATGGATTCCCCGGACTTCGGCTTGTCGATCGAGACGTCCATCCGTGCCCTTAGTGCGGTGTCGGACATGTCCTACATCAACTCGGTGCCGTCCATCGCGCAGGGCAATGCCCAGAGCCACGCCATCGGCCTCGGCCAGATGAACCTGCACGGCTACCTTGCCCGCGAGCACGTCCACTACGGTTCCGAAGAGGGCCTGGACTTCACCAACATCTACTTCTACACGGTGCTGTTCCACGCCTTGCGTGCCTCGAACAAGCTGGCCATCGAGACCGGCCAGTCCTTCGGCGGCTTCGAGAACTCCACCTACGCGAGTGGCGAGTTCTTCAACAAGTACACCGAGCAGGAGTGGGCACCGGAGACCGAGCGAGTCCGTGAGCTCTTCGCCGGCATCCACATCCCCACCCAGGATGACTGGCGTGAGCTCAAGGCTTCCGTCATGGAGCACGGCATCTACAACCAGAACTTGCAGGCCGTCCCGCCCACCGGTTCCATCAGCTACATCAACAACTCGACGTCGTCGATCCACCCGGTGGCCGCCAAGATCGAAATCCGCAAGGAAGGCAAGATCGGCCGCGTCTACTACCCGGCTCCGTACCTCGACAACGACAACCTGGAGTACTACCAGGACGCGTACGAGATCGGCTACGAGAAGATCATCGACACCTACGCCGCCGCCACGCAGCACGTGGACCAAGGCCTGTCCCTGACGCTGTTCTTCAAGGACACCGCCACCACGCGTGACATCAACAAGGCGCAGATCTACGCATGGCGCAAGGGCATCAAGACGCTCTACTACATCCGACTCCGCCAGCTCGCGCTGGAAGGGACCGAGGTTGAGGGCTGCGTTTCCTGCATGCTGTAACCGATAACGGTTGTTTATTTGCGGCAGCCGCCGCGCCTCAAAACTGAAGAGTACGACGCCGGGTGAGCGCCCGGCGTCGTACGCTTACCTTAAGAACACATACGTTAAGGGGACGAAATGACCGAGAAGGTCAAGCTGCTTAGCCACGTCGAAGCAATCAACTGGAACCGCATCCAGGATGACAAGGACGTGGAGGTCTGGAACCGCCTGGTCAACAACTTCTGGCTGCCGGAGAAGGTGCCGCTGTCCAACGACGTCCAGTCCTGGCACACTCTCACGCCGGACGAGCAGCAGCTCACCATGCGCGTATTCACGGGCCTGACCCTGCTGGACACCATCCAGGGCACGGTGGGCGCCGTTTCCTTGATCCCGGACGCGATCACCCCGCACGAAGAGGCCGTGTACACGAATATCGCCTTCATGGAGTCGGTGCACGCGAAGTCGTATTCGTCGATTTTCTCGACCCTGTGCTCCACCAAGGAGATCGACGACGCCTTCCGCTGGTCCCTCGAGAACGAGAACCTGCAGAAGAAGGCGCAGATCGTCATGGACTATTACCAGGGCGACGATCCCCTGAAGCGCAAGGTGGCTTCCACGCTGCTGGAATCCTTCCTGTTCTACTCCGGGTTCTACCTGCCCATGTACTGGTCTTCCCGTGCCAAGCTCACGAACACGGCAGACCTCATCCGCCTGATCATCCGCGATGAGGCCGTGCATGGCTACTACATCGGCTACAAGTTCCAGAAGGGCCTCGAAAAGGTCTCCGAGGAGAAGCGCCAGGAAATCAAGGACTACACGTTCGAGCTGCTCTTCGAGCTGTACGAAAACGAAGTCCAGTACACGCATGACCTCTACGACGGCGTCGGCCTGGCCGAGGACGTCAAGAAGTTCCTGCACTACAACGCCAACAAGGCGCTCATGAACCTGGGTTACGAGGCCATGTTCCCGGCTTCCGTCACCGACGTGAACCCGGCCATCCTCTCGGCACTGTCACCCAATGCTGACGAGAACCACGACTTCTTCTCCGGGTCGGGTTCGTCTTACGTGATCGGCAAGGCTGTTAATACTGAGGATGAGGACTGGGAGTTCTAGCTCCTCCTCCCTCCTCCCTTCATCACGAATTCTTGGCGGCGGATGCCGTTTCAGCGAAACGTTCTATCGCCTGCGCTAGCGGTGTTTGTAGTAGTCCCGCCAGATCAGTCGGTGCACAGGTATGCGGCGTGGCAGTGACCTGAGCCCGGGGATGAAGGGCGCCAAGGTCAGGAGGAGCGTCAGGAGCACCATGGTGAACACGACGAGGACGTCCGCGTTTGGCGCTGATTTGAACGGTTCCACTTGGTAGAGGGCTGAGAAGAGCCAGAGCCATGACTGGCCGGGGTAGTTGCCGGTTTCGTTCATCATTCCCCACTGGTCGCCTGTCAGGTGCTGGGCGTCGGCGATGCCGGGGAAATAGGTACCGTCGCCGAGGAACAGGATGCTGGCCTTGTAATCGGTGTTGTAGAACGATCCTTTTGCGCTCAACACCGGATCAAGGGTGCCCTGCTGCGCCATGGTCAGAAGTGAGCTGGTGAGGGCTGGTACCGGGCCGTAGTCGCCGGGCGCCACCTTCGCCGGGTCGTTGTCCGGGGCTTTGCTGAGTGCGTCAGTGTAGGCGGCAGCCCAGGCAGCGTGTTGAGCGTCGCTTGCCTTGGTCCATTCGTCGATGGCGGGCGGGGGTGTTGGGAGGGTTTGGAGCGGGCTGATGACGAAGTCGTTGGCCGTGTCGATTGGAAGCCGCACGCCGGAAAGGCTTTGCAGGTCGATCGGGCCGAGTTTTTGCGAGGCATCGGGCGTTGAATTGTAGGGTGGTCCGTACCCGGCAGTGTTGCTGGTGCCGCCAAGTTCCGCCGTGGCTGTTGCCACGAAGTCCGCGGGCTGGGCCTGGGCCCAGGATTTGAGGGTCACACTCGGGTCGTCCGGCGAGCTGAAGACCGCGGAGAGGCCGAGGACAAGCAGACCAACGACCACCAGTCCAACGGCAAGTTCCTTGAACAGATCGTATTCACGCAGCGTGCCGGACCATGGCCTGCTGGCGATGTCGTTGCGCCTGCGCCACGAGGTTGACACTGGGGACTTGGTCATTTCTGGTTCTCGCTCTCGGTGGCCGGGATTGGTGCCGTCGAGCTCAGCTGGGCGTCGGATGGGTCAGCTTCCAACGGCGGCACCACGCCGTGCATCCGAACGAGCACAACATGGAGGGCGACGACGACGGCGACTGCCAGGGGAAGGAGGGTGATGTGCCACATGAGTATTTGCCCCAGATCGGCAACGTTGAACCACGCCCCCACACCGACCGCGTTGAGGGCGTCTTTGGCCTGGAAAGCAATCCACTGCGAATCGAAATTTGTTTGAAGCAGGTATCCGGTGAACGCCGTGACGATCGAGACGACAAACGCGAGCATCCCGGTGATCCAGGTCAGCACGCGCCCGCCTCGCCACGCGGCCATCCAGAACTTGCCCCAGAGGTGGATCACCATGAACATGAAGAACAGTTCAACGCTCCACAAATGGGTGCTGTTGATGAAACGGCCAAGTCCGGAGACGTGGAACCAGGTGGGACCGTTCAGGGCCAGTACGACGCCAGAGCCAATGATGTAGACGAGGGCGGCAACTGCGCCCATGCCGAAGACGTAAATCCAGGACGAGACGTAGCTCGGCTGGCCTTCCGGAAGCAGCTTGTCCGGCGGGAGCCGGCGCAGGGCCCATCCCTGGGCCTTTCCTGTCCAGGTGGAAAAGCGTGGTTCGCCGTCGTCGGCAGCGGAAACCGGGCCACGGTCAGCGGTCATTTCCGGCTCCTTCCGTGTGGAAACGGAATCACCAAGGCGAGAATGAATAGCACGACCATCGTGGCAATGACCACCAGATTGCCGAATTGGATCAGGAAATCACCCCACTGGAAATAGATTCCGGTATCCGGCATTCCGGCATCCGCCTGTTGTATTCCGAGCATCACTGCCTCTTTCGGTGAAAGGCGAACCTTGGGTGGGAAGCCTTCCTATGAATGACGCTACAAGCTTGGCGGCCAACAAACACGGGTCCAAGGGCCCTATTGGATGACGCCGGCGGCGTGCATGCTGGAATGGCTTGGAATGACGACCATCGAAAGGACCGACCATGTCACCGGACACCGCAAACCCCGTGGAAGTCCTGAACGAGGAAGAATGCTGGAATATCCTTTTGGGTGCGACGTTGGGGCGGTTGGCATTGAGCATCGCCAACGAACCCGAGATCTATCCGATCAACTTCGTCGCCCACGACGGAAAAATCCTCCTCCGCACGAATCCCGGGGAGAAGCTGTTCGCGCTCACGATCAATGACAAAGTTGCGTTGGAGACAGACGGTGTCGGTAGCCAATCCGTCTGGAGCGTCGTGGTTAAGGGCAAGGCACGGCAACTGGAGTCCGGTGCCGAGATTGAAGCCGCCGAAAGGATTCCCCGCCAACAATTGACCTCTACAAAGAAGCGGGTTTTCGTCGAGATTCTCCCGACGTCCATCACCGGGAGGCGCATTCACCGGGGACCGGAAAACGACGAGCTGGCCCCGGGCGACTTGTACTAAGCAATGTCTGTTTCACACGGGCCCTGGGTTGGGCCGACGCACCAGCAGGACCGGGCACATGGCGTGATGCAGGATGGCGTGTGCGGTTGAGCCAATGGTGCCTCGGATGAGTCCCTGTCCTTTGGTTCCGACGACAATGATGGAGGCATCTTTCGCTTCTGCCAGGAGCGAACCGGCAATGGATGTACCGATCGATATCTTCGTTTCGGGATCGAGTTCCGGTGCTGTTTCTCGGACGTATCGCTCAGCAGAGTCAAGAAGAGCTTGCGACTGGGCTTCCACGAGGTTTTGCTTCGAATCGGCCGAGTCTGCGGTAAGGGGTGGACCCCAGTGCTTTTTCTGGACGTGCACCATTCTCAGGGGCGCCCGGGTAAGGGTTGCCAGCGTGCAAGCGTGCCGAAGCGGTGGTTCCCAATCGTCGAAGTCGATACCGACCACGACGGGGCCACCCTCATCTCCGCCGGAACGAATGACGGCAACTGGGCAATCGGCGGTGGCTGCGAGTTCCAAGCTGACGGAGCCGATCAACAGCCCCATGAAACCGCCTACACCCCGGCTCCCGACGACGAGCAATCCGGCCCCGTCAGAAAGGTCCCTGAGGTGTTGGGCGGGCCACCCATAGAACAACGACGTTTTGACGGTCAGTCCAGGAACTTCATCGTGGGCTCGTGCCACGCCCTCTGCCAGAATGTCCTCAGCTGCGCGTCGGAGTCCGCTGCCTGCAACCCCCGGCACCGGACCAAGGTCGTGAGTGAATGCCGGCCACAAAGTGCTGTGAACCACGTGGAGCCGGCATCTGCGCAGCCCGGACTGCCGGGCAGCCCAGCGGACGGCGGTGATCGCCTCGGCGGATCCGTCATATCCAACAATGATTTCTGGGCTGTCTGCCATGGACTACTGACTCGCCTTAGCTAACTCGCGGTTACAAAGATTCGCACTCATCCCAGATGCACGTGGCGTCCGGCGATCCTGTATGGCTGAATCCGGATGAAGAGATTCCGCGCTCCGCCACCCCACGGTTCCGCCATGACCTTTCCCCACAGCCGGGTCAAAAGGTCCCCATCCTCGACACGGGACGAGGGGCCGTTGACCAGCACGGACCAACCTTCGCTCCGGCCAACATGCGAGCCGTCGATTTGGAATGAGGCCTCGGGAGACGGGACGGACTCAGCGATGGAGCCGTCCCCTGCTGTGCGGAAGTAGATGGACTGGCCGTCAACCAGATAATTCACCGGAAACATCATGACTCTGCCATCTTCAACGAAGCCGAAACGGCCGGTTGTGTTTGAGCGCAGGAGATCCCAGCACTGTTCCTGGCTGAGTTCTTCCGTGACGTGTAGTCCGCCGTCAACGCGGCCTGCGTCCATGCTGGGGAGTGACATGTCTGCTCCTATATCACTTAAGACTTTTTCGAGTACCGGCACACAATCGCTGGCCTCAAGACCAACGACTCCCTGAAGCCTATTGAGCAACCAGCACCTGCTGTAGGGCCGAAAGGCCCGGCGTTGGGACTAAATGCCCTGTGGGAGGGGCCAGGAACGAGTGACACTGTTTGAGGTAGTAAGTCCGGGCAGGAAGGAGTTTTGGCCATGATGTATGGATGGGGTGGAAGCATCGGCATCGGCGGCTGGATCGCCATGGGGCTAATGATGTTCCTGTTCTTGGGAGGCATGGTCACGCTGGTGATTCTCCTGCTGCGGGGGAACCACGTGGGCGGACGGGGTTTCTACGGGCCACCGAATGATGATTCCGAGCGTATCCTCAATGAGCGCTTCGCCCGGGGAGAGATCGATGAAACGGAGTTCGCCGCGCGCCGCGCCGCCCTGAGGCGCCGGCAGTGAGCAGGGCTCCGGCGGGGTCCGGGGCTACTTCCGCGCGTTTCGCCTGCTCTGGAACCGGTGAAGGGCTTCGATAGCGAGGATTCCTCCGAGCGCGCTGCCAAGTGCCGTCAGTAGAAGATCGTTCCGGGGCCATTCCAGGCCGAAGAAGTCTTGTAGGAGGGGCGCAGCCAGCACCAAGACCAGGCCCAGGTGCATCGCTCCGATGATGGCCGCGCGTCGCAGGTTGAGCGGGCGCGAGATGGTTGCCAGGATCCACAGACCCGTGAGTGAGAGCGCGAGTACGGAGGCGGTTCGGGTGGCGTTGCTAGTGTGGCCGCCGACAGCCATGGCGTAGACGTTGACGCCAAAGACGGCGGCAGCGACGATGAGCCCTGCGGGTACGGCGAATGAGAGGGAGTGTTTAAGGAACCCGGGGGTGTAGCGGCGGCTATTGGGCATGAGGGCAAGGAAGAATGCCGGGATTCCGATGGTGAGGCCGTCGGTGGCGGAGAGCTGGCGTGGCAGGAAGGGGAATTCCCACAGGAGTGATCCGAAGGTGACGGAGAGGGCGATCGCGTAGGCGGTCTTGCTGAGGAACAGCACCGAAACCCGTTCAATGTTCGCGATGACGCGCCTGCCCTCCGCGACCACGCCGGGGAGCTTGTCGAAGCGCCCGTCCAGGAGGACCAGGCGGGACACGGCCTTGGTGGCAGCCGCGGCCGAGTCCATGGCGATACCGATGTCCGCTTCCTTGAGTGCCAGTGCGTCGTTGACCCCGTCCCCGGTCATCGCGACTGTGTGGCCTCCCCGCTGCAGGGCAAGGATCATGTCTCTTTTCTGCGCTGGGGTGACCCGTCCGAACACCACATTGTTCTCCAGGGCTTCCAGCATCAGGTCCGGATCCTTCGGCAGATCCCTTGCGTCGTACCCGTTTTCCGCGTCCAGTCCGACCTCGCGGGCGACCGCGGCGACGGTGCGGGGATCGTCCCCGGAGATGATCCGCAATTCCACGCCCTCCTCGCGGAAATAGCCAAGGATCCTTGCAGCGTCCGGGCGCACCTTCTCCCGGAAGGTCAGCAGGCAGATCGGGGCGCAGCCGGCCGGCGACCGGGCATCGTCGGTGCCCTGAACCGGGAGCGCTCCAGATGCATGAGCAAGTACCAAGGTGCGCAGACCGGAGGAGGCAAGGCGGGCTGCGGCCCCAAGGACGCGCGCTGTCCCTAAGGTGTCACCGCGAAGGACCATTTCCGGAGCGCCCAGTACCCATGTGCCGGAGACGAATTGGTCCGCGCCGAAGGTCACGGCGCTCCACTTGCGGACAGATGAGAACGCCGCCGTCGAGATTGGGTGAAGGTTCTCATCGGATGGAAATCGCCCGGCGAGGCAGCGAGCGGTGGCATTGGCCTGGGGGTCGGCTCCGAACCAGCCCAGAACCTGCCTCCACCCGGGGTCCGGCGACGCGCTCGTTTCGTGGACGGCGTCGAAGACAATCCGACCTTCGGTGAGCGTGCCCGTCTTGTCCAGGCAGAGCATGTCCACACGGGCGAGGCCTTCGACAGCTGCCAGTTCCTGGATCAGGACGTTCTGGCGGGCCAGCCGTATGCCGCCTACGGCGAAAGCGACACTTGTGAGGAGCACCAGGCCCAGAGGGATCATCGCAATGACGCTAGCGACTGTACCCACGGCACCCGCACTCCAACGTCCCGTGGCGATGGCTTGCTCCCAACCGCCGTTGGCCTGCATTTGCCCGTTGATGACGAGGACCATGACGGGCAATAGCAGCCAGGTGATCCAACGGAGGATCCTGTTGAGGCTGTTGCGGATCTCGGAGTTGACCATGGAGAACCGCTTGGCCTCGGCGGTTAGCTTGCTCGCGAAGGAGTCGGCGCCGACACGGCCTACCCGGGCGCTGCCGTGGCCGGCGACAACACTGGAACCGGAGAGTATTTCAGATCCCGGTTCCTTGCTCACGGGATGTGATTCGCCCGTGAGCAGCGATTCGTCAATTTCCAGGCCGTCGCTATCGATGATGAATGCGTCCGCCGGCACCTGGTCGCCGATGCCCAGCAGGAGGATGTCGTCGCGGACGACGTCCTGAACATCGATGTCCTGCGCGGTGCCTTCGCGGAGCACTCGGGCGGGCGAGGCGTTGAGGATCGCGAGCCGGTCCAATGACTTTTTGGCCCGATATTCCTGAACGACACCGATGAGGATGTTGCCCACGGCAGCTAGTCCGAAGAGCGCATCCTTCCATTGGCCCAGCAGAAGCAGGAGTGCGAAGCTGCAGCCCACAACGGCGTTGAACAGCGTCAGAACGTTTGCCCGGAAGATCTGCCACAGTGTTCTGCTCGGACTACCGGAAACGTTGTTTGTCAGTCCTGCTTCCCTCCGGGCCATGACCTCAGCGCTGGACAACCCGGGTTCGGTGGGGGAGCGTGTCCTGTCAACGCCGCGATGGTTCAGGGCTGGCTGCTGGGTCACATGTTTCTTTCGTTGAGAATAGTTGAGAATAACTGCCTCTTGCGCAGACGTTAGGGACGGGGCGGTGTCCAGGCCCAGTCCCGGATTTCGGGGAGGTCTTCGAAGTGCTCGCGGATGTATTGCGTGTGTGCATCCAGCTGCCTGCGGCAGAAGTCGACGAGTTCATCCGCGCCCGTGACCTGCCGGTGAACGCGTCGCAGTGCTTCGAGGACCAGGTGGTAGCGGCTCATTTTGTTCAGGACCACCATGTCGAAAGGCGTGGTGGTGGTTCCCTGTTCGTTATAGCCGCGGACGTGGAACCGTTCCGGGCGGGGCCTTCCATGCAAGAGCTGGTGCAGGGCCCGGGCGTAGCCGTGCCAGGCCATGATCACTTCTCCGTCGGCTGTGAACAGTTCTTCGAACTTCTGACCGGACAGGCCGTGGGGGTGGGTGTCGCGGGGTGGTAGGACCATGGCATCCATGACGTTCACCACGCGGACCACCAGTGCGGGTAGGTGCTTTTGCAGAAGCCAGGCTGCGGCGAGTGTCTCTTGGGTGGGGATGTCGCCTGCACAGGCCAGGACGACGTCGGGCCTGGCCCCGGCGCCGTGAGGCTCCCCGTTGCCGGCCGGTTCCCCGGCGCCGGCAGGTACCTCGTTGCCAGCCGGTTCCTCATTGCCGGCCCACGACCAGATGGACGCTCCCGCGGCGGCGTGCCGCCGTGCCTCCTCAAGCGTCAGGTACTGCGGGTGCGGTTGTTTGTCCACGACCACCAGGTTCACGTAGTCCTTGCTCCGCAGGATGTGTTCGGCGGTGATAAGGAGGGTGTTGGCGTCCGGAGGTAGGTAGACGCGGGTGACGGTTCCTGACAGGGAGAGCACAGTGTCGATCAGTCCGGGTCCCTGATGGCTGAAGCCGTTGTGGTCGTTGCGCCAGCAGGTGGAGGTCAGGAGGATGTTCAGGCTCGGTACGGGTGCGCGCCATTCAAGTTCCCGTGCGTGTTGGAGCCATTTGGCGTGTTGGATGGTCATCGAGGCGCTGACCATCGCGAAGGCCTCATAGCTGGCAAAGAGTCCATGGCGGCCCGTGAGCAGGTAACCCTCCAGCCAGCCCTGGCACAGATGCTCGGAGAGGACTTCCATGACCCTGCCACCCGCCGAGACGTGGTCTTCAGCCAGCACATGCTCACCGTCCCTGGCAGATTCCAGAAGGCAGCGGTCGGGGCTTGGAAGACAGCCCCGAGCCGGTTGCTATTGGTTTCGTCCGGGCAGAAGAGCCGGAACCGGGGATCGGCGGCCGTGGCGATGTAGATGTCCCGGAGCAGTTCACCTAAGGGCCTGGTGGTCTCATGGGTGATCGATCCTCGGGGCGCCGGCGGCACCGCGTACCGTTCCAAGTCGGGGATTTCCAGGGCAGTGCTGGCCCCGCTCCGGCTCGCGGCTGCGGCGCTCATGCGAAGACTGCCTTCCGGGGCAAGTGCGGCCAGTTCGGGGACGAGCCGGCCCGTGCTGTCGAAGAGGGTTTCCGGCTGGTAGGAGCGCATCCAGGCCTCCAGCTGGGACAGGTGTTCCGGATTCTCGCGAACGTTTGCCAGGGGCACTTGGTGCGAACGAAAGGTTCCTTCGACGGGAAGCCCGTCGACCATGGCCGGCCCGGTCCACCCTTTGGGTGTTCGAAGGATGATGGCGGGCCAGCGTACCGGGCCGTGCACACCATGGCTGAGCGCGTGGGATTGCAGTTCCCGGATGCGATCATAAGACTCATCCATCGCGATGGCCAGGACGGGGTGGACAAGGAACGGATCATCGCCGGAGACGGTCACCGGGTCCCAGCCGTGCGCCTTGAGCAGCGCTCCCACATCCTCGTCGGCTCTCCGGCCCAGCACGGTTGGGCCGGAGATCTTGTGCCCGTTCAGATGCAGTATTGGTAGCACGGCACCGTCCCGGGCGGGGTTGAGGAAGGATGGTGCTTTCCATGATGCTTCCAATGGGCCGGTCTCGGCTTCGCCGTCGCCGATAACGCAGGCGACAATCAGCCCGGGGCTGTCCATCGCGGCGCCTGTGGCGTGCATCAAGGAGTAGCCAAGCTCGCCGCCTTCGTGGATGGATCCGGGCGTGGCTGGGCCGACGTGGCTCGATACCCCGCCCGGCGTGGAAAATTGCCGGACAAGTCGCCGGAGCCCCGGGAGGTCCATCCCCACTTTGGGATAGATCTCCGAATATGTTCCTTCAAGATAGACATTGGCGACGACGGCGGGACCACCGTGGCCGGGACCCGCAACGAAGAGAACATCGGCGGAGGTCCGCCTGATCAAGCGGTTCAAGTGGGCGTAGATCAGTGACAATCCAGGGCTGGTTCCCCAGTGCCCCAGAAGCCGCGGTTTGATGTGGATTGGCAGCAACGGTTCTCGAAGCAGCGGGTTCTCCTGGAGGTAGATCTGGGCAACAGTGAGGTAATTGGCCGCGGACCAATACCGGTTCAGCGGCTCAAAGTCCTCACCGGCAGCTTTATCGGTTGCTGTTTCCATGGGGTAGCCTCTTCCGGGTTCGACGGCGCGCTGAAGGCGCGCGTTGCTGGTGCCTGGGCTGTTTGGTCTTCACAGTGCTGGTTTTCACGGTGCCAGAGACCCGGCGGGGCGGTTAGGGCCATAGGGCCCTAAAGGTTCCGGATCGCTGGATCATTCGAAAGTACGACGGCGGCTGTCGCCTCCGCGATGGCGCGTTCCTCGTCACTGGGGACAACTAGGACGGGAAACCTGGATCCGTCCGAATTGATGGTGCGGATCCCGGAGCCTCCGGCATGGTTCCTGTCCTCGTCGATGCTGATGCCGAGAGGCCCGAGGAGCAACATCACCTGCGATCTGAACTGACCAGAATGCTCACCGATACCGCCGGTAAAGATCAAGGCCCCGGCCCCGCCGACAACCATGTTGTAGGCGGCGATGTATTTGGCCAGCCGGTAGGCGGCCATCTCAGAGGCGAGGAGCGCCCGGGGATCTCCGTGTTGCGCAGCGTCCTGGACGGTGCGCATGTCGGATGATCCGGCCAGGCCCAATAGGCCTGCACGATGGTTGAGGAGATCATCGACCTCATCCGGGCCGAGGCCGCGGCGCTGCAAGAGGGTGACAATCGATGGATCAAGATCACCGGAACGGGTGCCCATGACCAGCCCTTCCAACGGGGTCATGCCCATGGATGTGTCGGCGCTGCGGCCCTTCTTGACGGCCGTCACAGAGGCACCATTGCCAAGATGCGCCACCACTGCGTTGAACGACGTCATCGGGGCTCCGAGGAACGCCGCCGCCTCGCGGCACGCCATCTCGACGGAGATCCCGTGGAAACCGTAGCGCCGAATCCCGTATTTCGTATACAGGTCCTCCGGAACGGCGTAGCGGGAGGCATACTCAGGCATGGTGTGGTGGAACGCTGTGTCGAACACGGCTACCTGTGGTGTATCCGGCCAACGCGCGGCCGCGGCACGCATGCACGCCACACTTGCGGCATTGTGGAGCGGCGCCAACTCGCCCAGTTCCGCGATGGCCTCCATAACGGGCCTGGTGACGCTGACGGGAGAGCTAAAGTGTTCACCGCCATGCACCACCCGGTGGCCAATGGCGTCGGGGCGGGTTCCACCGAAAGAGCGCCGGACAGCCTCGTCGGTCACATCGAATACAGGACTCAGAAAGTCGGGACCCAGACGGCCCTCCTGTGGCCCATCAACGACTCGATCCAGCAGGATACTCGACTTCGTTCCGGGTACGTTGATGTGCCGCAGCTGGTACTTCAAGGAAGAGGAACCCGGATTCAGTACAAGGATCAGCATTCCGAAGCCCTTTCGCGACGACCACACAGCGCAGTGCCACAAAGATGTGTCACCCTTTGAGGACCATAACCCTGCATCCCCGTCATCAGGGAGGGCCTTCCGGCCCTAGCGGGTCGCGCCAGAGGCCAATGACACTGAAGAGATAGCTTCAGCTTCCTGGAAGGCACGAGTGCTCGTGAAGAAACAGATTCTTGTTGGTGTCGACGGCGCATCGGTGGGCAGCACCGCTGCGGACTGGGCGGCGGAACGCGCGCGCGATCTTGGTCTCCAGCTCAATTTGGTGCACGCCGTTCCCGAACCGTGGGCGTTCCCGGAGAAAGGCCTCCACGAGAACGCGATCGCCCAGGCCAAGGACCTGCTGAACAGTGAGTCGGCTCGGATCACCGCGCAGATTCCCGCCGTGGACGTGGTCACGACCCTGAGCGCGGGGGAACCCTCCGAGAGCATGCGCAGGCTCTCCGCGGACGCGGAAATGGTCGTCGTGGGAACCGATCGACGGCCAGACAACCATGGCGAAGGATTTGGATCGGTCAGTTTTCAAATCGCCATCATCAGCCACTGCGCCGTCGCGGTGGTCCCTTCAGCTTCGGCCGGGGCGGGGTCCGGCGTCGTGGTTGGTGTCGATGGCTCCAGCGATTCCAGCCTCGCCCTCGAGTTCGCCGCCAACGAAGCGCAGCGGATGGGTCAGGAACTGGTGGTCGTTCATGCCGGCGGCGAAGACGGACCTGCTCCTTCCCCTAGCTTTGTCCACGGGGTGCCTTTGGAACCTGGGCTTGACGGGCGCCTTCTGTTGTCCGCATCGGTCGGGGGACTGACTGGCCGGTACCCGGCCTTGGCCGTGCGCGAAATCCTGGACCTCCAGCACCCACCGGCTAACGCGCTCCTTGACGCCAGCGCCCATGCGCGGCTTCTGGTCATAGGCTGCAAAGGAAGAAGCGGGGCACGTGTGCTCGTCGGTTCGGTGGCCCACCACGTGCTGCTCAATGTCCAGTGCCCGACGCTGATAACCCGCCCCGCCCAATCCCGCAGGTCCCCGAAGGCGCCTCCGGCGAGCCGGAACAAGACCCGGAGCAGCACCGGCATCTGGCCGGGCTGGTAGACACCGACGTGTCGCTACTGGCGTGCCGGCTGTTCAGGATCAATGACAGCGGAAAGGTTGGGCACTGATGAGTCCACGGAGGGCCCTCGGCCCTGTCCCAATGCCCGAAGTGCATTCATGATCGTAGCGAGGTCCACCAACTCCTGAAGCAGGGCACCAGTCACTGCAGGGATGAAGCCATAGGCTGCCGTTGCCATCAGCCCGACGCTGAGGAGGATGCCTGTCCAGATGCTGGTGCGCGCGATGTGGATGGTGTGCCTGCCGATATCCACGGCGACAGCGACTTTGGACAAGTCATCGAGCATGATCACGACGTCGGCTGACTCACTGGCCGCAGTGGCTCCTTTGGCTCCCATCGCTATCCCGACGTCGGCCGCGGCCAGGACCGGTGCGTCGTTGACTCCGTCACCGACCATCATCACCGGTCGCCGCTGCAACCGCGCGACGGCGGCGACCTTGTCGGCAGGCAGGCAATCGGCCAGGACGTGGGTGATTCCGGCTTCCGCCGCGATGTGCTGGGCTGTCGAGACTGTGTCCCCGGTCAGGAGCATCGTCTCGCGCACGCCGAGGCGTCGCAGCTCACCCAGCGTGCTCACGGCGTTTTCGCGCAAGGGATCCCTCATGATCAATGTTCCGGCGAAGTGCCCGTCCACGCCGACGTAGACCGCCAGCTCTCCGCTAGCCAAGGCTGCCTTTTCGAAGCCAGTGGTAACAGGTCCCACGAAGGTAGCTTTCCCCACCACCACGGTGTATCCGCCGCAAACAGCGGTCACGCCTTGGGTGGCGTGCTCGGTGGCGCGCGTTGCCGGAAGCAGCCGCAGCCCGCGGGATCGTGCGGCAGCGATCACCGAAGATGCCAGCACATGCGAGGAGAACTGCTCAACGGATCCTGCTAGTTGGAGAAGCCGGCTGGGGGACATGCCCGTGGCGGGGCCGGCCGGAATCCGGATGTCGTGCAGGGTAGGACGACCATGTGTCAGTGTGCCAGTCTTGTCAAAGACCGCCGTCTTGACGCGGGCAAGTTGTTCGAGGGTTCCGGAATTCTTGATGATGATCCCCGAATGGGCCGCCCTGCTGGTGCCGGCAAGGAATGCCACGGGCGCGGCGATCAACAGGGGGCACGGTGTCGCGACGACCAACACTTGTGCAAACCGTCCGGGGTCCCGGCTGATGTACCAGGCGATTCCGGCCAACAGGAAGGCCAGGAGCGTGAAGGGAACCGCGTATCTGTCTGCGAGTCTGACTGTGGGTGCGCGGCTTGCCGCAGCCTCTTGGACCAGAGCCACGATCTGGCTGTACTGGGAGTCAGCGGCTGTGGCGCTTGCAACCATGCGGACGGCGTCCTCGCCGTTGACGGTGCCGCTCAGCAGAGCATCGCCTGTGCGGTGTTCGACCGGCAGGCTTTCACCCGTCAGCGATGATTCGTCGAAGGTCCCGGCAGCCGAAAGCAGAAGTCCATCGACGGGAATGATCTCAGAGGGTTTGACCACAAGCGCGTCTCCTGCGCGAATCATCCCCACGGGAACCTCTTCCACCCCTATGCCAGGAGTCTCGCGATGCGCCGTCCGAGGCGCCCGCCCAAGAAGGGCCCTCAACTCTCGGGTGGCGCGGCCCTGGGCAAATTCCTCCAGGGCGTCGCCGCCGGTGAGCATGAGCACGATGATGAGCGAGGCGATGTATTCTCCGACCGCGAGGGTGCTGACGATGGCGGTGACGGCCAGCAGGTCGATGCCCCACCGTCCTCGAAAGAGATCTCGGAGCATGGACACGGCCCGGTACGCCGCCACGGCCAGAGCATAGATACTTGCGGTTCCCTGTGCCGCTGCCGCCTGCCCTGCACCCAGCAGTACCCCAACGCAGGCGCCCATAAGGAGGGTGGCTGCCACTAATGGAAAACGAAGGATCGTGGGCATGGGAGCCGCCGCTCTGGGGTGTCTCCTCAGGGGAGGATCTTCAGGGACGTGTCCCAGTTGAAATGGGAGTGCGCGGGATTGACCTGCAGTCCCATGACCAGGATCATGAAGGCTTCGAGCTCGCGCGCCCGCCGGAGCGGGCCGGCGTCGATGGGCCGCAGCCCGGATGCGGCGACAACGGCACTGACCTGCACCTTTGCGTCTTCGGAGTCGCCGGCGATGAACACGTCCAGCGGTTCGGACGCCACGGCACCTTTTTCCAGGGGTCCCGCGAAGCAAGTGTTGAAGGCCTTGACCAGTTGGGCATCCTCCGGGAGCAGGGCAGCCGCTTCCTCTGCGGCCGAGGTGCCGTAGGGAACGGTCAGTCGGTCAAAGCTTGCCACGTCAACCACGTTGCTGATGTGCACGACGACTTTTCCCGAGAGCTGGGCGGAGTACGAATTGAGGACTTCCAGGGCCTGGGCGTGCAGAACGGCCAGGATCACGATGCCGCCCTCGATGGCAGCCCTATCGCTCGCTGCGGTGGCGCCTGCTCCCAGGAATTCCACCAGGGCCTGGGCCTGGATGGTGTTACGGCCGATGATCTGCACGGATTTCCGGGCATGGATCATGCGGACGCCGATTGCGCGGGCCATGTGCCCGCTGCCGAGGATGGTGATTTCCGGCATTTCAGTGGTTCCTTCTGCTTGACTAGTGGTGGGATTCCCGGCTGAGGATGACCTTCAAGGCGTGTGTTTCCGATGCCCTGGAGAAGGTGTCGTAGGCATCCATGATCTGTCCCAGGGGGAAGTGGTGGGTGGCAAATTTTTCGGCAGGGATCTTGTGCTGGGCCACCAGCCGGAGAAGCATCGGGGTCGTGTTGGTGTTGACGAGACCCATGCTGATGTTGATGTTACGGATCCAGAGGTCCTGAAGGCGTAGTTCAACGGATTTGCCGTGGACCCCGATGTTTGCGACGTTCCCGCCGGGACGCACGAGCCGCACGGCCATGTCGAAAGTTTCCGGGACCCCGACAGCTTCAATGGCAACGTCCACCCCCGTGCCGTCGGTGTGGGACATGACGTCGTTGATCCACCCGGGGTTGTCAGGGTTCACCACCTCGGTTGCGCCGAACTCCCTGGCTCTGGCCAGGCGCGTCTCGTCCGGGTCGATCGCAATGACCGCCGCAGCCCCGTGGAGTCCTGAGGTGAGCATAGCTGCCAGGCCGATGGGACCGGCGCCAACGACGGCGACAGTGTCACCTGGCTTGATGTGACCGGCTTGGACTCCGATTTCGAACGCCGTGGGCAGAATGTCGGAAAGCATGACGGCCTGGTCGTCTGTGACCCCGTGGGGCAGCTTGTACAAGGAGTTGTCCGCGTACGGGACGCGCACGTACTCGGCCTGGGTACCGTCGATGAGGTGGCCGAATATCCATCCCGTTCCGGACTGGCCTTCCTCTCCGGCGCAGTGGGAGTACAGGCCCTTCTTGCAGTTGCTGCAGTGACCGCAGGATTTGATGCAGGAGATCAGGACACGGTCTCCGGTCCTGAGCCCGGTGACCGAGGAACCAATCTCGGTCACCGTTCCTACGCCCTCATGCCCTAGGACACGTCCCTCCTGGACGGCCGGCACGTCGCCTTTGAGGATATGTAGGTCTGTCCCGCAGATTGTTGTGGTGTCGATGCGGACGATGGCATCGGTCGGATGGGCCATACGGGGGTCCGGAACGTCGGTCCACGCCTTTTTCCCCGGTCCGCCATAGACGAGTGCTTTCATGATTGGTCCATTCAAAAGGGCAAGCGGTACCTTCGGCGGCACCAGCGAGCAACGACAACTCAGTGGAAAAGTTCGGAGCGGGCATCCCACACCGGCGTGGTCCAGATGTCAGGCCGGGTGGTCTTGAACCGGCGCCCGGTGATGGCATCCAGGCTCAGACGCAGATAGTGGCTTTTGCTGCCGGGTTGCCAAGGATCCAAGTGCAGGGCATCGGCGGCTGCCTTTTCCTGCGTGTCGACCACGAGGTGGGCCTGGCCGCGCACCACCACGCTCCAGGCCTTTCCTGAGTCAGCATTGAAGCCATCGATTTCCAACGCGCAAGGGTCGCGCATTGAGCTCCAGAATTTCGTGCCGATCCCTGTCCGGAAGACGATGGAGCCGTGGTCCACAATGTAGTTCACGGGGAAGATGTCCGGGTGGTTCTCGACAATCACAGCCAGCCGGCCCACGGTGGATTGGCCGAGCAGCTCAAGGCACTCGTCGGGACTGAGTCTTTCAATCGGGTCTGCTGGTTGAGGGTTCATGAGTTTGACGCTACCGGTGGCCGTCCGCCGTCGTTAGGGGCTTTAGGCCCGACGGGTGGCCTCGTCATTCAAGGCCCGCGCGGGTGGCGTCGTCCAAAGGACTCCACCACGTCAGGGGAGGGGTGACGGTGAAGCGGCGTCCGGTGATCGACGTCGGGATGATGCGGATGAAGTGGTCTTTGCGTCCCGCCTGCCAGGGGAAAAGAAGCAGCCCGACCGTGTCGAGGACCTCCTGGGTGAGCTTGATGGCGGCCGCCTGCCCTTTCACCACCACGCTCCACGCGACCCCGGTATCGGCATTGACTCCGTCGGCCTCCAGCGCCACGGGTGTTTCCCCCAAAGCTGCGTGGAGTTTCGTTCCCTCCGCGGTCCTGAAGACCAGGGTGCCGTGGTCGACCTTGTAGTTGATCGGGAAAATGTCGGGATGGTCTTCCACCCATACGGCGAGGCGCCCCACTGATACGCCGCGCAGGAGTTCCCAGCACTGTTGGGGTTCCAGGACTTCTGCATCTGGTGTTGATGGTTTGTTCGTCATGTCGCCGAGGCTACGCCGGGTTGTGATGGGGGAACAGGGCATAAAGACCCGCGCCTCGCTGGCGTCTGGAGGAACGCAGGGCCCGGTAGTAGTCTGTCATCGAATACGCCACCTGCTATGACATGGCTTTCCTACCCTGCGTGGGCGCCGCACTTCGAAAGGCAGTAGATGAACGGCTCCAGTCCAGACCCCGTGCAGGCCGATCGTCCTCACGTCACCGGGATCCGGATCGAAGACCTGCTCAGGGACTTTCTGGCCAGGGCGGGAGAACTCCTCGATGCTCAGGAACAAATGCGGGGACTGCTGGAAGCCGTTGTTGCCGTCGCCGAAGATTTGAGCCTTGAAGCCGTGCTGGACAGAGTCGTCACCTCGGCTTGCCGGCTGCTGCACGCCCGCTATGGCGCGCTGGGTGTCATCGGCGAGAACAAGTCGCTCAGCCACTTCGTCACGGTCGGGATCGATGAGGACCTTGCCCGCCGCATCGGCCCGCTGCCGACCGGGCACGGTGTCCTCGGTCTGCTGATCAGCGAGCCTGCCCCCCTTCGCCTTCATGATCTACGCGAGCACTCGAAGTCCTACGGATTCCCCGAGAATCATCCGCCCATGAAGTCCTTCCTCGGTGTCCCGGTGCGCGTTCGTGACGTCGTCTTCGGCAATCTTTATTTGACCGAAAAAGAGGGCGGCGGCGATTTTTCTCCCGAAGATGAGGATCTGGCAGTCGCGCTGGCGGCTGCGGCGGGTGTGGCCATCGAGAACGCCCGGCTTTATGAGGACGCCCGCCGCCGAGCATCCTGGCTTGAGGCCTGCATGGACGTTACCGGCCGAATGCTCGGTGATGATCGGATGGCGGAGCCTGACAAGGTAGCGCTGGACCTGATTGCGGACAAGGCACTACGAGAATCAGGGTCACAACTTGCCTTGATCCTGGTTCCTGGTGGAGAAGTGGAGTCGTACGCCGTCGCAGGCGTTGCCGGCAGGGACGGCGCACGGTTCGCGGGGAGGATCCTGTCCATGGATTCGGCCGACATCAGGGCAGTCGCCGCGACCGGGACACCAGCCTGCATGGACGAAGCCAGCGACATTCTGGGAGCGCCTGACGGTTCGCCAATGGGAAAGCTCCTGGGGATCGATCTCAGCGCCCAAGGCGCCCACCACGGACTCCTGCTTCTCGTCCGAGCCCCCGGAACGGGACCATTCGCGAAGACCGATGTGGAGATGGGGGCCGTCTTCGGCTCACATGTGGCCTTGGCGCTGGAGCTTGACCGCATCCATCGGCTCCGTGAACAGTTGGTGGTCTTCACGGACCGGGACCGCATCGCCCGGGATCTGCACGACGTCGTTATCCAGCGGCTGTTCGCCGCTGGACTCAGCATCCAGAGCCTGAGGCGGTTTACGACAGGCGAACCCGCGTTGACGCGGATCGATGCGGTCACGGCGGAACTGGATGAGACCATCAGGGATCTGCGAAACACCATCTATTCCTTGCAGGCAAGTTCCGGCGAGCAGGTGTTGCTGAGCAGCCGGATACTTCAGGCTGTCCGCAACGCTACCCGGTCACTGCCGTTCGCTCCGCATCTGACACTTAACGGGGAGGTCGATTCGGTGCTCGACGACGGAACCGTCACCAACGCGCTGGCGGTGATCTCCGAGGGCCTCAGCAACGCGGTCCGCCACTCCGAAGCGGACTCAATCAGCGTCTCAGTCTCGGTGGAAGGCGGAATGCTGACCTTGATCATTGAGGACAACGGAAGAGGCTTCAGTGATCCGGTTCCCGGCAATGGTTTAGTGAACATGGAACAGCGCGCACTTGAGTTGAACGGGGCTTGTTCCATCAAGAGTGTGCCGGAGCAAGGAACCACCTTGGTCTGGTCGGTTCCTGCCCGCTGAACCGTCACCGGATGTTTCCCCTATCGGCCCCTGTTCCGTGGGCAAGATACACGGCTGCCTGTGTGCGCCGCTCGAAGCCTAGTTTGGCCAGCATCGAGGACACATAGTTCTTCACGGTCTTTTCGGCAAGCATCATCTGTTCCCCGATCTGCCGGTTTGTCATTCCCTGCCCGACAAGATCCAAGACCCGCCGCTCCTGGGGGGTCAGAGAGGCAACCCTGGGATCGACATGCTGGGGCTCAGTGAAACCCTGGATGATTTTCGCCTTCACTCCGGCATCGAACAAGGATTCGCCGCGGGCGGCCCGACGCAGGGCGCCCAGCAGGTCGGTGCCGCCGATCTCCTTCAAGACGTAGCCCGCCGCACCGGCAAGAACCGCTCCGCGGAGAGCCTGTTCGTCATCGTAGCTGGTCAGGATCAGGCAATTCAGGGTGGGGTCCACGGAGCGTACATCCCGGCACACTTCGATGCCGGTGCCGTCGGGCAACCTGGCGTCGAGAACCGACACGTCCGGGCGCAGGGCCGGAATGCGCCGGGCTGCTTCCTCCGCTGAACCGGACATGCCCACCACCACAAAGCCTTCGCTTTCCAGCAGTTCCTGAAGCCCTCTGCGGACGAGCTCATGATCGTCTAGGACATAGACACGGATTGGCCGCGTGCCAGAGACCCCGGCGTCGCTTTGGGGTGGTGCTGGGTGATCCATGATCCTCCTGTCCGGCAGCCCGAGGCCGCGGTCCCGCCGGCCCGTCAGGGTTGTCCGGCTATGTCATTGTTTACTGCCCGCCGCTGGTGAACAAGGGCCGAAGGACCCGGGCAGGTCCCATGACTTTTGGCCCTGTTTGGCGGCGACTTTCCTGCCCATTCTTAGAGAAACGGCAGCAGCGGAAAGGAAAGGCCATGGTCAAAGGAGCCTTGCGGGAGAAGGTAATCGTCGGCGTCGACGGCTCCGACGCTTCCATCGAGGCACTGCGCCAGGCCCACCGTCTCGCATCGGCGCTGGGAGCAAAGGTCGAGGCCTGGGCCTGCTGGGACTTCCCGGTGGGACATGAGGCCTACGAAATGATGGGGAGGGACGGATTCAGCCACCAAGCAGCTGACGTTCTTCATGACGCCATGGCGAAGGCCTTCGGCCCGGAACTGCCCCGGAATGTACGGACCAGGCTCGTCCTTGGAGCCGCCCGGCAGTCCCTCATTGACGCCAGTAGATTCGCCTCTTTGCTGGTCGTTGGCAGGCGCGGACACGGCGGCTTCAACGGCCTGCTGCTGGGCTCTGTCAGCGCGGCCTGTGTCTCCCATGCCCATTGCCCCGTGCTGGTGGTGCATGCGCCTGAAGCAAGGGAGCACCCTGAGCCCCGTTCCGGCGCCGCCGGGGCGGCCACCCAGAAGACAGCAACCGATCAAAGGAGCACGATCTAGATGAAAAAGTGGACACGTTGGCAGGACTGGACGGTCATCGCCGCCGGTGCCTATGCCGCGCTATCGGTGATGTGGACATCCCAGGGCGGATCGTCCACGGCCTTCATGGTCGTCCTCGGCGTCTTGCTGGTCGCCGCCGGTGTGACCAACTTGGCCGTGCCCGGGATGCCGGCTGCCGAATGGGCGCAAGCAGTGTTCGCCGTCGTCCTCCTCCTTGCGCCATGGCTTGGAGGCTTCGCCTCCATGGCGGGAGCCGCGTGGAGCGCCTGGATTCCGGGGGCCGTGGCACTCGTGGTCACAGCATTCGCCATCAAGCCCAGCACGGAGGAATACCGACACCATCATGTGATGCCTACGCCATAACCGCGAACTCCGACCGGGCATGCGGCCACCACCGGATGCCCGGTATCTGTCCGACCTGGAAGAGACCATCATGAGCAGCAATCACCCGGCCCGCCTGCGGTTCTTGGGAGCGACGGACACCGTGACGGGTTCCCGCTATCTCATTGACTCTGGTGGAGTTCGGGTTTTGGTCGACTGTGGCCTCTTCCAAGGCTTCAAACGCATCCGCGACCGGAACCGGATCCCGTTCCCGGTCGCTCCCGCTTCCATCGACGCGGTCCTGCTGACCCACGCGCATCTGGACCACACCGGTTATGTTCCGGCCCTCGTCCGGGACGGCTTCGCAGGTCCTGTCTACGCTACCCATGGGACCAGCGAGCTGTGCAAGCTGTTGCTTCCGGATAGCGGCCACCTCCAGGAGGAGGAAGCAAGCTACGCCGACCACCGGGGTTCCTCTGTACACGTACCGGCGCTTCCTGTCTACACCGCAGCCGACGCGGTCAGGTCTCTGAACGCTTTCGAGCCCCGGGACTTTGATGCCCCGATTGAGCTTGGAGATGGCATCGAGGCCACCTTCCTTCCGGCCGGACACATCCTCGGGGCAGCGCAGCTACATGTGAACGTCGAGGGGCAGTCCATTCACTTCACCGGAGACCTGGGCCGTGCCGACGATCCCCTCATGTTCCCGCCCCGGGAACTGGAAGCCGCCGACATTCTTGTCACCGAGTCCACCTACGGCAACCGAACCCACCCGGACCAGGACCCGGAGGCTGAGCTTGGCGCGGTCATTTCCCGCGTCGCCAAACGTGGGGGAGTCGTCTTGATCGCAGCGTTCGCCGTCGGCCGCGCAGAAACCCTGATGCTCCATCTCTCCCGGCTCCGCCGCAAAGGCCTCATCCCGGACATTCCGGTCTATCTCAATAGCCCCATGGCGATCGACGCTTCCTACATGTACCGGCAGCACCCGGACGAACACCGTCTCCTCGTAGACGAGTTCGAAGACATGTACAAACTGGCCACCATGACACGCACCGCCGACGACTCCAAGTTCCTCAATTTGAGGGGAGGGCCCATGATCATCATCTCCGCCAGCGGCATGCTCACCGGGGGCCGGATCCTTCACCACCTTGAAGCTTACGGCCCGGACCCGAAAAACGCCCTGATCCTCAGCGGATACCAGGCCGGAGGAACCCGCGGAGCCGCCCTCGCCGCGGGAGCGCGGGAACTGAGAATCTACGGCCAAGACGTCCCCATCCAGGCCGAGGTCGTACAGATTGAAGGCTTCTCCGCGCACGCCGACACCAACGAAATCATCCGCTGGATGCACACAGCAAGCCAGGCTCCCCGAATGACCTATATCACGCACGGCGAACCCGACGCCTCAGATGCCCTGCGTATCCGCATCAAGCGAGAGCTCGGCTGGAACGCCCGGGTCCCCGAATATCTCGAAGCAGTCCCCCTAGACAACCCCCATTAAGAACAGCAATTTCCACCCACGCAGGCACAGGAGGCCGATGATGGCTCTCTCAGAACACGAAAAGAAGATGCTTGAGCAGATCGCCCAGGACTTGGAGCGGGATGACCCTAAGTTCGCGTCGAAGATGAAATCGACGCCCGGGCCGGCAAAGGCAAGACACACGGCGCTCGGCATCTTCGCCACCCTCGTCGGATGCCTTGTCCTGCTAACCGGTGTCGCTGCCCGTACCCCGGCCTTGGGAGTCATCGGGTTCGCCATCATGGGCACCGGGGCGTACCTGGCAACGATGCGCGTCGCTTCCTTGCGGATCCGACGGCGCCCGAGCTCTTCCCCGTCCATGGGCCCGGCGGAGCTGGGGTAGCTGACATGGAACCCGTCACTGAACATGCAACGGCTGGGACCAAGCCCAGATAATCTCGAGGAAGAACGGACAAGCCATGAAAGAACCAATAGTTGTCGGTGTCAACGATTCCGGGGCAAACGAGGCCGCTGTGACCTGGGCGATGCACCGGGCCGCGGCACTGAAACTACCGGTAGTGCTCGTGCACGCAGTGGATGACCGCTGGATGTCGGAATCCTTTGCCTACAACGAGCTCGCCAGCAAAGCAGCGACGGAACTCCTGGGCAAGGCCAAAGCACACGCAGCCGGAGTGGAACCTGCCGTCGATGTTCGAGCCGTTTTGATCTCGGGCAGCGCCGGGTATGCCCTCCGCAAACGATCCAAGAAGGCCTCCCTGGTGGTCATCGGTTCCGGGAAGCATGTCAGGCCCGGAGGGCGGCTCACCGACCGGGCACTTCAGATTGCTTCCGTAGCGCTCTGTCCGGTGGCCGTCGTCGGAGAGGATGAAGTGAACACACGCCAAGGAGTCTTGGTCGGGGTGGACGGTTCGGAGGAGTCAACTCAGGCGGTGGCGTTCGCTGCCGCGGAGGCGGACCGTGAAGGGCAGGGGTTGACTGTGCTGCACGCTCTCCGGGCACCGAGCCTTTGGGGGCAAAAGGGGTGGCCGGAGGGCAGCTTCGTGGAGCAATTCATGGAAGAAGAACGGCTGGTTCTCGCCGAGACCATCGCCGGGTTGGCCGCTGAGTATCCCGATCTCGTTGTCCACCAGGTCCTCGTCACCGATGAACCGTCCAAAGCCCTGGCTGAAGCCGCGTCGAACGCGCAGTTACTGGTCCTCGGCAGCCGCGGGCGTGGCGGGATCAAGCGGCTCCTGCTTGGCTCGACCGCCCATGCGGTCCTCGCCCAGTTGAGTTGTCCCACCATCATCACCCGCGTCCGCGGGGACAAGAACACAAAATAGCGGAGGGCTCCGTCCCCAGGACAAGGCAGGCGTTCGATGACCGGTGGCGCCCATGAACCCCGTTTCATTGCCGGGCACCGTTCCACTGGCCGGAGGTCCCTGCTCGCGGACCTTAGTGCCGGTGCTTCGCTGTGTGTGCTGTTGGTCCCGGCAGGGATGGCCTACTCGCTTGCCGCCGGGCTGCCCCCGGTCGCCGGCCTGTACGCTTCCATCGTTGCGCTTCTGGTCTACGGGGCACTGGGACCGTCCAAGGTCCTCATTTTGGGTCCCGATTCCTCCCTGGCGCCGTTGATTGCCGCCGCCGTGCTGCCGCTCGCTGCCGGAGATCCCCGTCATGCAGTTGCCCTGGCTGGACTGTTGTCCTTGCTCGTCGGGGTAGTCCTGATCCTCGGATTCCTTCTGCGGATGGGGTTTCTCAGCAATCTCCTGTCGAAGCCGATCCGCACCGGATATCTCGCCGGAATAGCGCTGGTCATCTCCGTGAACCAACTGCCGGGCCTGCTGGGAATAGAGCGGTCAAGTGCGGCCACCGGGGTTTGGGCGCAGCTAACGACCATTTTGAATCACTTGGGGAATGCGGAAACGAACCTCCTGGCGTCTTTGATCGCTGCTCTCGTGCTTGCCCTGCTTGTCCTGACATCCAGGACTTCGCCACGCTGGCGCATGGTCGGAGTACTCGGTTCCGTCGGCGGGTCCATGCTCGCAGGGATGCTGCTCCGACTCGAGGGAACTGTCCCCATGGTCGGTCCGCTCCCAGGTGGATTGCCGGCCCCCGCCCTTTACGGGCTAAGCGCGGCCGACGTCACCGCCCTGGCAGGGCCCGCCGCGGGCATCGCCCTCTTGGCCTTCGCTGACACCGCAGTGCTTTCACGAACCCTCGCGCTGCGGCACGGTAATACCGTTGACGGCGGGCGGGAGATGCTGGCCCTTGGAGCAGCCAACGCAGCCACCGGACTGTTCGGAGGGTTTCCGGTCTCGGCCAGCACATCGAGGACCCCGGTGGCGATTCATGCAGGCGCCCGGACACGGCTTGCGGGCATCTTCTCTGCCATGTTCTTGCTCGCTTTCATGCAGCTGGCACCGGAAACCACCCGATACCTGCCCTCGAGCGTCTTGTCGGCAGTTGTCCTCGTCGCAGCCGTGTCGATGATTGACTTCAAGGTCATGTCCGCACTTTTCAGAAGCAGCCTCTCAGAAGCCGCATTGATGACGGCAACGTTCGTCGGCGTGGTGTTCCTGGGCGTCCTGATCGGGGTCGTCGTCGCCGTCGGGCTTTCGCTGGCCGTGTTCGTCGTGAGGGCGATCGCGCCATACCGGACCGAACTGGTGGAAGTGGAAGGCGTTCCCGGCTTTCATGACGTGACCCGCCACCCCGAGGGCAACAGAATTCCGGGCCTGACGATTGTGCGTTTCGACGCACCACTGTTCTTCGCCAACGGCCAGGTGTTCGTTGACCACGTCCGATCACTCGTGGACCGGTCTCCGGTCCCAATCCTTTGTGTCATTGTTGCTGCGGAGGCCATCACCGGGATCGACAGCACCGCCGTCGAACAACTCATCGAGCTAGATGAACATCTTCGAACACAAGGAACAGTCCTCGTGTTTGCCGAACTCAAGGGGCCCATCAAAGACAAACTTGCGAGGTTCGGCCCGGAGACCCGGCTCGCGAAAGCCCTGCACTATCCGACCCTGGAAAGCGCCGTCGACGCCTGGCGCGAAGGCCCGGATTCAGGCTAAGCGCACGTAACGGCCCGTTTCGTCTACGCCACTTGACCCTTTTCCGGTGCATGGACAACAAGGACTGGGCAGTGGGCGTGTGCCACGCAGGCTGAGCTCACCGAACCGAGCGGGAGCCCGCCGAACCCTCCGTGGCCCCGCCTGCCAACGACGATCATGTCCGCGTCCCGGCGTGCCTCAATAAGCGACTCCCTGGCATGACCGCGGAAGAGGCGCGATTCGACGTTTTCGGGCAGGTCCGGGCCAAATGCCTTTTCCAACGAGCCCTTGAGTACCTGTCCGGCGCTCTCTTCGAAACCCTCGATGCCCATGGCCACATAGCCGCCGTACACCTGCGGGAATTCCCAGTAAGCCGTGGCGATGACCTGCGCTCCCAACGGCACCGCGAACAATGATCCTGTCCGTGGTGGCTTCCTCGCCCATGATTTTTCCCTCGCGCTCGATTGTTTTCCTTCTTCGCTAGCGGGACCTGAGACTGTCGCGCGTTGTAGGGCCGAAAGTCACAGTCCCGTCCATGGTGAATCGATCACACCTCGCACAGGAAGGAATCGTTGCACACGAACGGATCCCGCGATCAGCGACCCGGGGCTCGTCTCGAAGATCCACACCACGCCGACGCATGGTCCGGGCCCCGTCCGGACCGTGCGTTCTAATCTCTTGTTATCGGGATCTTATGAGCTGACCCAGGTTGGGCTTTCTCTGGAACCGGAACTCGAACCTCCAGAACACCATCCTTGTATGAAGCAGAGACGTCGTCTTTCTGGACGCCGTCGGGTAGGGGCAGCCTGCGCACAAAGGAGCCGTAACGGAATTCCGATCGATAGCTGCCTTTGTCCTTTTGCTCCTTCTTTTCCTGCCGTTCAGCGCGTATTTCAAGGAATCCGACGCCGAGAGTGATTTCAACGTCTTTCTCCGGGTCGATCCCCGGCAGTTCTGCGCGAACCACCAGCGTTGTGCCTTCGACCACTTGTTCGATTCGAATCCCGGATGCAGCCACATCACCTTCGAAGAGCCGTTCGATCATCTCAATGGGTGAGCGACGGTTATCGAACCACCTGATTAAGTCCGTCATACATGCCTCCTTTTCATGGATCCGATCAGGCCGAACTGGCCTGACTCTTCCAGAATGCGAATCACGGGGAGTCAATCCCAGAGGCTTTGGTCCCTTACGCCTGATCTTTCCGGTTTGTCTTGTGGCGAGGGAGAATCGGGGCTTTCTTGGTTCGGGACATCTCGTCCGTGCGGGGGCAACAGTTGGTGAGGAGCCAGGTGGCGGTGATGTCGGCGCGGAGCTGGGCGAGGGTGCGGGCCTCGTCGGGGCCTCGTCGGGGCCTTGGAGGGCGCGGGCGGTTGCGGTGATCCGTTCCCAGATCCGGGCGGCTGTGTCTGCCGGGAGGAAGGTGGAGATCCATGCCATGCCGTCACGGTCCGGGAGGTATTCGACCCGCCGGTCCGAGGTTCTTTTGGCGTGGCGTTCGTCGATGCTGACCCGGTGGTGGCGTTCGCGCAAGGTGCGTGCCTTGGCCCGGGATCCGGGCGTGATGCCAGGAAATCGTCCCGGCCTGAAGGGCGGCCAGGGTCAGCGGCAGGCACGTCGTCAGTGCCTGGCATTCGGACAGGAAGGCCCCGGCGGTTCGTTCGCTGACGGTCAGGACACAGGCGAGCTCGGCTACCAGGGCGAGCTCCCGGGCGGTGCGTTCCTGCGATGCTGCGGCCCGTGACGCCAGGGACCTGGCTGCCTGGACGTATTCCGCGGCCAGCTGTGCCTTCAGCGCGGCGGTCCGGGCTTCCAGCCGGGCCACTTCGGCGAGGCCGTCCAGGCAACCATCCGCCAGGCGACGCAGCGGATCGGTGTCTTCGGAGGAACCAGCGTCGCCGGTGAAGGCAGCCAGCACGGCAACGGACGCGGCGACGGCCTCCACGGCCGCGCTGCTGTCCGGCGTCCTGGCTGTCCTTCCGTCCATACCCAGAGGATCGCAGGAGGCACCGACAAAATAGTGCCGTCGCCGGTGCACGACTCCGGCAGACACACTCGGCTAGCCAGGTTCCTGCGCTCGGGAAGGAACCATTCGCCTGAATCTCCGGAAGAGGACCGTGAGTCCCCTCCGTGAAGCTCCGCCCGGGATGGACCCTGCTTTGGCGAAGCGAAGGTAGAGCGAAGGAACAATGAACAAATTGAGCAGTGTGGACGTGACGAGTCCGCCCAGAATGACCACGGCCATCGGGTGTTCGATTTCATGGCCCGGGATATTGCCCATGACCACCAAGGGCACGAGGGCAAGTCCGGTAGCCAAGGTGGTCATGAGGATCGGGGAAAGCCGTTCCGCAGCTCCGCGCAACACGAGCGCGCGGCCGAAGGCTTCGTCCTCGTTCCTTTCCAGATGTTGGCAGTGGCTGATGAGCAGGATCCCGTTGCGGGCTGCGATGCCCATGACCGTGAGGAACCCGACGAGTGAGCCGAGCGATAGGACCCCGCCGGTGATGTAGGCGGCGAAAACCCCGCCGACCAGGGCTATCGGGAGCGTCAGCAGCGCAAGCAAGGCCAGCCGCCAGCTCCGGAACGATGCCTGCAGGAACAGGAAGATCAGTGCAAGGGCCGCCATGGCGAAGATCGTCAGGCGTTCGGTGGCCGCCTGGCGTTCCGTGTACTCACCGAGGAGTTGGACGCTATAGCCGGGCGGCAGGTTCATCTCTTCGAGGCGTTCCTGTAGCGTGCGGACAACTGTCCCGAGGTCCGCCCCCTGATCGATAAAGGAACCGACCTCAACGCGGCGGGATCCGTTCGTGCGGTCAATGAGGTTGGGTGTCGCTTGCACACTGACAGCGGCGACGTCGGCCAGCCGGACGCGCTGTCCGCTGGGGGTGTCGAGCGGCAGGTCTTCGATGCTGGTGACGCTGGCGCGGGTCTCAGGTGTGCTCCACACCTGCACGTCATAGGCACGTCCGTCCCGGAAGACGTCGCCTACCTCTTCCCCAGCTACGAGTGTCGCGGCTGCCCGCCGGACGTCGCCGGGTTTCAGCCCGTACTTTTGCGCCGCGGCAAGGTCCACCTTGACCGTAATCTGCGGTACCTCGACTTCCAAGGAAACATGGGGTTCATTGGTGCCCGGGATGTGGTCAAGGATGGATTTGATCTTTTGGGCCTGGTCCCGAAGCACGTTCAGGTCATCCCCGTAGACCCGGACCAGGATTGGTTCGCTGGCTCCGGTCAGGACCTCTTCGATTCTCTCTTTCAGGTACGTCTGGACGTCGCGGTGCAGGCCCGGATAGCCGTCGACAACCTCCTGGACAGCTGCCACGGTTTTATCGTAGTCAGCGTGGCGGTCGATGCTGATCCAGTTTTCCCCGGCGTTGACGCCGACGATCTCGTCTGCGGTGAACGCTTGGCCTATGTGTGTTCCACAGTTCAGGACTCCGGGCACCTTGAGGAGCTCCTCGCAGCCCCGTTGTGAGATGCGGTATTCCTCTGCTGCCGATGTGCCGGGCTCTGAAACCCAGTGCATCAGGAAGTCGCGTTCCTTGAAGGTGGGGAACAAGGACTGGCCCATCAGGGGAGCGATCGCCAGACCCGCCAGCGCGATGGCGCCGAAACCGGCGTAGCCGTAGCGGGGCCGATTCATGGTTCGGGACAAGGCGGCGTGATATGCGCGTTTGAGCACCCGGACCAGGGGAGGATCGCGCTGGTCCAGTTTCGCCTTGCCGAGCAGAATCAGTGCCAGCGCCGGTGTCACCGTCAGCGCGACCAGCATCGAGGCGAGGACGGCCAAGGTATAGGAGACAGCCAGCGGCCGGAAGAAGACACCGGTCAGTCCGTCGAGGAAGAAGATAGGAACGGCCGCGACGACGATGATCAAGGTCGCGTAGACAATGGGACTTCGCATTTCCAAGGAGGCCCTGAGCACCACCGAGGCCGTTGATTCCTCGCCGCCCAGGGCCCGGTGTTGTCTGAGCCGGCGCATGATGTTTTCGACGTCGATGATCGCGTCGTCGACGACGACACCCACTGCGATGACCAGCCCCGCCAGGACCATGGTGTTGATGGAGCTCGCCGTGAAGTACAGGACGAGCGCCGCCGTCAGGAGGGAGAGCGGAATGGCTACGAGACTGATCAGCGCTGTGCGCCACTGGAAGAGGAAAGCACCGAGGATCATGACTACCAACAGGCAGCCCAGGAGGAGAGCGAGGCTAAGGTTGGAAATCGCCTCCTCGATGAAGCTCGCCGGACGGAAGATGGTGGTGTCAAAGGTGATTCCACTCAGCCCTGGCTGGAGCTGGCGGAGGGCGTCCTCAACTCCCTTCGTCACATCGAGGGTGTTTCCCCAGGGGAGTTTCTCGACGATGAGCATGAGCCCGTGCCCGTTGTTGATGACCGCGTCGCCGATGAGCGGCTGGTGGTCCTCCACGACCTTGGCCACGTCGCCCAAGTGCAGCGCGACGCCGTCCTTTTCCCTGATAGTGACTTGCGCAAGGTCCTCGGGGCTGGAAACCGCTTGGACATGCTGGACGCCCATTCTCTGGTTCGGACTGTCAATGAAGCCTCCTGTACCGATGAACCGGCCGGGGGAATACTTCAGTAGGCCGGCGTCCACGGCTCCGGCGGTGACTTCCATGACCTCGTTGAGGGAAACGTTTTCGGCTTTGAGCCGGTCCGGCTGCACCTGGACCTGCAGCATCTGGAGCCGTTCACCCCAGATGGCGACGTTGGCCACCCCGGGCACCCGGAGCAACCGGGCGCGGATCGTCCAGTAAGAGAGCATGGACATCTCGATCAGCGACCGGTTGGCGGAGGTCATGCCGATCTTCATCACGCGGCTCGTCGACGACAAAGGCTGAAGCATGACCGGCGGAGCCGCCCAGGTGGGCAGAGCGGAGGTCACTGCCGCCATCCGTTCAGAGACCACCTGGCGGGCGTTCAGCAGATCGGTACCCTGCTTGAAGACGAGCACGATCGAGGACAGCTGGGGCACGGACTTGGAGCGCAGCTCATCCAGGCCGGGCATGCCGCTCAGGGAAGCCTCGATCGGGACGCTGACCAGCTCTTCCACTTCCTGCGCGGTCAGGCCTAGGCAGGCGGTCTGGATTTCCACGCGCGGGGGCGCGAATTCCGGAAAAACATCGATGGACGCTGAGCTCAACTGGACGGAGCCCAACAGCATCACTGCGCAGGCCAAGGCAACAACCACCGTCCTGAATTTGAGGCTGATGCCTATGATCCAACGCATCTCAGTGGGCCGTATCGAATTCCTCGCCGAACAGTTCCTCGGCCCCTAGCGTTACCACCACCGTGCCGACCGGCGGACCCTCTCGCAGCAAGGCGGCTTCGCCGGCGATTCGCTCGATACTTACCGCCTGGCGGACATACACACGGAGCTCCGGATTTGTGTAGACCCAGGTCCTGCCCTGGCTGTCGTACAGGATCGCCCCGTAGGGGACGGTCAGCTTCCCCTGCGGACCAGACGCGGCCATCCCGGTTTTCAGCCCCAGCCGTTCGACGGCGCGTTCCGTCAGGGTGATGCGGTGCAGGTCTGTCCCCGGGACTTCTTCCAAGGTGGCAGGGGTGTCTGCGGCAGACACGGCTTCGGCTTGCGGCTGGGAACAGGCCGGCAGCGACAGCGTCAGGAACGCGGCCACCACCAGAGCGATCAGGAGCTTGGTGATGTGGCGCCGTCGGGAAGCTAGCTTTTTCATGGTGCATCCTCGCTCTGTGCCCGGAGCAGAGAATCGTTCCGGGTTGCGGTCCTAGGCGCCCGTTCCAGTCCGAATCGAAGCAACAATGTGGGCAAGACGAATAGCAGGAAAGGAGTCGTGGTCAGCAACCCGCCCCAGATGATGACGGCGAGCGGTTGGATGATTTCCCTTCCGACCACGCCGCCGAGGAGCACGAGCGGCAACAGCGCCAGCCCGGTCATCGCGGCCGACATGAGAACGGGAATCAACCGGTCCCGCGCGCCTCGGACCACGAGCGCGGATACGTATGTCTCCCTGCCCTCAGACCCCAAGCTTCGGGCGTGCCATATCAGCAGGATGGAACCACGCACAGCGATGCCCAGGACGGCGGAGAAGGCAGGAAGCGAGATCAAGGAGTTGATTCCGCCCGTCATTTGGGCGGCGAGCACCCCGCCCGAGAGCGCCGCAATCAGGCCCAGGAAGACCGCCGCACCTAGCCGCCAGCTTCCCAGCGCCGTCTGGAGAAGCACGAGGATTCCTGCCGCAGCGACCGCCGCCAGCAGCCACAGCCACCGGGCGCTATTCTGTTGCTCTGCGTACTGGGTGAGGATTTCCGCATGGTACGAGAGCGGGAACTGCACTTGCTGCAGGCCCTTCTCGATGTCCTGCTGCACGTCGTTGAGCGCGCGCCCCTGAATCTCAGCCTTCACATCGATCCGGCGCGAGGTGTCATCGTGCAGAATGACCGCCTCGTTCCCGACAATGTTGACTCGGGCAACGTCGCCGAGGCGTACGTGCCCGCCACTTGGGGTGTCGATCAGGAGCTCGCGGACGCTGGTAAGGCTGTTCCTGGTGGACGGGGTGCCTTTGACGATCACCGAGAAGACTTTTTGTTGCTGGTAGATGTTGCCGACTTCGATTCCCTGCAGCAGGGCAGCGGCCGCGCGCCTGACATCGCCTGGGATAACGCCCGCCTTTTGGGCCGCGGCAAGGTCAACCTGGACCTCGACGATTGGTTGTTGGGCGGGCGCATCGACATGGGGATTGACGACGCCGCCGGTCCGAGCCAGGATCTGCCGCACCTCCTCTGCCTTCTGGCGGAGCGTGGCCATATCCAGGCCGTAAACCCGGACCGTGAACCCGGGGTCGGCGGCCTCATGGATTTGGTCGATCTTCTCCTGCGGGTACGTGGATACTTTGCCGGTCAACCCTGGGTACCCAGCTACAACGCGCTGGACAGCGGCTGCCGTGTCGCGGTAGGAAGCCTCCGCGGAAAGGGTCACCCAGAGCTCCCCGGCGCTGATGTCACCCACCTGGTCCGAGGTGATGGCGCGGCCGACATGTCCTCCCACATTGGCCACGCCGGGAAGTGCCCGGAGTTCTTGCGCGGCCGCATCAGTGATCCGGCTCATTTCCTGGTCTGATGTGCCGGCGATCGTACTCCACTGCACCACGAGGGTCTTGTCCGGCAGGACGGGCACCGTCGGATGGCCAGTGGCCAGCTGGGGCGCGAGCGCAAGTCCGGCGAGGGCGATGGCCGCGGCGCCCGCGAAAACCCACCGGGCCTTTCCTTCCACCCGGGACAAGGCACGGCCGTATCGGCTCTGAACCCGCCTTAGCGCGCGGCGGTATCCGCTGTGGACCCGGCCCAGTGGGCGTCCTTCCCTTGCGATGGTCCGGCCGACGGGCAGGACGAAGACCAGCGCCGTGGTTACGGTCAGCGCAACGATCATCGCGACAGCCAGGGTGAGCAGGTAGGAAAGGAGTAGCGGTCCGAAAAGTGCTCCGTCCTCGCCCGGCACGAAGAATACGGGCAGCACAGACAACGCCATGATCAGCAGAGAGTAGAGAATCGGCGTTCGCACTGCCCGCAGGGACGCCGTCACCAAGGTGTCGCTCGAGTCAGCGACGCCGGACCCGGCGCCAGCCCTGCCAGCGCGGACTGCGCCATAGAGGTCTTCGGCGACGTCACCAACGATGACGGCCAAGGCCAGGATCATTCCGGCCAGGACCATGGTGTTCATCCCGGTGCCTCTCAGATACAGCACCAAGGCTGCCGCCGTCAGGGAGGCCGGAATCGTAACCAGGCTGATGACCGCGGTGCGCCAGGAGCGGAAGAACGCGCCAAACATCGTGACTATCAGCAGCAGCGAGACAAGCAGCGCGACACCAAGCGTGCCGACCTCTTCTTGGATGAACGCTGCTTGTCGGTAGACGGTGGTATCGATCGTGACGCCGGACAGCCCCGGCTGGAGGGCATGGAGCGCATCATCGATGCCCCGGGTCACGTCCCCCGTGTTCGTCTCCGGGAACTTCTCGATGACCAGGAGCAGTTCGGCATCCTCGCCGGACAGTGCATCCCCGATCAGCGGCTGGTGGTCGGTCACGACGTGGGCGACATCGCCCAACACGAGTTTTCCGGCGGGCCCCTCTAGGCTGATTTGGCCCAGATCCTGCGGCGTGGTGATCGGCAGGACGTGCTGCACTCCGAGCCGCTGGTGGTCGGTCTCCAGAAAGCCGCCGGTGCCGGGTGTGGATGCCTCAAGGTAACTCAAGGGCGACACCCACACAGCGTTGCCGGTGGTAGTAATGACCTCGTCCAGCGTCACGCCCTTGGCCTCAAGTTGCTCAGGATCGACCAGGACCTGCAGTTGCTGGTCCCGGAGGCCCCAAATAGCCACGTTCGCGACGCCGGGCACCGCGAGGAGGCCGGGCTTCATGGTCCAGCGGGCCAGAACAGACATGTCAATGGCCGACATCTCTTTGGAGGTCAGTCGAATCATCATGACCCGGCTCGTCGATGAGAGCGGCTGCATCAGGACGGGCGCGGCAGAAACGTTCGGCAACGCGCGTGCCTGGGTCAGACGTTCAGACACAAGCTGGCGGGCCCGAAAAAGGTCGGTCCCCGGCTTGAACACCATCTGGATCGATGACAGGCCCGGGACGGATTTGGAATGAATGGCTTCCACCCAGGCCACACCGTTCAACAGGTCCGCCTCCATGGGGGAAGTGATCAGCTGTTCAACTTCCGCGGCGGAGAGCCCCAGGGCCTCAGTCTGGATTTCAACCTGTGGAGGGGCGAATTCCGGGAAGGCATCAACTGCCATGCCCGGCAGGCTCGTGAAGCCGAAACCAAGGATGCCCACCGCCAATGCCAGGACCAGAAACCGGAACTGGATGACCCACCGGAGGATCATGCTCATCATGGCCGGTAGCCCGGTTCTTGGGGTGTGAGGGAGAAGCCATAGCGGGGAGAAGACACTCCAGAATCAATTTCCGGTAAGTGCCCGTTGGAAATGTAAGATCCCCGGTACCTGTCCACCACGCGGCTCCTTGGAGCAGTGCCAAAGCGCCCCCAGACGTGTACGTCCATCATGATCCCCGGGCAAACCCCGGGTCAACGATCTGTGTGAGGATTCTCAGGATAACAACAGGGAAATTTCCTTCTTTTCACAAGTGATAGTGGTAAGGGCGCTAGCCGCCGGAGACCGGCGTCGCTATCTCGGCGTGGGGCGTTGTGCCGTAAACACTCGCACTGACCTGGTAGGCGTGCCCGTCCATTTCCAGTGCTTGCTGATTGATCTCACTCAGCTTGGAGCCTGCGAGCGCCTCCGCGGTGATGAGGTCCAACGACTCTTGGTCCGCACCGCCAACCGCTGTCACTTTCACCAAGCCCGTGCCCGCTGAATAGAGTTTTTGCTGGTGGCCCACAGACGGTTCCAGGGGATTGTATTCGTCAATGACCAAGACATCGTCGTAGCACGCGGCGGGGACGCACACCCGCTCGTGCTGCTTGAAGACAGTTCCGCAATCCAGGAAGCCCACGTCGGGTGCGTGGGCCTGGACGTACCCGGGGGTACCGGTCAGGGGCTGATCCTGCATGGCGATCCCTGCCTGGGCCTTGGAAATGCCGCTAATGAAAGTGCGGGGCGCGCCGGTGAAAGTGCCGTTCTCGTACTCTTCCGGGTACTCCCCGAAGAGCCAGACCGCTCCCTTCTCCGTCTGGGCAAAGAATGCCAGTTCGGATTCCACCAACTGCCCGTCGAAGTAGTCCCGGTCCCACATCACGAGGGTCTTCACGCCGTCTATCACCTTTGTCAGTCCGGTCACGGAGTGGACGACCGTGCGCTCGGAGGTGCCATCGGCGCTCTTGACCGTTCCCTTGGTCGTGTACTGCATACCGGGCTTCAGCGGAAACCACTTGTTGTCTATCTTGGGCGTCGACTGGAAGGCGGAGCGGTCATAGTGGATGGCGGACCCTGCCCCGCAGAGCTCTGCGGCGTCCGAAGTCACGGTTGGGGTCACAGTTGGCGACGCCGACCCCGACGCCGGCCCCGGCCCTGTCGGTGTCCCCTTTGACGTAGTCGGGGAGGGCGTACCGACTGGCCCTGAACACGACGCGACGGCGGACATTGCCAGAAACAGCGCGAGTGCGGAACCCAACGCTGTTAGTCGTTTACTTGTCTGGAACATCTCGGTGTCCTTTCACGTGTGGATTTGTTGCTTGGGCTAGTTCCCGTGGATGGCGTTTCGAGGTCTGCGCTCTTTCGCGACAGGGAGTTAACGGATGCCCAGTCTGGGGCCTGCATCCCTGCGCATATACCGGGCGATGAGGTATTCATAACAGGCCGAAGAAAGGACGCCCGTGGCGAGGGGCCAGAGTTCGCTGCCATGGAGAATTAGCCGCCCGGCCCGGCTCTCTGCAGCAGACAGGACGTGGAAGCGGACCATGTATTCGCCTCACTGTTTTCATGCCGCACCACCCACGGTCCAACTTTTCTCAATTGTGCTCCGGCAGGCGCAGAAAAAGAACAGACCGCCCGTATCGTCTCATCGGCGGCCGTCGCCTGCCGCGGGTCCAGCGCCCAAGGGTTAGCGCCAGCGAGGGCTCCCTTTGGCACGCTGGGGGGCCGGCGGCGTCTGGGGTAGAGAGCCCCGAGCCCCGGGCTCCAGGGGCCCTCCCGCCGTCGGCCCCGTCAAATGCCGGTCCCGGAGGGCCGGCTGGTCTGTCTCAAGCCGCGGATGTGTTCCTGTGTTAATTCAACAACTTTCTCCGCCCTGAGGCACGAGTGCCGCCTACTCGTTTTCCAGACACCATCGGCCCAACACGCGGGCGGCCTACCCAAGTTAGACATTAGGGTAAGGAAGCCATCCCTCGAATGCTATGCGTGGGCCTCATCCGAGGCGCTCAGGGCCAAGGCGTTCTCCAACTCCTTATCCACCCGTGCCAGCTCGGCAAGAAGGCGGGTCAGCAGCTCGGTACTGGATTGGCCACCGTCCTTGCGTCCAAGATCCTCCAGTTCCTGGCACAGAGATGCAACACCGGTGGCCCCGATATTGGCCGCGGCGCCCTTGAGTGTGTGGGCTGCATGTTCGAGCGCGTCTCCGCCGCCATCATCCAACGCATGGCGAAGCGCAGCCATGCTGGCGGGGATGCCGCGCCGGAAGGCGCCCGCAGCTGCGGGCAAGAGCCCACGACCGTCCGCCGGACCCAGTTCGCGAAGAACCGCGAGGCGTCCCGGATCAACGGCCGGGGCTTCAGCTTCGGGACTAATTCCGCGGCGGACCCACCGCTTCAGCGCTTCATCCAGCGCAGCCAGATCGACCGGTTTGCTGAGGTAGTCATCCATGCCTGCCGAGAGGCAGCGCTCACGGTCTTCGTCCTGGGCGCCGGCGGTCATGGCGATGATGGGCAGGCGCGCGGAGCGGTTCCCCTGCGCCCGAATGCTCCTGGTCGCTTCGAAACCGTCCATGACCGGCATATGGCAATCCATGAGCACAGCCGCATAGGAGTGGGCGGCGATGGCGGAGACAGCCTCGGCACCGTCGGCAGCCACCTCGGCTTGGTAGCCCAGTTTCGCAACCATTTCGCAGGCGACGAGCTGGTTCACTTCGTTGTCCTCCACCACCAGGATCCGGCCCAGGGAAGGCCTGTCCGGCGTTGGGGGCCGTGCCGGTGCGGACGCGGGTTCGGTCGCTGCGTTGCCAGCCACCAGCCGCATAAGTCGGTCGTAGAGTTCCGACCCGCGTACGGGTTTCGTGAGCCATTCGCCGATTCCGGCATCAGTCATGTCGGACTTGGACACCTGGGACGCGGACGTCAGCATCATGAGCCGGATGCCACGCAGCGCGGGGTCGCCGGTGAGCTCGTGGGCAAGCTCGAGGCCATCCATGTCCGGCATGCACATGTCGAGCACGGCAACGTCGAAGGGTTGTCCGGTGGTGGCCGCCGTCCGGGACCGGTCGAGGGCCGTTCGCGCGTCGGCTACCGCATCCGGCCGCAGTCCCCACGTGGTCAATTGCGATTCCAACACGAACCTATTGGTGGCATTGTCGTCGACCACCAGCACACGCAACCCTGCCAACAGGCCCGGGACCGGAGGGGCAGGAACCCGTTCAGGATCCTTAGCCACCGGCAGGCGGATGGCGAACCAGAACCTGCTGCCTTCACCAGGGGTGCTGGTCAATCCAATCTCCCCGCCCATAGCTTCAGTCAGACGCCGGCATATCGCCAGCCCCAGCCCCGTTCCGCCATATCGGCGAGTGGTGGAGGCATCGGCCTGGGAAAACGAATCGAACAGGCGCAGATGATCCGTGGCCTCGATACCGATACCGGTATCACTTACCTCGAACCGCACCAGCGCGGTTCCCGCGTCCTGGTCGACGACGTTCACCCGGATGGCGACTTCGCCGGACGCGGTGAATTTTACGGCGTTCGAAGCCAGATTCAGCAGGATCTGCCGGATCCGGCCAGCATCGCCGGCTAGCTGGCCAGGAACATCGGGGTGGCAATACGCGATGAGTTCCAGACCCTTGCCCTGTGCCGCTTCGGCCAGGAGCCCGGCAACTTCCTCCATCAGATACTGCGGGTCAAAGGAGGTGATGTCCAGGTCAATTTTCCCGGCCTCCAGCTTCGAGAAATCCAGGATGTCGTTAATCAGGGTCAGCAAGGCTCCGGCAGCGGTTTGAACCCCTTCGGCGTATTTGCGCTGTGCTTCATCCAGCGGCGTGTCCAGCAACAGCGTCGTCAGGCCTATGACTCCGTTCATGGGGGTACGGATCTCATGGCTCATCGTCGCAAGGAACTCGGACTTCAACCTGCTCGATTCCAGGGCCGCCTCCCGGGCAGCCAGCAGCTCGGCTTCAGCGGCTCGCCGCGCGGTGATGTCCTGCCCGATGGTCGCAATTCCGATGACCCCGTGTTCGCCGCGGATCGGGGAGACCGTCAAGGACACTGGCACGATGGACCCATTCTTGCGGACCCGGTCTGTCTCGAAGCTACGGGCCTGCCCACCATCCAGGACGGCGGCCAGCACCTCGTCCTCGGCCTGGAGGTGGTCCGGAATGAGCAGCCGGACGTCCCGGCCAATCGCTTCAGCGGCGGCGTACCCGTAGAGCTTCTCGGCCCCAGGGTTCCAACTGGTGATAAGGCCCGCCGGTGTCATGCCAATGATCGCGTCAGCCGAGGACTCAACGATGGCGGCCAGGCCCTCCAGTTGGGCGAGCGCCTCCCGGGCCTGGTCCTGTGCGCGTTGGCGGGAAGTGACGTCGCGGAAACTCCAGACCCGTCCGACGATCTCATCTCCGACGAGTTGGGGCCGGGAGTAGCGCTCAAATGTCCGCCCGTCACGGAATTCCAACATATCCAGGCTCTCCGCTCCCGGATCGGCGTACAGCTCCTGGACCTTGCCTATGAAGCCGTCGGGATCCATGAGTTGATCCAGGACGAAAGCCAACAACCGGCCGTCGTCGTGGGACTCCAGAAGATCTGCAGGGATGCCCCACAACTCGGCGAACCGTTCGTTAGAACCAGCAATGGTACCGTCCGCCGCGACGACCAGAATGCCATCCGCTGTGGATTCCAGGGTGGCACTGAGCAAAGAGAGGGCGTCACGGAGTTCCGCGTCAACGCGGCTGCGGTCACTTACTTCGCGGATGGAGGCGACGAGATGCATGCCGGGTCCGACCCCGAGGGGAGCGAAGCTGACCTCAATGGGAAACTCGGTGCCGTCACGGTGACGGCCGAACAGTTTCAGGTCTGTCCCCGCCCGATGTATTCCCGGATCACTGGCAAAGAGGTCCCGGATGGCGCCGCCCTGGCCCTGGAACCGCGCCGGAAGCAGCATCTCATAATGCCTGCCCAGCAGCTCGCTACGCGAATAGCCGAAGAGTTGCTCTGTGTAGGCGTTGCCGAATGTGACCTGTCCGTCCTCGTCGATCACGAGCAAAGCGTCGGGCACTGCCTCAACGAGGCCCCTGTAAGAACCGACGCTTTCCAGCGGCTGCATCTCGTTTGTCATTTCGGCCCCCAGAGCTGAATAGATGACAAGCCCGCCCACATCCGCGGACGCCTGGGTGTGACCGGTGTGGCCCTCCCCACGGACAGGTTATCCGGGAACCGACCCGAAAGCACGACCAAATTTGCCATGTACTTCCAACGCCTTCATGAGCCGCCATTGCGTCGCGGTTCGGAGCGTCCGGGGGGGCGGAGGATCCGCTTCGTCGGCGCTCTCTATCCCCATCGCTGCCGCTTCGGGAAGGGAACCCTGTCCAGGTCGTTTGCGGCGACGACGGCGGTCGCGCCGGACCGCGCCCGGGCCTGACCCTCAAGCATGCTGACATCGGTGTAGCGTGAGGAAAAGTGGGTAAGGATGAGCATGCCCGCTTCAGCCGTGGCAGCCAACGCCCCTGCCTGCCCGGCGGTGAGGTGGCGGTACTGCGCGGCGAGGTCGCCGTCGTCATCGCTGAAAGTGGACTCAGCCACGAGCAGGTCGACCCTCGCGGCGAGTTCCTCCGCACCGGCACATGGGGCCGTGTCCATCACGAAGGCGAAGCTCTGTCCGGGCCTCGGCGCGCTCACGTCCTCCAAGCGCACGCCGCCCAGGATCCCGTCCCGCTGCAGGACGCTGACGTCCGGTCCGGTAATCCCGGCCGCCGCCAGCCTCTCCGGCAGGAGGCTCCGACCGTCGGGCTCGACAACCCTGTAGCCGTATGTCTCGATTCGATGGAGCAGCGGGCGCACCTCCACCCCGGCGGCGATGGGCCCGGCGCTCCCGTGCGGATGAAGCCGAAGGTCGATTCCGGGAGACGCAACGGCGACAAGCGCGCGGATCATGTCTTCGCCGGACGCAGGGTAGTGCAAGTGGATTGGATGCTCCACGCGGTCCAAAGCCATACGCGAAAGGACGCCGGGCAACCCGAAACAGTGGTCGCCGTGGACGTGTGTAACACAGATGCGCGTGATCTGGCTGGCCGAGACGCCAGCTTGGATCATCTGCCGCTGGGTACCTTCTCCCGGGTCGAAGAGCAGGCCCTCGCCATCCCAATGGAGCACATATCCGTTGTGGTTGCGGGTCCTGGTCGGGACCTGGGAGGCTGTGCCGAGAACCACGAATTCACGCATGGAACTGAGTGTCTCACTACTTGGCGGCTACACCCATCCTCGCGGGCTCCTTGCCGGAAGACGGTCTTGGGAGGAAGATATGCGGCAAACTCAGGAGGCCTTTCGTGACCCAGCTTGGCAAATTTGAGAAGTACCTGGTCGAGGAATTCTTTGACGACTACCGTGCCGGAGACATGTCCCAGGACGCGTTCATTCGTAGGGTGGCCTTCATTACCGGGAGCATGGCCGCCGCTTCGTCAACAATGCTGCAGCTCGGTTGCACACCGGAGGAAGTCCCGCGTAGCACCGACCCCATGCCGAACTCCAAGGCTTCGCCGGCCCAGCTGCCAAGGGCCGCGACCCCAGGGGACACAACGGCCGGCGTGGCCAATGCCGGGCCAGTACCGGGGGCGAAGAGTCCGCTTTCCGTACCTGAGGGCGCGTCCGGCCTGGTGACGGCGACCGTCCGGTTCCCCTCCGACGGTACCGAGATCAGCGCCTACCTCGCCAGACCGGAGAAAGCCGGTGCGGGGCCGGCGGTGCTCGTCTGCCATGAGAACCGCGGACTTACCCCGCATCTCCAGGACGTGGCGCGCCGTTTTGCCAAGGCAGGATACGTCGCCTTGGCACCGGATCTCCTGAGCCGGGAGGGAGGCACGCGGAGCGTGGATGCCGATGCCGTCCCTGGAGCGCTGACACGGGCAGGCGTTGGGCGTCATGTTTCCGACTTTTCCGTGGGTTTCGACTACCTCCGATCACTGGATTTCGTGGACGGGGAGCGGATCGCGATGAACGGCTATTGCTTTGGCGGCGGCATCACCTGGCAGGCAGCGACTGACATACCAAGGCTGAAAGCCACAGCGGCCTTCTATGGACCCGCACCTGACCTGGACAAGGTGCCATCGATCAAACCAGCAGTTTTTGGCGTCTATGCCGAACTCGACCAGCGCATCACCGGCGCGATGCCGGCACTTCGGGATGCACTGGCAGCCACTGATGTTCGCCACAAGCTCAGTGTTTATCCGGGCGTCGACCACGCATTCCACAACGACACCAGCGAGCGCTACAACCAAGCCCAGGCCACTGCCGCTTGGCAGGACATGCTTTCGTGGTTTGAAGAGTACGTCTGACCGGACACTATTGCGAAAGAATGTTCGCATGAGTGACGCAGCCGGGTTCATCGACGAAGCTTTACGCCGTGAAGGCTCGTGGATCCGTGCGGAGCAGGCGCAGGCGCGGTTGGGAAACAGGCTAAGTCACTATGGGTCCTCGACCGGGGCTATCCGAGGGACGGTTCGCGACATGCTCCGCCGCTACCCGCAACTCGGGCATGACGAGGTCACTGCCTTGAGCTCGGAATTGTGGGAGGTTCCCGTTTTCGAGCGACGGCTTGCGGCAGTTGTCCTGCTGCAGTCCAACGTCCTTCTGCTGACGAATACCGACTTGACGCGCCTTGAGGGCTTTATCCGTGAAGGAAGGATGCGCGATCTGGTCGATCCGCTCGCGGTTGACGTGATTGGACCTTTGATTGCCAGGTTGAAAGGGCAAGCGAAGACCCGGGCCGGAAGCGTGCTGGTTCGCTGGGTGCGGGAACGTGACGAGTGGCTCTGCCGCGCCGCCCTCATGTCGCCAATACGGGCCCTATGCGCCGGAGGAGGCGACTGGGACGCGTTTCTGGGCCATGCCCAGCTGGCGCTCGACGCCGCTAGGGAGACCGGCGGTGAAGCAGACATAGTCAGGGAGGCGGTTTCCGCCGTGCTGAGTGAGGTTGCCAAACGCAGGCCTGACCTGCAATTCCCGTCGTCAGTCGCTTGACCCGGCTTGCGGTGTCCGCGCCGATAGCGCCCGCAAGCCCGAACCAACTCGAACCAACCCCGTCAATTCCTTGGGAAGCTGGTGTTGTAGCGATACATGAAGGCCGCCACCGCGTCCCGGTTGACGGGTGTGACAGGCCGAAAGGTCCTGGTTCCGTTGGTTTCGGTCCAACCTTTGGAGATTCCTGTGGACGAGAGCCACGTGATTTCCTTATAGAACGGGGCCTGGGGCGACACGTCGGTGAAGGGCGAAACGGCCGGGGCTGTGAAGGCAGGACTGTGTGCGAAGCGGTACAAGAAGGCTGCCGTGGCATCACGGTTCACGGCCTGGAGCGGGCGGTAGGTCCTGGTCCCGTTTCCTTCATCCCAACCGGTGGAGATGCCCTGGGCCGCCAGCCATGAGATCTCTTTGTAGAACGCAGTTTGAGGTGTCGTGTCGCTGAAAGGCGAAACGGCTGGGGGAGTGAACGCGGGACTGCCGGCGAGTCTGTACATGAAGGCTGCCATGGCGTCCCGGTTCGCGGCCTGCAGCGGGCGGTAGGTCTTGGTCCCGTTTCCTTCGTCCCAGCCGGTGGAGATGCCCTGCGCCGCCATCCAGTTGATCTCAGTAAAGAACGGGTAACCGACGGGAACGTCAATGAACGGACTCGATGCGGGGGGTGGCGGTGGCGGTGGCGGCGGCGTCGATTGTCCCAGCGCCTGGGCCACGGTTTTGACCGACGTGGTTCCGTTGGCGGTCCGGGCGGCCAGCCAAGTAACAAACGTGTCAAAGAGCGTCGGGCTGATGGTCAGCGTGGGATCAGTTCCGACCGCGATGTGGTGGAACGTCAGCTGAAGCCACCCGCCAGTGCTTTCGGCATTGGTGACCAGATCCTCCAGATTCTGAAGGGTCCAGGTGCTGTCGACTTCATCCGGAGCCTTGGTGACCAGGGGGTTTGCCGGAGGAAGGGTCTCGGCGAACGGGCAGCTCGGGCAGCTGGCGGGTGATCGGATGTCGCCCAGACCCCGTCCGCTTGCAAATCCGCAGTTCTTGACCTCAGTCTGGACGGTCGCGTTTTCCGCGGCAAAGGGATAGGCGAAGTTGCTCACCTGGAATCCCCAGCTTTCCAGCGTCGATTTGCCGTTGCAGATTTCCGCGCTTGCGGCCGCGGCAGTGAGAGTGGTCAGATCCGGGTGGGTGACTGTATGGCCGCCGATTTCATTGCCGTCGCCGGCGATGGTTTGCAGATTTGCTTGGGTCAAGTAGCTGGGCGTGCCGATCCAGCTGGTGGTGATGAAGAAGGTTCCCACCAGCCCGTGGGCCTTGAGCACCTGCTCTGCAGCGAGTTGATTGTCGTTGCCGTCGTCGAAGGTCAGGCTCACGATGGTCGGGGCTGCGGCATGGGCGGGAACGGCGATTCCGCCGAGGGTCCCCGCCGTGAGCAACAGGACGCCCATAATGGACATCAACTGCTTGTTCTTGTTTGGGTTGTTCAGGCGGCGGGACTCGCCTGTCCGCAGGCCCTGCTTCTTGTGATACTTCTGTAACCAGCGCATGGCTCCTCCAAGAGACGGAGGACCCCCAGGCGCGTATGAATGTAGGGTACGCCTTCAATCCCGCGGGTTGAACAGAAGGGGCGGGCAAAAGCCGAATTCACAGCTTGCGTTCAGGTTCTAGGGTGCTCGACGGCGGCCACTGCGTACCAGAGACGGGTCGCGGCATCGTCGAGCTTCTCAGTCGTCAAGCTTCTCAGGGAGTGCGTTCTAGTGGTACCAGGGCAATGTTGCAAGCGGCGCCAGCAACATTGGGTTATCCCACATCGCAAGCTAGATGCCCACCGGCAAGCTGTTCCCACGGCAGCCCAACACTCGTAATCTGATCCTGGGAGGTGGTTCCTGTGGAAGCAGCCCAGGGAGATCGGATCATCATTCATGGCAGGACTGTCGGCGCGTCCGACCGGCACGGAGAGATTATCGAAGTCCGCGGTGCCAATGGTGCGCCGCCGTACTTCGTGCGCTTTGACGACGGACACGAGACCATTCTGTACCCGGGGGGAGACTTCACCGTCGACCACACAGGACGGGCGACCTAACCCCGGACCGGCCGCCTTCGCGGGTGAGATAAGGTAAGACTTACCTGCTGAGGAGACCGGGGGAGGGCAACGCGTGGAGCAGATCCTTGACCTGCCCTTCGAGGTGGCCCTCGTGTCGCTTTTCGCTGTGGTGATGGTCCGGGTCAACGCGACGTATTGGATCGGCCGTGGCGCGGCGGCGGGATTGGACCGCGCGCGTTTAGCCGGCGCCTTGCATCGCCCCAAAGCAGCCAAAGCGCAGGTTCTGATACAGCGCTTTGGCCCCTACGCCGTCGTACTGACTTTCCTGACTATCGGACTCCAGACTGCCGTCAACCTGGCCGCGGGGGCCGCGAGAATGCCGCTCAGGAGGTACCTCCCTGCGGCTATGGCGGGTTCCGCGATCTGGGCCTTCGTGTACGCCACCATTGGGCTTGCGGCAATCGAAGCGTGGCTCGCCGTCATGGCGGCCTCACCTTTGGGCGCGGTTCTCCTGGTCCTCGCCCTTGCCGGGGTTGTTGTCTTCCTGGTCATCTGGCGTCGACGTCGGACGCCTGTGGCGCCAGAAGATACAGTGGTCTGAGTTCCACTACCGGACAGGCGAAAGGGCAGGCGTTGAGTATTGAGCTTCCGGACCTCGCGGAAGGCGACTTCTACTACGAATCGCTCGGAGATGGGCGGTTTCGCTCAACTATTCACGCGCAGGGCGCGTGGAATCCGCATGAGCAACACATGGCGCCCGCGTCGGGGATCTTGGCTGATGCCCTGCTCCGCCATGAGCCTCGCGACGACGTCCGGATGGCCCGCCTCAGCTATGAAATCCTGGGACTGATCCCGGGCGGCGAGTTCGAAATCACCACCAGCACGCTCCGCCCGGGCAGAACGATTGAACTGATCCAGGCGGAGCTCTCGGCGGCAGGCCGCGTGGCTATCCGGGCCACCGCCTGGAGGATGGCGACCAGCGACACGAGTGCCGTCGCCGCCATCGAAGACGTCGCAATGCCGGCCCCGGACGAATGCAAGCCATGGGACGGTGCCAGTGTGTGGCCGGGCGGCTACATCCGATCTTTGGAAATGCGGATAGCCGAAGGACACCGGGCAGGCTCCGGCAAAGTCTGGATCCGCACGGAGCATCCCCTCACCGATGCGGCGGATAGCCGCGATCTCGCGAGGCTCGTCGGACTCGTTGACACTGCCAACGGCATTGCCGCCCGCGTTTCGCCCGGGAAAAACAGCTACATCTTCCCGAACCTTGACCTCCAGATCCACATGTACCGGGAGCCTGTGGGGGAATGGCTTGGCTTGGACAACATGGTCTCCTTTGGCAATGACGGCATCGGCCTCACGTCCACGGTGCTCCACGACATCAGCGGCCCCTTTGGCCGCGCCGAACAGATCCTCACACTGAGGAAGGGTTGATGGAGTCCACCGGAGCGCAGCGCACGCTGACTGTGGTGCGACAGGAAGAATCGCTCGGCGTCGCTGATGACCTGGATTTCGGGATCGAGCTCCTGAACCGGGCCCGCAGAGGGCTGCTGGGGCCAACACTCCGCCTGTACCGGCCCCGCCCCACGGTCGCTTTCGGGCAACGCGACGCCAAACTGCCGGGATTCCAGGCCGCGTCCTCGGCTTGCCGGGACCTGGGGTTCGAACCTCTGATCCGCAAGGCGGGAGGAAGGGCTGCGGCCTACCATCGGGGCACCTTGGTGATCGACCACGTCGAGCCGCACCCCGACGCCATTGCCGGAGCCAAGGCCCGTTTTTCATTCTTTGGCGAGTTGCTGGCGGGTGCTCTCCGTCGCGTAGGGGTGCAGGCCGCCGTCGGGGAGATTCCCGGTGAGTACTGCCCGGGTGAGTTCAGTGTCCACGGCCTGGACCCGGATTTTCCGGCACACCAGATCAAGCTGATCGGCACCGCCCAAAGGGTGGTCTCCGGCGGATGGCTGTTCAGTTCGGTGATCGTGGTCGAGAACTCGGCTCCCATCCGGGAAGTCCTCACGGCCAGCTATGAAGCGCTCGGCCTGGAATGGGATCCCGGCACCGCGGGGGCTGCCAACGATCTCTTGCCGCAGCTGGACGTTCCCACCGTGGAGGCCGCCGTCGTCGAAGCCTACGCCGACTATGCGGAACTGCTCGACGGCGATTTCCAGGCGCTGCTACCTGCGACGAGCACCAGCCTGCCGTTGTAGACGGATACTGCCAGGACTACGCTTGAGGCCACAACTATGTGGTCCCCGGGCGGTGGCTTCCGACCCGATGTTGAACGTGCCGCCCTCCTGAAGCGAGGTGGTAAGCAATGGACAAGAAACCATCCGTTGTCCACGATTCCGACGCGGACCTCACCGTCGGTCCGCCCAAACGATCCGCTGCGGGGTTGCCCAGCCTGGTTGAATCGTTGCCGCATTCGTTGAGTCAAATGGGCCCGGCCCGCATGTGGAAGTCCCTTCGCGCCATGAACCAGAAGGATGGCTTCGACTGTATGAGCTGCGCTTGGCCCGATCCTCCAGAGCGGAAGCTGGCCGAGTTCTGCGAGAACGGTGCGAAGGCCGTCGGGTGGGAGGCGGATCCGCTCAAAGTTCCGTCCACTTTCTGGGACGAGAACGACGTCGAATCCCTCGCGCAGCGCTCGGAGTACTGGCTTGGACAGCAGGGCCGGCTGGTGGAACCCGTCTACAAGCCCGCTGGTTCGAGCCACTACCGCCCCATCAGCTGGGACAACGCGTTCCGGATTGTGGCCCGTGAACTGAACGCGCTTGATTCACCGGACGAAGCGACTTTCTACACGAGCGGACGGACCAGCAACGAAGCCGCGTTTGTCTACCAGCTCTTTGTGCGCGCCTTCGGGACCAACAACCTGCCGGACTGCTCCAACATGTGCCACGAATCCACCGGTCTGGCCCTCGGGGAGACACTCGGCGTCGGCAAGTCCGCAGTCACCTACACGGATTTCGCCAAGGCGGATTTGATCATCATCATGGGCCAGAACCCGGGGACCTGCCACCCCAGGATGCTCACGGCCCTGGAAGAGGCCAAGCTCGCAGGTGCCAGCATCGTCGCCGTGAACCCGCTCCCGGAAGCCGGGCTCATCAACTTCAAGAACCCCCAACGTCCCCGCGGCCTGGCGGGCAAAGGAACGGACCTGGCAGACCAGTTCCTCCAAATCCGCCTCGCAGGGGACATGGCGTTGCTTCAAGCCGTGTCCAAGCGTGTCCTGGAAGCAGAGGAAGCGGCCCCGGGTGCAGTGCTGGACCACGCGTTCATCGAGGAACACTGCCAAAGGCTGGAAGAGTTCAAAGCACACCTTGAATCCTTGGACGAACAGGACGTCCTCGCCGCAACGGGCCTGCGGACCCAGGAAATCGACGAACTCACGTCCCGCTACCTGCGTGCCGAAAAAGTCATCGTTACCTGGGCCATGGGCCTGACCCAGCACAAGAAGGCCGTGGCAACCATCAAGGAGATCGTCAATCTGCTCTTGCTCCGCGGTAACATCGGCAAACCCGGCGCCGGCCCGTCGCCGATCCGCGGCCACAGCAACGTCCAGGGCGACCGCACCATGGGCATTTGGGAGAAGATGCCCGAACCGTTCCTCAACGCCCTGCAGCAGGAATTTGGATTCGACCCGCCGCGGCACCCGGGCGTCGACTCCGTCGATAGCATCCGCGGAATGCGGGACGGCCGGATCAAGGTGCTGGTCGCCCTCGGTGGAAACCTCGTGCACGCCGTGTCGGACACCACCGCGGCTGAGGCCGCTGTCCGGAAGACCAGGTTGTCCGTCCAGATTTCCACGAAACTCAACCGTTCCCACGCCGTGGTGGGCGAACAAGCAATGATTTTGCCGACGATGGGCCGAACCGAAATAGACCGCCAGGCCAGCGGCGAGCAGTTCGTCACCGTCGAAGACACAGTCTGCGCCGTTCACCGTTCGGCAGGCAGGCTGGAGCCGATCTCCGATAAGGTCCTGTCCGAAGTGGCGATCGTATGCCGCATGGCACTCGCCGTGCTCGGTGACAAGGTCCCGGTTGACTGGCCAGGTTTTGAGGCGAACTACGATGCCGTGCGCGATCACATCTCCCACGTGGTTCCGGGCTTCGAAAACTTCAACCAGAAGGCCCGGAGCCGCGACGGTTTCGTCCTACCCCACGGTCCCAGGGACGAACGGAAGTTCCCCACCGCCACAGGCAAGGCAATGTTCACCGTCAATGATTTGGAGACCATCCAAGTCCCGCCGGGGCGCCTGCTTCTTCAGACAGTCCGCTCCCACGACCAATTCAATACGACCACCTACAGCATGAATGACCGCTACCGGGGCGTGAAGAAGGGCCGCCTGGTGCTTTTTGCCCACCACGATGACCTAGCCGATCTGGGCCTCGCCGACGGCGGCTACGTTGACGTTCACAGCGAAGCGGACGACGGCGTGGACAGGGTCCTGCGCCAGCTGCGGTTGATCGCGTACCCCACAGCCCGTGGATGCGTGACGGCCTACTACCCGGAAGCCAATGTCCTGGTACCCCTCGATTCGACGGCAGAAGGCAGCAACACTCCGGCGTCCAAGTCCGTGGTGGTGCGCCTGGAACCGGCCGCACCACCGGACTTTGGCTAGTGCCCCCGGGCGATCCATTCCTCCAAGTGGGGCGCCTCGGCGCCAACGGTGGTGGAGTCGCCGTGGCCTGTCAGGACCAGCGTGTCTTCCGGCAGCGTCAGGATCTTAGAGCGGATGGAGCCGATGATCGTAGGGAAATCGCTGTAGGAACGCCCGGTGGCACCCGGTCCGCCCTGGAACAGCGTGTCGCCACTGAACAGTACTCCGGAATGATCGGTTCCTTCGCTCTCCAAGTGGAAGGACACCGAACCGGGGGAGTGACCCGGTGTGTGGATGGCGCTGAGCCGGGTACCGGCGACCTCGAAGATCTCGCCGTCGGTGATGCCGGCGTCGGGATCGGCATCAGGGTAAACCGCCTCCCAGAGCATCCAGTCGTCACGGTGCAAGTGGATCGGCGCACGGACGATGTCCCGGAAAGCTCCAGCGGATCGGATGTGGTCGTCGTGGCCATGCGTGAGGAGGATCGCTTTGACGGTGCGGTCACCGATCGCCTCAGTGATGGCCGCCGGCTGGTGCGCGGGATCGATCACGATGCACTCGGAATCGTCTCCAACGATCCACACGTTGTTGTCCACATCCCAGGTGCCGCCGTCCAGCGAGAACGTGCCGGACGTGACTACGCGCTCAACGCGGACAGTTTTGGTTTCAGGGGCCAGGGTTTCATCCGTCACAGTTCAACCACCGATCGAAGGACGGAACCCGAGTGCATCTTGTCGAATGCGTCCTCGATATCGGCGATTCCGATCCGCTCCGTGACGAAGGCGTCGAGATCGAGCTTGCCCTGACGGTAGAGGCTGACGAGCATGGGGAAATCGCGGGAAGGCAAGCAGTCGCCGTACCACGAGGACTTCAGGGAACCGCCCCGGCCGAAGACGTCCAGCAACGGGAGTTCGAGAGTCATTTCCGGCGTCGGGACACCCACCAGCACTACCGTGCCGGCGAGGTCGCGGGCATAGAAGGCTTGCTTGTACGTTTCGGGGCGGCCGACGGCGTCGATCACCACGTCTGCGCCAAAACCGCCGGTGAGTTCGCGGATCTGCTCAACGGGATCTCCCTGGGAGGAGTCCACTACATGCGTGGCGCCGAGTTCGCGTGCGCGGTCCAGCTTTTTGGCATCAATATCGACGGCGATGATGGTGGTGGCGCCAGCCAGGGCGGCGCCCGCGATGGCGGCTACGCCAACACCGCCGCAGCCGATAACGGCCACGGAGTCGCCACGCTTCACGCCTCCCGTGTTGATCGCCGCACCGAGCCCGGCCATCACACCGCAGCCAAGCAGTCCGACGGCGGCAGCATCGGCGTCGGGGTCAACCTTCGTGCATTGCCCCGCGGCGACGAGCGTCTTCTCCGCGAAGGCGCCGATGCCGAGCGCGGGGGAGAGGACGGTGCCGTCCTCGAGGGTCATCTTTTGTGTGGCGTTGTGCGTGTTGAAACAGTACTGGGCCTGGCCCCGGTTGCAGGCGCGGCAATTGCCGCAGACTGCCCGCCAGTTCAGGATCACGCGGTCTCCGGGAACGATGTCCGTGACGTCCGGGCCGACGGCGCTCACAATGCCGGTTGCTTCATGCCCCAGAAGGAAGGGGAAATCGTCGCTGATTCCGCCCAGCTTGTAGTGCAGGTCTGTGTGGCACACGCCGCTGGTCAGGATGTCTACCAAGGCTTCGCCGGGGCCCGGCTCCGGGACGAGGATTGTTTCCAGGGTGACGGGTGCACCCTTCGAGCGGACGATTGCCCCTTTGACTGCGTGGACCATGGATAACTCCCCTTTGAGGTTCGTGGACCGCGGACGTGTTGCCCGGGTCTGATCTCAAACTGTCTATCACATGGGCAGGACCAGTGACTAGGGTTGTTGCGCTTTGAGCGGCATGTTGCGCAATGCGCTACGAAATCCGAAGGACGGCGGAAGGGCACCCTCGCGAACTGGCAGCAGATGACCGTCCCCGTCGATTGTGGGGGAATCTGTTGCCAGTTCGCGCAAATGAAGGGGCGAATCAGGCGGCGAGACGCTTCTCGACTTCGGCTGCCGAGGGGTTGGTGGCAGCAGTGCCATCCGGGAAGAGGACCGTGGGGACCGTCTGGTTGCCGCCGTTCAACTTCTCCACGAGTTCGGCAGTGCCCTCAACCTTTTCGATGTTGACCTCGTTGTAGCCGATGCCCTTGGCATCCAGCTGCTTCTTGAGGCGGTTGCAATAGCCGCACCAAGTGGTCGAGAACATGGTGATGGTGCCGGATTCGGGGGTGAAGTCCACGGATTTCTCCTGTCGTCTGTGTTGGAACTACTCGCGTCAACGGTAACCCGACGGGTCCTATTCCTCCGTTTGCATGTGTCACATGACACTCGCGTAGCGAATCGGGCACCGATATGGGCTGGTTCGGGCGCCCGTTCAGGCATGAGAATAGGGGGGGTGGATTCGGAAAACCGACATGTGAAGATTTTGGGCCTGGCCCGCGAACGCGGCCGGGTGGAAGTGGCTTCACTTGTTCCCGAACTCGGCGTGGCGGCAGAGACAATCAGGCGCGATCTTCGAGTCCTCGTCGATCGTCGGGTTCTCCGGCGCGTACATGGCGGGGCGGTGGCTGTCGAGAGCGCCGGGCACGAGTCCGGCATCGACTATCGGACTCAGGCGAACGTCGGTGAAAAGCGGCGGATCGCAGCTGCTGCAGCCCAGCTGCTTCGCGGTGCCGAGACCGTGTACATCGATGAGGGGTTCACCCCGCAACTCATTGCGAAGGAGGTCGGCGGGCTGGGGCGCTTGACGGTTGTCACGTCTTCGCTGCTCGCGGCACAGGAGCTAGCTGAATGCCCTCAGGTCACAGTGCTTTTGTTGGGTGGCCGGATGCGGGGCCGCACTCGGGCCACCGTGGACCATTGGGCACTGCGGATGCTCAGTGAGATGGTCATCGATGTGGCATTCCTGGGCGCGAACGGCATATCGCGGGACCGGGGCCTGACCACGCCGGATCCGGCAGTGGCTGCGGTTAAGCAGGAAGCGGTCAGGCGGTCGCGTCGACGGGTGCTGGTCGGGGTCCACACCAAATTCGGGGTGAGTAGCTTCTGCCGGTTCGCCGATCTTTCCGAGTTCGAGGCGGTGGTGACCGGAACCGAATTGTCGGTGGCCGAGGCACGGAGGTATGAGGCCATGGGCCCACGTGTCATCAGGGCATGACCGGCGAGAAGGCTCCCGCGTGGACGATTCCGGCAGCGTCTCCACTCGGGCATGACTCGGTCAGCGTGGGGGCTGATTCGGGCTAGGGACCTTCGCGGAGGGTGAGCACATAATCGGGGATGACCAAACTCCGACGCCACACCCTTCCAGAACTCGACGGCCGGATTGCCGTGCCCGGCTATGATCGCGGGTGCGTGAGCGCGGGAATCGCCCATATCGGGGTGGGCGGATTCCATCGCGCACACCAAGCCTTGTACGCGGACAGGCTCCTCAACAACGGCCGTGGCCAGGGCTGGGGCATCGTCGGAATCGGCCTCATGCCCCAGGACGCCGCGATGCGGGACGCGCTCGAGCAGCAGCACCTCCTCTACACCGTCACGGTCAAGCATGCCGACGGGACACTTGAGCCGCGGGTGGTCGGCTCGATCGTGGACTATGTCTTCGCCCCCGACGACCCCGAGGCCGTCCTCGAGGTGCTGACGGATCCGACGATCCGCATAGTGTCCCTGACCATCACGGAGGGCGGCTACCACTCGGACCAGATGACCGGTGGCCTCGAACTCGACGACCCTCTGCGTGCCGACCTCGTAACCGGAGCAGCCCCACGGACCGCGTTCGGGTTCATCGTAGAGGCTCTGGCCCGGCGTCGTGCCGCTGGTTCCCAGCCGTTCACCGTGATGTCCTGCGACAACATCCAAGGCAATGGCACCCTGGCGCGGCGGGTGATCACGGAGTTCGCCCGCCTCCGGAATGCGGAGCTCGGCAAGTGGATCGGGGCAAACGTAGCGTTCCCGAACTCGATGGTCGATCGCATCACCCCTGTCACTACGGAAGCGGACCGGGAAATGCTCTCCCGCGAGTTCAGTCTTGAAGACAGCTGGCCGGTGGTGTGCGAACCGTACATCCAGTGGGTCCTGGAAGACGATTTCCCGACCGGACGGCCGCCGTTCGAGGCGGTCGGGGTGCAGGTGGTCGACGACGTGCTCCCTTACGAGCTCATGAAACTCCGGCTCTTGAATGCCGGCCATCAGGCCCTCTGCTACCTCGGCTATCTGGCCGGCTACCGCTACGCCCACGAAGCAGCCCGGGATCCCTTGTTCTCACAGTTCCTCCTCGGCTACATGGTGCATGAGGCCGCGCCGACTCTCGACCCGGTACCCGGCATCGACCTTGAAACGTACAGTCGCGAACTCATCGAACGCTTCGCGAACCCCCATGTACGGGACACCTTGGCCCGCCTCTGCGCCGACAGTTCCGACCGGATCCCGAAGTTCCTCCTTCCGGTCGTGAACCACCACCTTGCCCGCGGTGGAGACGTTCGTCGCTCGGCGCTGGTGGTGGCCGCTTGGGCGCGCTATGCCGAGGGCATCGATGAGCAGGGCGGAGCGATCGACGTCGTTGACCAGCGCCGTGAGGCGATCCTCGCCCGGGCGAAGCGGAACCGCCAGGAGCCCCTGGCGTTCCTCGAGGACGAGAGCCTCTTCGGTGGTCTTCGCCACGATCCGGCATTCACTTCCTTGTATTCCACGGCACTGTATTCCCTCCACGAACAGGGTGCCCGAGCAACGTTGGAGCGCTGGGCATCCACCAGCGGAAAGGACTCCTGATATGGCAGCGAACGATTGGCTCCGGGACAGTGTGATCTACCAGATTTTCATGCCGTCCTTCGCCGACGGCAACGGGGACGGGATCGGCGACCTCAAGGGCGCTATGGCGCACCTGGACCACCTTGAATGGCTCGGCGTGGACGTCATCTGGTTTAACCCGTGCTTCGTCTCTCCGTTCCGGGACGCCGGGTACGACGTCGCGGACTATCTCTCGATTGCCCCGCGGTACGGCAGTAACGAGGATATGGTCGCCTTCATTGGCGAAGCCAAGCGCAGGGGGATCCGCGTGCTGCTCGACCTGGTCGCCGGCCATACTTCGGTGGAGCATCCGTGGTTCCAAGCGTCGGCCAACGACCCGGAGGACAGTCGCTATGTCTGGTCGGACCGGCCCGGACCGGGATTCGTGCCTTCGCCCGGGACACGAGCGGGATACTACTTGAAGAACTTCTTCGACGAACAGCCGGCCCTGAACTTCGGGTACGCGCGCATGGCCGCAGATGAGCCGTGGAGGCAAGGCGTCGATGCGCCAGGCCCGCAGGCCAGCCGCGAAGCTCTGCGCCACATCATGGCCTACTGGCTCGATCGTGGCGTCGCCGGGTTCCGCGTTGATATGGCCTACTCGCTTGTCAAAGACGATGCGGACTTCTCCGCCACGGTGGCACTGGGCAGAGCTTCGCCACTGGATCGAAGTCCGATATCCGGACGCTGTCCTCATCCCCGAGAACGACCACCGCCTTGCGCCCGGAATGGGTGCGCGCGCCGGCTTCGACGCCGATTTCTTCCTGGTGATTGAACAGGCCCACAGCCTCCTATTCAACAACGGCGGCGCCGGGGTTCTCGCGACCCTGCCCGACCACGGTGCATGCTACTTCGACGCCAGCGCTTCCGACCCCGACCAGACGCTTGGCGCGTTCCTGCAGAAGTGGCACGAGCACCAGGGCGGCTCGGGAAGGAACCGCCTGGTGATCCTCCCCACCGCGGACCATGACTTTTCCCGCCTTGCAACACTCCCGCGCACGGCCGAGCAACTCGGCGCCGCGTTCGCGTTCCTTCTCACCTGGGGCTCTATTCCGTCGATCTATTATGGCGACGAGATCGGCATGCGCTACCTGACGGGCCTGCCCGACCACGAGGGGAGTATCTGGAGCCCCGGGTTCAACCGGGCGGGATGCCGTACGCCCATGCAGTGGGACAACTCCCTGCCCAACGCGGGATTCTCAAGCGCCCGGAGCGATCACCTTTATCTGCCTCAAGACACGGACCCGGGAAGACCTGCCGTCGCGTCCCAGCGGGAGGACGTGGATTCGCCCCTGAACCGTGTCCATAGGCTCATCCAGCTCCGCCGCGCGACACCCGAGCTGCGGACCGAAGCCGAGACCACCGTCCTGGCCGCTGGCTACCCGTTCGTCTTCCTGCGAGGCGAAAGCCACGTGGTGGTCGTCAACCCCGCAGGAACGCCGCAAATGGTGGATATCCCAGCCCTCCAGGGATCGGCCCTACGCCCGCTCGAAACCAGCGGTGTTCGGGCCGAAAACGGTCAGGTACTAGCTGAGGCCTTCGGCTACGGCGTCTTCGTGCTCGAACCTGCAGGCAGCGAACCCGCTCCAAGCACCCATGAGGAGACGTCCCATGAATGAGGCCCGGGCAAGCTCCGAGCAGGCTCAGACGGTGACCTTGCCGCCGTCGTCGACCGTCCACGTCGGGTTGCAAGCGATCTCCCAGCGGAAACCGTCGGGGTCCGCGAAGTACCCCGTATAGCCTCCCCAGGGTTGGGGCTTTGGGGGAGCGACAACGACGGCGCCCGCGGCTTGCGCTTCGGACATCGTCCGGTCGACGTCCGCGGGGCTGGAGACGTTGTGGCTCAGCGTGATGCATGGGACCCCCGACGGCGGATCGACGGAAGCTTCATCCTGCATCTGTTCCACATTCCAGAGGGACAACATCAGCCCGTGGTTGACCTGAAGGAACAGGACGTCGCCCGAAAACTCGGCGTGGACCGGCCAGCCAAGGCCGTCGACATAGAAACGGCGCGACGCATCGACAAGCGCAGGCCGAAGAGATGAAATCGACGCGCGGTTCCATAGGACCGTAAGTAGCGGTCCTAGAGCGATTCTTCGACGGCGACGCCGGACTGGAACTCGCGGCCGTCGGCTTCACTGAAAGCGGTCATCACGTGCCCCTTGCCAAGACCATTGATTGCCGAGAGAGGGAAATGGCCCGTGATGGTGTTTCCCGAGTGCTCAACGCCCTTGAGGTCGTAGTTCTCCTCGGCGCTTTGGTCGTGGTTAAAGGAGAAGAAGGCGATCGCCTCCCCGTTCATGAACTCGATGCCCAGTCTTCGTTGAGAGGAATAGTCCGGAGTCGCCGCGACCAGGCCCACAACAAAGGCGCCGGAACCAGGGATGTTGCCCTCGATCTCGAACTTCGCCACGAGCGTGGCTTCCGTGGCGGTGATGCTGGCCTGCTTCAGAAGTGCCTCATGGATGCTCATGGCTCAATCCTGCTCTGTGCGACTCCCGCCGTCCACCCCTGATCCGGGTTTTGTCAGAGCTTTGCCGTCGGCGGGATCTGATCGGACCTACGGCCAAAATCCTTCCTGACCAGCCGGGAGACTTGCTGATACAGGTACCGGCAGTGCCTCCCTTGCCAGCCGGAAGGCTTCTAGCGTTGGGGACGTGGAGATCCAGAATGAAAGCATGAAGCGTTTGCTCGTCCCGTCTGCAGCGCTGTTGTGGGGGTTCCAGTTCGCCTTCCTTAACCCCGCGCTGGCACTCCTGCTGGTGGCCCTGTTCAACGCCACCCCCGCGGAGGTGGGCTTGGCTCTTGCCGTCTACAACGCCAGCGGCTTCGTCGCTTCCCTTGTCGTGCCGGCGTATGCAGATCGTGCGAACGACTACCTGCGGCCCATGTTGGCCTGTGGCGTTCTGACCCTGGCCTTGTCCGCCGTCTTGGCGGTGAGCACTTCGCTGCCAGTCGCCGTCGTGGGCTTGATCGTCCTTGGCGGTCCGGCAGGGGTAGGCAGTTCGCTCTTGTTCGCCCATCTCAGGCACTCAGGCGCTGGCACGTCGGATGTGGTGAACACCCGGGCGATCGTCTCCTTCGCCTGGGTGGCAGGGCCGCCTCTGGCGACGTTCATCATGGGTGCGCTGGGCAACCGAGCCATCCTGCTCGCCCTCGGGGCGGTTGCAGCCCTCAATGTCGCAACGACCGCGGCCATGATTTCCCGGAGGCGGGCCGCTCCGGCTGGGGCCCGCCCCGAGGAAGACGACCCTGACGACGGGCAAGTTTTCCCCAAAATGGGGGTCGCCGCCGTCGTCCTGGGCTTTATTGCTTTGCAGGCCACCAACAGTGCCGCGGTGTCCATCATGGGCTTGTTCGTAACGCAGGGGCTTGGCGTGGATGTGATCTGGGCGGGCATCGCGCTCGGCGTCTCGGCCGCGCTTGAGATCCCTGCGCTCTTCCTGATCGGGCGGCTGGCACGCCGCTACACCAGCCGGGCGCTCATCGCCTCCGGATGCGCGGCCGGGATCGCCTACTACGCCGCGATGGCGTTTGTCTCCAACCCTGTCACCCTGATTGCGCTCCAAGCCCTGAACGCCTGGTTCTTTGGGATTGTGGCGGGGGTGGGACTGACGCTGTTCCAGCGGCTGATTCCGCGCCCGGGCCTGGCTTCCGGCCTCTACACCAACACCCGGCGGGTTGGCGCTATCGTCTCAGGTCCAATCATCGTTTTCGGTTCGACGACGGCACTCGGCTACCACGGCGTCTTCGCGGCGTGCGCGGCCCTCACTGTCTTGGCCCTGCTTGTCATCGTGTTGGCCGGCGGCCCGCACGTCACATGCCGCCGAAGGAACGCATCGCTGCCACTGTGCCCACCAGTGGTCGGGACCCTATCGATTCAGCCTGACCAGGCGCAGGCCAATGCCTATTGCGAACATGAGGACTCCCAGTACAGCCGATAGCGGAGGGAGCGTAGCCACCAGAACCACGCAGGCCAAGGCCCCGAAGACTTGGAGTGCTTTGGGATAGCGGCGGTCTGCGGCCGGCTGGGTGAACGCCGCAATATTGGCAACCAAATAGTAGATGAGGACGCCGAACGAGGAGAAGCCGATCGCATTGCGCACATCGGCGACGGCGACAATCACGCAGATCACTGCGGCCAGCGCGACTTCCGCCCTATGCGGGACGCGATAGCGCGGATGGACGGCGGCGAGCCAATGCGGCAGATCATGGTGCCGGGCCATGGCCAGGGTGGTCCGACCCAATCCGGCGATGAGTGCCAGCAAGGCGCCCAGGGCGGCGACGGCGGCTCCCACGCGGACCACGGGGACGGCCCAAGACAAGGTCCCGTTTCCGACAGCGGCGTCGAGCGGTGTTGGTGTGCCTGCCACGCCGTCCGGACCGAGGGCCGCAAGAAGGGTCACCGCAATGACAGCGTAGAGGATGACCGTGATGCCCAATGCGATCCCGATGGCGCGCGGGATCGAGCGTAGGGGGTCGCGGACTTCCTCTCCCATGGTCGCGATCCTCGCGTAGCCGGCGAAGGCGAAGAACAGCAACCCTGCGGATTGAAGGATCCCGTACCAGCCATGTGCCAGCAAACCGTCCCCGGAGATGTTGGCTGGCGAGGGAGCAGAGCCGCCCCAGCAGGCTGCCACGGCAATGGCGAGAGCCGCCAGCACTCCGAGAACCAGGATGCGGGTCAGGCCGGCCGTGCGCGTCACCCCGTGATAGTTCACGGCGGCGAGGACGACGACGGCGGCGATCGCCACGGGACGTTCCCACCCCGCTGGGGCGGCATAGGCAGCGAAGGTCATTGCCATGGCCGCGGCACTGGCGGTTTTACCGATCACGAAGCCCCACCCGGCCAAGTATCCGGACCACGGTCCAAGCTGTTCGCGACCGTAAATGTAGGTTCCGCCCGATGTGGGAAATGCGGCGGCGAGCTGGGCGGAAGACGTCGCGTTGCAGAATGCCACAGCGGCCGCGACTGCTAGCCCAATCAGCAGTCCTGATCCTGCGGCGGAAGCGGCCGGGGTGAAGGCTGCGAACACGCCGGCGCCAATCATGGAGCCCAGCCCGATCACCACCGCATCAAAGGTACCCAGCCGACGGGCGAGGGCCGGGGTGTTGCTCATGGAGATTCTCCTTCAGCGCTCAGACCCAGCCTAAGTCCTGGGGTCCTCTCCGAAGTGCGTGGCGTGTTCGGGGCTGCCTGGAGCGCCTAGGACTTCCCCGTGATTGTCAGGACGATGAGGACACAGTTGAGGCCGACAATGAGTGCCGCGCTGGTCCACCCTGCAATCTTCAATGCCGTTGAATCCGTGTGGATGCCCATGACCTCGCGCTTTCCCGTGAGCCGGATCAACGGAATCAAGGCGAAAGGAATGCCGAAGCTGAGCAGGACCTGGCTCAAGACGAGTGCCAAGGTGGGTTCTATTCCCGCTCCGAGAATGATCAAGGCCGGGATCAATGTGACCACCCGGCGGATCAGGAGTGGCACACGGATTTTGAGGAGGCCGCCCATGACCGTTGCTCCTGCGTAGCATCCAACGGACGTTGAGGCCAGGCCCGAGGCCAGCAGGCCGACGCCGAAGGCTACGCCGATAATTGGACCAAGTGCCGAAGTGACTGCGGCATGTGCCCCTGCGATGGTGTCCGTACCTTCGACTCCCCGCAGGCTGGAGGCGGCCAGAAGGAGCATGGCAATGTTCACAACCCCGGCCAGCATCAATGCGCCTGCGACATCCACCCGGGTTGCCCTGATGAGTTTTGTCCGCACTGCCGGATCTTCCGAGAAGCCGTGCCTGTCACGGGCCAGGGCCGAATGCAGGTAGATGGCGTGCGGCATGACGGTGGCGCCGAGCATGCTTGCAGCGAGGAGAACGGTGTCCGTGCCTTCGAAACGCGGCACCAATCCTGCCAAGACGCCTCCGGTCTCCGGCGGACTGACGAAAAGCCCCGAAACGAAACCGACCGCGATGACTGCCAAAAGCATCATGATGGCATATTCGAAGGATTTTTGGCCCCGCGATGATTGCAGGGCCAGGAGCATCATGGATGCCAGCCCGATAATGATCCCGCCCATGAGGAGCGGCAGTCCGAAGAGGAGGTTGAGGGCGACGGCTCCACCGATGACTTCAGCCATGTCTGTGGCCCCGGCAACGACTTCTGCCTGGACCCAATACAGCCTGCGGCGGTGTGTTCCCAATCGCTTTCCGAGAAGTTCGGGAAGGCTGTGGCCCGTGGCGAGGCCGAGTTTCGCCGACTGGTATTGCACCAGGACAGCCATGATGTTTGCCGCAACCAAGACCCAGACGAGCAAATAGCCGTAGTTCGCCCCTGCGGTCAGATTTGCCGCGACGTTTCCCGGATCCACGTAGGCGATCGCCGCGACGAAAGCAGGCCCCAACAAAAGGAGCCGGGACCGCCACCGGGGCTTGCTCTCCGGTTGCACCGCAATAGTGGTAGCCATGGGTTCCTCAACATCGGGGATACGAACATGTTGAGGATACCGTTAAGTTAGGCATACCGAAAAGTAGTTTTTAGGGGAGACTTGATAAACGCTCTCTGCCCAGCAGGGTGAGTTCACGCGTGGGTAGGTTCTTCGACCAAAGCGGTGGCGATGCTGTCAGCATCCTCCAGTGCGGCGAGGTACCGCTCGGCATCCAAAGCGGCGGCGCAGCCTGTGCCCGCGGCCGTGATGGCTTGGCGGTAGCGGTGGTCTACTGCGTCACCGCACGCGAAGACTCCGGAGAGATTGGTCACGGTGGTGGGGCACTCAACCTTGATATAGCCCTCGGCGTCGAGATCCACCTGACCGGCAACAAGGTCCGTCCGTGGGACATGTCCAATGGCGACGAATATGCCCGTTGCCGCATGTTCCCGCGTTTTACCGGTGCGTGTGTCTGTCAGGGTCACGCCCGTGACCTTGGCGTCACCGTGGATGGCGGTGATGGCCGAGTTCCACGCGAAGCGGATTTTCGGGTTGTCTTTGGCCCGCTGGGCCATGATCCGTGAGGCTCGGAGCTCCTCCCTGCGGACCACCACCGTGACAGTCTTCGCGAACCGGGTCAGGAACGTTGCTTCTTCCATGGCCGAGTCGCCGCCGCCCACTACGACAATCTCCTGCTCGCGGAAGAAGAAGCCGTCGCATGTGGCACACCAAGAGACGCCGTGCCCGCTGAGCTTCTTCTCCTCCGGTAAGCCGAGCTCCTTGTAGGCGGAGCCGGTCGCGAGGATCACGGCCGATGCCTTGTGGGTATCGCCTGCCCCGGTGACCACCCGCTTGAGGTGCCCGGCCAGCTCGACTTCAGTGACGTCGTCGAACACTATCTTGGCGCCGAACCGCTCGGCCTGCTCCTGCAGTCCTTCCATCAGTTCGGGGCCCTGGACGCCGGCGGGGAAGCCGGGGAAATTCTCCACCTCGGTCGTGTTCATCAGCGCGCCGCCGGCGGTGACTGATCCGGCCAGCACCAAGGGGTTCAATCCAGCGCGAGCCGCGTAAATTGCCGCAGTGTAACCGGCAGGGCCGGATCCGATGATGATCAGCTGCTCTTTGCTCATAGACAAGTGCAACAAGGACGAGGACTTCAATCAAGGGCTCGCCAATCCAAAGTGCATAATGGGTGAATGTTTAGCGAAGCCGGAGCCGTCCTGATCCGGCCCATGAGTCCTGAAGATTGGCCCGAGGTACGTGCGATTTTTGCAGAGGGTATTGAGACCGGGCAGGCCACCTTTGAAGCAGCTGTTCCCGAGTGGGAACAATTCAATGCGAGCCGCCTCCCGGATCACCGCTTCGTTGCCGAAGTCTCCGGTCACGTGTTGGGGTGGACGGCCGTTTCCGCGGTGTCGGCGCGCCAGGCTTATGCCGGCGTCGTCGAACACTCCGTCTATGTGGCCGGGTCTGCGCGCGGACGGGGCGTCGGAAGCCTGCTCTTGCAAGCGCTGGCCGCGTCCACGGAAGAAAATGGCATCTGGACCATCCAATCCAGCATTTTCCCCGAAAACCAGGCGAGCATCCGCCTTCACCAAGCGAACGGCTTCACAATAGTTGGCCGGCGTGAACGCATCGCACGTATGAATGCCGGGCCCTTGGCCGGCCAATGGCGGGATACGCTCCTGGTTGAACGCCGTTCACGCCGGGTCTGAAGCGCGGACTACCCCAGTCTGTCTTGGTGAGCGCGGATGACAAAGTGTTCAACCCGTCGGTCCGGAACCAGCCAGATCAATGCCACGACGGTGTAGGCCGCGACGGCGAGCAGTGGATGCAGGAAGCAGAGGCCAAGACCGGCGAGGTAGATGAGCGGCGACGTCTTCCCCTTCCAGTCCCGGCCCAGCGCCTGAGCGAGCGCACCCTGCCTGCCCTGTTGACGGATCAGCCCCTGCTGCAGGATGAAGTAGGCAATGGCGGCACAGAGCAGGTTGAAGCCGTAGGCCAGGACAGGGACCTCTGCGAAGCCCGACTCATCCATCCAACGCGTGCTGAACGGGAAGAGCGATAACCAGAACAACAGGTGCAGATTTGCCCAGAGTATTCCGCCATTGACTCGCTCGGCCAAATGGATCAGGTGGTGGTGATTGTTCCAGTAGATCCCCACGTAGACGAAGCTGAGCAAGTAACTAAGGAACGTGGGAAGGACGCTGAACAAACCATGCCAGGTCGGTTCCGAGGGCACCCGTAGTTCGAGCACCATGATGGTGATGACAATGGCGAGGACTCCGTCACTGAATGCCTCAAGCCGGTTCTTGTTCATCTGGCGTAGTCCTTGATTGCAGAGATAAGAGTTTTGACCAGTTTCGTATTGTCCACCTGAGTCAGAACATTGACTGATTTGGCGCCAGTTGTGTCGACGCCCACAGTGGTCCGCACAGTGTCGCGTACCCAGCGAATGCTTCGACCGCGGGTCAGGGTGCCGCTCAATTCAACATCGACCATGTATTCTCTGCTGCGCGCAATGGATCGGTCAAGCAGGATTGCGACAGCCAAGGGGTCATGGAGCCAGCAGCCGGGTATGCGGCGTGTTCTTGAGGAGTATTTCAGCCACGCCCGAGTCCAAGGAAGAATGCACCGGGCAAGATCGTTGTCGATGTTTTCCAATTCCGCCAAATCGTCAAGCGTAAGCATGGTCTGTTCCGAGGCATCGAGGGGGACCAGGGTGATCGGAGCCCCGCTCCTGAGGACAATGCGGGCAGCCTCGGGGTCTACCCCGAAATTGGTGTCTTTCAGGGTGCCGTCGATGTTGAACGAGCCTCCCATGATGATGATCTCCGCCACGGCGCCCGCCAGTTGTGGGTAGAGGAGCATAGCTTGGGCGAGGTTGGTCAGCGGACCGATGGCAACAATCGTGACATTACCGGGGTCTGCGAGGACGAGCTTGGCGATCTGCAGAGCGGCGGGGTCGGTTGCTTCTGGTTCGAAGTCGCGAACTCGCGGGACGCCATCCCACAGGACCGCGAGCGAAGGGTCGCTGATGGAGGCGTCGAGGAATGACCTCCATGGGCCATCCGGTTCCTGGAGTGCACGTTCGGCGCCGCAATGGACGGGTATCCGGAGTCCAAGGTCTTCCATCATGGTGCGAGCCACTGAATATCCGGTGCGGCTCGAGGTGTTGCCTGAAACGGTGGTGATGGCCGCCAGTTCTATCCGATCTTCGGCGGCAATTGCGAGTGCAAGCGCCAGTCCGTCGTCGACGTTGGCGCCGGGAATGCCATTCCCTGGATCACAGTCCACGATGACGCGTGTCCGTCTGCTATAGGTCTCTGTCAAAAGTGCTTCTTTCGTAGTCGCATCCGCAGGATGCTCGTCTCTGCAGATGGAAGTGGCACTCGGTAGATTGCCCCGTGAAAGGGCCGGACCGTAGAAGTAGCTTGATGGAAGCCTTGGCGACGGTTTCAATGGGTTGTTCGATGGCCGTCAATGTGGGCGTACTAAATGCAGAGTTGATCGTGCCGTTGAAGCAAACAACTGCCAAGTCCTGGGGAATGCGTACACGGGCTTCGGCCGCGGCCGCAAGCAAACCGAGGGCCTGGAGTTCGTTGGAAACGAAAACGGCATCTGGTTGGACTGCTCCGGAAAACATTCTCCGTGCGGCGATATATCCTCCGCCCCTGGTGTAGTCGGCTTCGAAGCAGAGAGCATCGGAAACGATGGTGTCGCTCAATTCCAGCGCTCGCCTCCAGCCACTAATGCGGTCCTGGGAGTTCAGGTTCTTACGTGGCCCTGAAATGATGCCAACAGACTTCCTGCCGTGATCAAGCAAATGCTTGGTGGCTTCGAAGGCTGCCTCGGCCTCGTTGATGAAAACCGAGGCAGCCTCCGAGCCCGCAGGTGCTTTGTCGAGGACGACGACGGGGACGCCCGCGGCATGGGCATCGCGCAGGTCTACATCCCTGTCGACGCCATACCAAATAATGCCGTCAACCCGGCGTTCGATGAAGGTCCGCAGGATTTCACGTTCGCGTTCCTTGTTGTTGTTGGAATCGCCAAGCAGCAGCACTCTGCCGGTGGAGAACATTTCCTGCTGTAGAGCATGAGCCAGGGCCGCCAGGAAGGGGTTGCGGATGTTCGGGACGATCAAGCCATACGTTTTCGTCGAACCCGCAGCCAAGGACCGAGCGATGGTGTTTGGCCGGTAGCCCGTTTCCGCAATAGCGTCCAGGACCTTCTGCCTGGTCGAGCTGGAAACCGGGCGGGGTCCGTTGTTGACCACATAACTTACTACCGCTTCGGATGTTCCGGCTGCAAGCGCAACTTCTCTTCGGGTTACCTTGCCCATATCTCGTCCCATGGTGCCTATCTGTTTCATGTCCCTCCGGCGGTTACTCTAGCAACTGCTCAGACGGCGTCCGCGAACTCATTGAGGTCGCGGCCCTTGGTTTCAGGTGCATAAAAGGTTGTGACTAAGCCGATTCCGGCCATGAGGATGAAATACGCTGCGATTGGCCACCAGTGCCCGATCCCTGCCAGCAAGGCGGCTGCCACCAATGGGGCCGTGCCGCCCGAGACGATGGAGCCGAGTTCCTTGGCCAGGGCCATCTGGGAGTAACGGTGGTTGGCCCCGAACAATTCAACACCGTAAGCGGCCTGCACGCCGAAAATTCCCAACGATGCCAGGCACATGCCCACGATGATGACGCCCATGACGATGGCCGGATCGCGTGTATCCAACAACGCAAAGGCGGGCACCGCGTACAGCACCATCAGGAGGCAGAATACGCGGTAGCTGAGCCGCCGGCCGAAACGGTCCGAGAGGAATCCGGCGAGGGGGATGACGCCGAAACCTAGGATGGAGGCAATGAGAACGGCCGACGTCGGAACGGACTTATCGACAAGCAGGACTTTGGCGACGTACCCGATGACAAAGCTTTGGGCAAGGTAGGAGGGGCCGTTCTCCCCGATCCTGAGCCCGACCATGATGAAGAAGGCCTTGTGCCTGGACCAGAAGGAACCCGCTGGCTTGATCCTTGTCTCGGGCAGCGGATTGGCCTGCAAGGTCTCTTGCTGTTTGAGGAACACAGGGCTCTCGGACATGGAGCGGCGGATGATGAGCGCAGCCGCGGTGATGATGAAGCTGCCGATGAACGGAATGCGCCAGCCCCAGGACATCAGGTCCTGCTGGGGAAGCTGGATGATCACGAGCCAAATGGCAGACGCAAGAAGGGTTCCGCTGTTTGAGCCGAGTGCGACGATTGAAGCGACGAGTCCGCGCTGTTTCGCGGGTGCGTATTCGGCGAGCATGACGGCTCCACCGGACAATTCTGCGCCGGCCCCGAAGCCTTGGGCCAAGCGGAGCAGAACCAGCAGGGCCGGGGCCGCGACACCGATTTGGGCATAACCCGGGATGAATCCTATCAATGTTGTCGACAGGCCCATCAGGGCCACCGTCGCCACAAGCACGAACTTCCGTCCACGCCTGTCGCCGAGACGGCCGAAGTAGATGGCTCCGAGAGGCCTGGCAAGGAACCCGACGGCGTACGTGGCGAAGCCGGACAGCAACCCGATGACAGGATCGCTTCCAGGGAAGAAGACGTTGCCGAAGATCAGGCCCGCGGCCAGGCCGTACAGGGCAAAATCCACGTATTCCATGGTTGTTCCGAGCCAGGTGGAGATGGTGGCGGTCCGAAACCGGGAGCGGCCTTCGGGGGTTTGAAAGTGCAGGTCGGGTTCTGAGGATTTTCCAAGATCGACGGTACTCATGGCACGTTCTGGTCCTTTGATGAGGTGGCGGGTGCGAGGTCTACGCGCGTAGAACACCTAGGACGGTAGTTGGCCACCGTGATCAAAAGGGGACCAGTCAGTGAACGTTTGGCAAAGAACGGCGAAAGCCCCCACGAGGCACAGCCACGCGGCCGGAGCCACGGTGCAAGTGCCCCGCAGGGACTTTCGGAAGGGGTGAACCAGATGGGATAAAGCACCTCTATGGCGATGGCGACGCCGTCCAGGCTGTCCGAGACGAGCTGCCCAGAATCTCCTCCGAGCGGCCGCCGCCAAACCGTCGGCGGTGCTGTCCTTCCCGTCTAGCCCAGCGTGGACGTATCGATGACGAAGCGGTACCGCACGTCGGACGCGAGCACGCGCTCGTAGGCGTCGTTGATCTTGTCTGCCGGAATGACCTCGATTTCGGCGCCAAGTCCATGTTCGGCGCAGAAGTCGAGCATTTCCTGGGTCTCACGGATGCCGCCGATCGCAGATCCGGCGAAGGATCGCCGTCCGGTGATGAGCGAGAACACGTTGACCGGGAGCGGCTCTGCCGGTGCGCCCACGTTTACCAGGGCGCCGTCGAGGGTCAACAGCTGAAGGTAGGAGCTGATGTCGATCGGGGCGCTGACGGTGTTGATGATCAGGTCGAAAGTTCCCGCGAGCTCTTCAAACGCCACCGGGTCGCTCGTGGCGAAGTAGTGGTCTGCGCCCAAGCGCAGGCCGTCTTCCATCTTCTTCAGCGACTGGGACAGCACCGTGACTTCGGCGCCCATGGCGTGCGCCAGCTTGACGGCCATATGGCCTAGCCCGCCGAGTCCGACGACGGCGACCCTCTTGCCGGGAGCGGCACCCCAGTGCCGGAGCGGCGAATAGGTGGTGATGCCTGCGCACAACAGGGGAGCGGCGGCGTCGAGCGCTATTCCTTCGGGGATCCGTACGACGAAGTCTTCGGTTACCACGACGTGGGTGGAGTATCCGCCCTGGGTGATGGTGCCATCGCGGTCGACGGCGCCGTAGGTCCCGGTCATGCCTTTGAGGCAGTACTGCTCCTCGCCCTTGCGGCAGTTTTCGCATTCGCCGCAGGAGTTGACCATGCAGCCCACGCCTACCCTGTCGCCGACTTTATGCCGGGTGACTTCGGGGCCGATTTCAGTGACAATTCCGGCGATTTCGTGGCCGGGGGCTAGCGGGTAGGACTGTGGTCCCCAGTCGCCGCGGACTGTGTGGATGTCTGAATGGCAGATGCCTGCGTACTTGATCTCGATCAGCACGTCGTGGGCGCCGACGTCGCGGCGCTCAAGGGTGGTCGGGATGAGGGCTTCGCTCGCGGACGGGGCGGCGTAAGCGTTCACGGTAAGCATGTTTCTCCTGTTGGTGGACGGAGGATTGGCACTATCCATCCAACAGGAGATTTCCGAGGTGAGGGAGTCCCTGCTGGTAGGGGTACTGGCAGGGCCTCCCTCACCGGACCAGTTAGCTGGCGCCGAGGAAAATCGGGTTGGTCAACGCTGCCATGGGGCCAAGCGGGAGGTTCGTTCCCATCTCGGTACCGCTGCCCGAGGTGCCGTCGGTCTTTGGATGCCGGACCTCGACGCGCACGTACGCCGCGAGCTGCGGGGTAGTGAGCCACGTGCTCGTTCCCTGGCCCGCCGCAGGAAGCGTGACCTGCTGGGTTTGCCCTTCGTCCGTGATGAAGCGAACGACGCCGTTCGGCACGCCGGCGATCTTCGCAGTCACCGTGACGGGAGCGTCTGCCGCGACGTTGAGGCGATCACCGACCGTCGCGCTCTTGCCTCCGGATGTCACCGTGAAGTCCACCGAGACGTCAGCCGACTCGGCGATCCAGTTCCGGCCGTTGCGGATGCCGTCCAGCAGGGCATCGCGGGACAAAGACGTGGCGTTGACCACGTTGTGGGGAAAGCCGATGACCTGCGGGACGCTGTGGGCGTCGCTGTTGCCCATGGCTGGGAGCCAGCGGCCACCCGTCCTCGCGAAGTGGGCAAGCATCGAATCCCACGTGTTGACAGAGGACTCGTCGTCCACGGTCCATGGGCCCGTCCACACTTCAACCGCATCGGCGTCGTCATACCCGAACTTCCAACGGCAGGCCACGTACGGGCAGTACGGGTGCGCCGGGACAACAATCCCGCCGGAGGCGTGGATCCGCTGGGCTTCCTTCTCGAATCCCTTGTCGCGGGCCCGGTAGCGCCAGTCGATCCACTCGCCGGGTTCCAAGCCGAGCGCGAGGTAGTGGCCGTTGCGCGTGGTGACTTCCTCACCCGTGAGGATGAGCAGGTCGTTGCCAGCGAGCGGTCCCCAAACTCCGTGCGACGCCGGGGTGTTGTGGTCCGTCGAGATCATGAAGTCGAGACGCGCCGCGCGGGCGCCCGCTGCCACCTCTTCGGGGGTGCGCTTTCCATCGGAGTAGACCGTGTGCAGGTGCGCATCGCCGCGGTACCAGGCTGCGCCGCGGCCGGCGATCTGCTGCGGCGGGTACTGGGGCTTGAAAGGCGTCCCGTCCGGTCCATACTCGAGCGTGACGTTCACGGTGTAGTCGAGGCCCTGTTCGGCCACCTGGTACGGTCCGAGGACAACGTTCCAGGTTCCCTTTCCTACGGGTCCAGGCAGGTAACCGGGTGTCGTCTCGCCGGCGCTGATGCTGAATTCGGTGCGGAAACCGCCCGACCAGCCGCGGAAGCCCTTGCCGGCGAGGTCAGTTCCCTTCTCATCGAAGATTCCGATGTCGCAGGCGTTCCCGAGAAGTCCAGAGGACACTTGGGGCTTGCTGTAGGTGTAGGACACGCTTATTTTATTGACGCCCGCGGGCACCTCGATCGGCAAATACACGAAGTCTGCGGCACCCGGGTCCAGATGGCCGGTGATCGTCTTGGTCTTGCTGGTTCCGGTAGCGGCTGCCGCGAACGAAACCGGCGCGAGAGTCAAAGCTGCGCCCGTCAGTGCAGCGGCCAGAAAGCCGCGCCGGGTAGAGGAGAAAGAGACATTGTCGCCCGAGTGGGCTTTGCATGGTGAAGTCACTCCCTCGATGTTGCCGACAGCTACTGAACAGTAAGCGACGGAACCAAGAACGCCGCATGAAACCACCAGTCCGGGCAAGTGGTGTCCAGTCAATGGGCTGGTCCTGATTTGGCCCTTGCCACGCACGATGCCCGGGCTTACTGTTCTTGGCATGCACCTACGGCTGGGGCGACGGCGCGGACCTTTCCTACGGACCGAAAAGGACGGTGTTTTAGATGTGCGATATTCCGGGTTTGATCAGTCGCCTGGAGGCCCAGGACCTCGCTAGGCTGCGCGAGCTCGGCAGCGAACAGCCGTTGGAACCACAGCTGATAGCTGCCATAGACTCCGCGGCTGGCGGCCCAGGGGAAGGCCGTGGTTATTACGTGGTCAATGGTTCCCTGTACCCGGTCGAAGCCAGGGACTACCACCTCCGGGAAGACGTGGCGGAAGCTGTCTTCGCAGCGGACGACTCTTCCGTAGACGTCACGGCCTGACCAGCACGGATACTGTTACTCCAGCCGAGGGCACCGGTCCACGCCGGGAAGCCCGGGTGGACCGGTGCACTTGACTAGAGGGTCCCCAGGAGTTCGTTCATTTCCTTGATCTCGGCCTCCTGTGCCGAGACGATGTCCTTGCCCAGTTTCAGTGCGTCAGTGTTCTTGCCGTCATTGCTTTCCTGCTGCGCCATGACCACGGCCCCCTGGTGATGGGCGATCATCTGGGTCAGGAACAGTCTGGCTGCTTCGAGGCCTTGGGAAGCCGTGAGCGTCTTCATGTCATCGTCACCCATCATTCCGTCCATCATGTGGTCGCCGGACATCTCAGCGGGCTCGTTCCAGTCTTTGAGCCAGCCCCTCATCTTCTCGATCTCCGGGCCTTGGGCTGCTTTGATCCTCCCAGCGAGTGCGTTCACCGGTGCCGGGATATCCTTCTTCGCGAGCACCATGTCGCTCATCTGAACGGCCTGGGCATGGTGGGGGATCATCATCCGGGCGAACGCCGCGTCCGCAGCATTGTGCTCTCCGGTAATGCCCACCGCCGAACCGGACGACGACGCCGGCGCGCTTCCGTGGTTCATTCCTGGCATGCTGCTGCCTCCGCTTCCGGCAGAGCAGCCAGCGAGGCCGATGGCGGCGGCAAGGGCAGCGGCCGTCATGGTCAAGATTTTCTTCATGGTTTTGGGGTCCTTCTATCAATCAGCCGCACAGAGGTCCGGCTGGGTGGAACGCGCACGGCAAAGCCCGCGTGGGTGGCGCGTCAGGGTGAAGTCGTGTGCAAGGGGCCGCGCGGCTCGATGCGGCGGCGCGTTTTACGTGCGGCTGATGCAGAGATCGCCCGGGGAAGGACTACCCGGACGGTGCGAATAGCCGGCTATGGGAGCGCCTGCCTCGGCGGTGCCCTCATTTGCGTACGGCGGAACGCCAGGCAAAGGTGCGGCGAGCGAGTTATGGCTCGGGGCAGGCACGCAGACGGCGCTCATGGCCGACATCGTGGTACAGGCGCCCGAGCTTGTGCAATGCGAAGTGGGCAGCTGAGCGGATTGCCGGATGGATGCGCCTGGCGGCAGCGATGGATTGCCGGGTAGCACAGCGTGGCCACCGTGGGGGTCGGCTTCCTCGGCATTGATCCCAAGAGCCATGGAGTCGTGCGTGCTGTGGCTGCCGCCCATAACGTGCATCCCGAGGATTCCGGCGATGATCGCCAGGAGCGCGGCAAACAGACCAACACGGCGGAGGAAGGCGCTGGCGCGGCCCCGTAGGGGGTCGGTCATTGTCTTCCTCCTTCCGCGGTTGGCGCCCGGCTCTCAAGCTGTACCGGATGCTCTATTCGTCATCATATTGTCGCCGTACCACGGGTTCAACGAGCGCAGGCGCCGTTCAGTTTCACCCCGCCGCCATAGTCCGTCCTGTCACAGTCGTCCTCTGCGGCTGCGCGGCCTTTGCCGCGGCGGCTTCGCGGGCAAGAAACGCTCCGAGCTCGCCGATCGTGCTCATCAATGGCGCCGGGAAGACCACAGTCGTGTTCTTGTCCACGCCAATCTCCACCATGGACTGCAGGTTGCGCAACTGCAGGGCCAAAGGGTGGGCCATCATGGTGTCGGAGGCCTGGCCCAGCGCTGCGGCGGCGAGGGACTCGCCTTCGGCGGCGATGATCTTGGCGCGCTTCTCACGCTCGGCCTCGGCTTGGCGGGCCATGGCGCGCTTCATGCTCTCCGGCAGCTGGATGTCCTTGAGCTCCACCAGGGTCACCTCGACACCCCATTCCAAGGTCAGTCCATCCAGGATCTGACGAATGTTGGCATTGATGACATCCGTTTCTGCGAGTGTCTCGTCGAGCGTGTGCTGTCCCACCACCTTGCGCAGCGTTGTCTGTGCGATTTGGTCAATCGCAGAGTAGACGTTTTCGATGGCAAGGACGGACTTGATGGCGTCCACCACCCGGAAATAGGCGACAGCGGAAATGTCCAGGCTCACGTTGTCCCGCGTGATGATGCCCTGTGACTGGATGGGCATGGTGACGATCCGCAGCGAGACTTTCCTGAGCCGGTCGACGAACGGAATAATGATCACAAGGCCGGGGGTCCTGAGGCCCTGGATCCTGCCGAGCCTCAACAGGACGCCACGCTCGTACTGGGTGACGATGTGGATGGCCATCGAAAACCAGATGACCAACAAGACAATGAGCACAATGAGAAGAGTGATGGAGTCCGCCGTCATGATTCCTTCGGCTCCGTTCCTGAGCGCTGATGTATACATGGCGGTGATACTTCGGGGTGTCGCAGTGCAGCTGAAACGGGAGCCGAGATGCCGCCGGAATGAAAGGAACGCCCCGTCCGGGACATTCCTTTCACTTTCTTGGGCTAGACCCTTTCGCGGGTCCGGTCGATAACCGGTTCCGGATCGTTGGTGAACTCACGGTGGCGGCGTGGGAAGGCCCAGAACATGAAGTCCTTCACGTCGACCTTGGGCTCAGGACGTTCCTCGGGTTCCTTCGTTTCATCTTTCCTGGTGTCCCGACCGAAATCCTTGTAGTACCCGTAGCACATCACTGACCTCCTTCTAGCGATTGCCCTTTAATCGTCCTCCCGATTCGGCAAGCAGTCCACCTTTCTGGCTCGGTTCCGCATGTATGCACAATGGAGGGGTGAATTCCCCTTTCGTCCCGCGGAACGCCGCGCTCGCCTACCGCCTCTTTGACCTGGACACGATCGGGGCGGGACTCGTTTTCACGGACTCGCTGGATGAACTCGCCGAAGCGCTCGGCGCAAGCGGAGCGGCTGGAACCGCCGTCGTGCAGGCGCCTCCGGGGACCGGAAAGACGACGCTCGTTCCGCCCCTGCTTGCCAACATTGCGACTGGCTCCGTCAACGGGAAAGAACACCCCCGGGTAGTGGTGACCCAGCCACGCCGGGTTGCGGCGCGCTCAGCTGCACGACGCCTCGCCGCCCTCGACGGTAGCAGCCTGGGGGACCGCGTCGGATACACGGTTCGCGGAGAAAACAAGACAAGTCCGGGGACCCTCATCGAATTCGTCACCCCGGGAATCCTCCTGCGGCGGCTGCTTGGGGATCCAGGGATTGAGGGCATCAATGCTGTGGTCCTCGACGAGGTCCACGAACGCGGCCTGGAGACAGAGCTGTTGCTCGGAATGCTCATCGAGGTCCGTGAGTTGCGCGAAGACCTCACACTTGTGGCGATGTCGGCAACTTTGGACGCGCCACGGTTCGCCGAGCTGATTGGGGGCGCCCCTGCCGGTGGAGACGCGTCGGGAGGGCACGACGGCGGCGGGCCGGCTCCCGTCGTCGACTGCCCTTCCGCGCTGCACCCCTTGAAGGTGGACTGGGCGCCAGCGGCTGTGCCGCGCTTCGATGCTCGCGGAGTCGCCCGCGCTTTCCTGGACCATGTGGCGGACACGGCGGCAGCGTCGTACGCCGAAACGCTCGCAACTGATCCGGGCATCGACGCCCTCGTGTTCGTCCCGGGTGCCTGGGAGGTTTCCTACGTCGCGTCACGGCTGCGCGGCCTCCTTGCCGCGGACCTATCGGACGCGGAGGTGCTGGAGCTTCACGGACAGGCAAGCCCGGCAGAACAAGACCGGGCAGTCTCCGGGCGGGAACCCGGCGGACCACCCCGAATCATCGTTTCGACAGCATTGGCGGAGTCCTCCCTGACAGTTCCGGGAGTGCGGCTGGTCGTCGACGCAGGGCTATCCCGCGAGTTGCGGCGCGACTCTACCCGCGGCATGTCCGGCTTGGTCACTGTCTCCTGCTCGCGCGCGTCCGCCGATCAGCGTGCCGGACGTGCGGCCCGCCAGGGGCCGGGACGCGTGGTCCGCTGCTACGAGCAAAAAGCGTATGGTGGCGCACCGGCCCACCCCACACCGGAAATCGCGGCCGCGGACCTGACGGGCGCCGCGCTGGTCCTGGCCTGTTGGGGATCGCCAGGTGGCCGGGGCCTGGCCCTTCCAGACGCGCCGCCCCAAGCAGCCATGGATGATGCGGTGGAAGTGCTCCGGGAACTCGGCGCGATTTCCCCGGACGGACTCGCGACGGACGTGGGAAAGACCCTCGCAAGGATTCCCGCCGATCCGCGCCTGGCCCGCGCACTGCTCGATGGCGCCCCTATCGTCGGGCACCGCGCGGCGGCGGAGGCCGTTGCGCTCGTTGCTGGAGACCATCGTGCCTCTGGAGCTGATCTGGCGCGCCTCTTGGCCTCCCTACGGTCAGGCAAGGACCCCGCGGCCGGACGTTGGGCAGAGGATGTCCGACGCTTGGACGCGATCGCACGCCAGGAGAGCTCCGGCGTCGTACTTTCCCTGCCCGCACCGCCGAGCCTGTCTTCTCCGGCGAGCCCTGCGGAAGCGCTCGGGTTCGTCGTCGCGCTCGCGTTCCCGGACCGAGTGGCGCGCCGCGTTCCGGGCGCAGGCCCTGAGCGCTACCTGTTGACTTCCGGGACCCGCGCCGGGCTACCGGCGGGCAGTCCGTTGGCCGGCCACGATTGGCTCGCAGTGGCCGAAGTGTCCCGCGGGGAGGGCCGGGATGCGGCAGGGACCGGCGCCGTCATCCGCTCCGCCGCGCCCCTCATGGCGGATTCGGCCGAAGCTGCCGCCAGCCATCTCCTGAGCGACACCGTGGAAGCAGAATTCACTCAGGGCCGAGTCACGGCGCGGCAGGAACGGCGACTGGGGGCGATCGTGCTTTCGTCGACACCAGTGCGGCCTTCCGTGGAAGACGGTCGCGCTGCCGTAGCCCGCGCCCTGGCGAAGGACGGCTTGGGGACTATCGGATGGTCGACGACGGCGGATACCCTGCGCCGACGCCTGGCCCTGCTGCACCGGGAATTGGGTGCGCCTTGGCCGGACGTTTCCGAGCAGGCGTTGCTGGACCAGCTGGACAAGTGGCTGGCGCCGGAGCTCGAAGCGTTGGCCGGAGGGGCTGCGACGAACGGGATTAGCCTGGCCGAGCCGTTAATGCGGTTGTTCCCGTGGCCCGAGGCGGTCCATTTTGGTGACTTGGTGCCGGAATGGCTTGAGGTGCCGAGCGGTTCGAGGGTGAGAATCGACTATCCGGACGTGGCGGACGACGGCGGCCGCCCGGTGGTGGCGGTCAAACTGCAGGAATGCTTCGGCTGGGCCGAGACGCCCCGCTTGGTTGGCGGGCGGGTACCGGTACTTTTCCACCTGCTTTCCCCGGGAAGGCGACCGCTGGCTGTGACCGATGACCTGGCTTCCTTTTGGAACGGCCCTTATGCCCAGGTCCGCTCGGAGATGCGCGGACGCTATCCGAAGCATCCTTGGCCCGAAGACCCTTGGACGGCGCCAGCAACGGCCAAGACCAAACGCAGGATGTGACTTCGGCTCCCTGCCCGTTCCAGCAGACTGAAAGGCGCTCACAGGCTTCTTCTTTAGGATGCCACTGTGATGAACATGGAATTGCGTCCCGCTGACCTGGCCAACGACTGGTGGCAGGCCGTCCTGCGGGGATTCACCACGGCAGAGGTCCCGAACCTGGCGACCCCTGTTGTGCTGGGCATCCTGGCCGCTGCCGTCGTACTGAGTATCCCGCGGGCCACGTGGCGCTGGTTTGGCCTCTATGTGACCTTCGTGCATGAACTGGGCCATGCGTTCGCTGCCCTCACGACTGGGCGGGTGGTTCACGGAATCCGCATTGGGCTCGATCACTCCGGCCAACTACTGAGCAGCGGGCGCGGCAAGTTCGGAGCGGCCTGGTCGGGATTCTGGGGCTACCCGAGTCCCGCGGTGGTGGGTGTCGCGCTCATCTGGTCTGTGTCTGCTGGGCGGTCAGGAGCGGCCATGTCCATTGGGGCGTTGGTGCTGCTTGCCGCGCTGATCTTTCTGCGGAACTTCACCGGAATCTTCGTTGCGCTCCTTAGCGCCGCGATTGCCCAACTGGTTGTCATGTTCGCCAGTGCCTCGACGGTCAGCCACGTGGTGTTGGGACTTGGCATAGCCTTGGAAGTAGGCGCCGTGCGGGACTGGTTTAAGGTTGCATCGGTCCACACCCGGCGCCGGGACCGGCTGGCGTCCTCCGACGCCTACATCCTGGCCCGTTCAACCGGGGTGCCGTCCCTGCTGTGGCTCGTGGCGTTCGCGGTAGTCATTGCCTCAAGCGCGGCCTTTTCCGTGCGCGTGGTGTGGGGCATGCTCTCCTAGCGGCGTGCGGGGTTTCGGCGCCGCGAGTTGGCTTTCCTCTTGCCGTGCGCCGGTCCAGGGTGTGGAATCGGTTAGCAAGGGACGCGGGGGATTCGGCTTCTACTCCAGGAGGTGCTCATGTCGGTGAAAGGCTCAGGCAGTGCGACGAAGGCGGCGAACCGGACCAACCCCGATCTTCGGCGCGCAGACGCTTCTTCGGCTCCAGCCGATCGGCCCGAAAACATCCGCAACGTCGTCTTGATTGGCCGCTCGGGCGCCGGAAAGACGATGCTGCTCGAGTCGCTTCTCTATGCCGCCGGCGTCGTATCCCGCATGGGTTCGATCGTCGAAGGCACCACCGTGAGTGACTCGGAAGCTACAGCTATCCACCAGCAACGATCCATCGGACTCTCGGCAGCGCCCCTGGTGTTCGACGACGTCAAAGTGAACCTCCTCGATACCCCGGGCTACGCCGATTTCATGGGCGAGCTGCGTGCGGGGCTGCGTGCGGCGGATGCCGCGTTGTTCGTCGTGTCGGCCGTTGACGGCGTCGACGCGGGGACCACCGCCCTGTGGAGCGAATGCGAGCGGGTCGGCATGCCCCGGGCAGTGGTGATCAGCCGGCTTGATCATCCACGGGCGAACTACGATGCCGTCCTCGCCGAATGCCGCAGATCCTTCGGTGATTCGGTCCTGCCTCTTCACTTGCCGGTCCGCAAGGGTGACACCGTCTCGGGATTGCTCGGGCTTCTTTCGGGCTCAGTGTCGGAGTACACCTCGGGCGATCCGCGCCCCGCAGTGCGTTCCGCGACGGCGGAGGAACTAGGTGGCTCGGACGGTTCCCGCGGTGAGCTTATCGAGGGCATCATCTCCGAGAGTGAGGACGAGACCTTGATGGACCGGTACCTCGGCGGAGAGGAGGTCCCCCTCGGTACCCTCGTGGAGGATTTGGAGACCGCAATCGTCCGCGGAACGTTCTTCCCGGTGCTGGCAACGTCCTCAGTGACCGGCGTCGGCACGGCGGAGCTGCTGGAGGTTCTGACCCGGGCATTTCCGTCGCCGACTGAACGGAGCCTGCCTTCGGTTACTGACTTGGGCGGGACACCCATGGAACCTCTAACGTGCGATCCGGATGGCCCTCTCCTTGGCGAAGTGGTACGGACCACCGTTGACTCGTTCCTGGGGCGCGTGTGCCTTGTCCGGCTTTTCTCGGGGACGCTTCGCGAGGACTCCGCCGTGCACGTGGGCGGGCACGGCCTGGCCGAACGGGGCCATCCAGACCACGACAGCGACGAACGGATCACCCATCTTTACTCCCCGTTGGGGTCCAGCCTCCGGCCGGTGCCGTTCGCGGTGGCCGGGGACATTTGTGCACTGGCGAAGGTAGCGAGCGCCGAGACGGGAGACACCGTTTCCGCCCGGGAGGCTCCGTTGCTCGTGGAGACCTGGGACATGCCGGAGCCTCTCATGCCTGTGGCAATCGAAGCGGCCTCGCATGGCGACGAGGACGCATTGTCCAAGAGCCTGGCCAAGGTCGCGGCAGGTGATCCGACCCTGAGGGTGGAGCGCAACGCTGAAACCCATCAGCTGGTCTTGTGGTGCATGGGAGAAGCGCACGCGGAGGCAGTCCTGGACCGCTTGCGGGAGCAGGGGGTGAAACTGCAAACGGTCGACGTCGTCACCCCGCTCAGGGAGACCTTCGCCGCCCAGGCCGCCGGCCATGGCCGCTATGTCAAGCAATCGGGTGGCCACGGACAATATGCGATTTGCGATATTGAAGTGGAACCCCTTGAACGCGGGGCGGGTTTCGAATTCGTCGACAGGATTGTCGGCGGAGTCATCCCCGGGACTTATGTCGTTTCGGTCGAGAAAGGCGTCCGGGCCCAGATGAACAAAGGGGTGCGGGCGGGTTTCCCGGTGGTCGACATCAGGGTGACCCTGGTGGGTGGCAAGACGCACAGTGTCGATTCCTCGGACGCGGCTTTCCAGGCCGCGGGCGCGTTGGCATTGCGGGAGGCCGCTGCGGCAAGCAACATTCAACTCCTGGAACCGATTTCGGCCGTCACTGTCCTTGTGGCAGACGATCACGTGGGCGCCGTCATGAGCGATTTGTCTTCCCGCCGTGGACGAGTCACCGGAACCACGTCCGTCGGCGGAGAAAGTACGGAGATCAGCGCCGAGGTCCCGGAACAGGAATTGCTGCGCTACGCAATCGTGCTGCGCGGACTGACCGCCGGCAGCGGTCGATTCCGGCGCGAGTACCTGCGGCACGAGCCGTTGCCGCCTGGCATTGCCGTCGCCGCGCCGAAGGGCTAGTAGACGGCGAAGGCTTGGCGACAGGCGGCCCGTTCAGCCATTCCCGCGAAGGAATGCCGACACCGGGCCCGCCAATGAGGCACCTACATCCGCCGCGCTCTTTTTGACTCCGACGCGATCGAAGGAATGGTCGCCGCCGTCCCACCACTCGATGGTAGCCGTCGGGCCAATCCGGGACACGACCCCTTCAAGCAGCTCGGGCGTCGCGAAGGTATCGCGGGTGCCCTGCAGGAAGAGCATCGGCAGGGTGAGCCCATAGAGGTGCTCGTCACGGAGCTTCTCCGGCTTCCCCGGCGGGTGTAGGGGGTAGCCGAGATAGACAAGTCCGGCCGCAGGCATGCCCTCAGCGACTGCCATCGATGCCATGCGACCACCGAAGGATTTGCCGGCTGCCCACAGTGGTTCGCCCTCTGAACGGGATGCTGCTACCTCCATGACGGCCCGCCACGCCGCGATCGCCGCAGGCGGCCGGTCGGGGAATCGCTTGCCGGCTTCCCGGTAGGGGAAGTTGAAGCGCAAAGTGGCGACGCCGTCGTCGTTCAATGCGCGCGCGAAGCCACTCAGGAAGGGATGCTCCATACCCGCTCCGGCGCCGTGGGCGAGCGCGAGCGTCGCGAACGGTTTGTCAGGTCGGGCGTAGATTCCGGAGATCGGTGCGCCATCGACGTCGATCGTGATGCGCGATTCGGCGACTGACATGCTCACTCGAAACGCGAGGGATCGCCGGTGCCACGCCGGACGACTTCCGCCGTTCCGCTGGAGAAGTCCACCACCGTTGTGGGCTCCGCTCCGGTGTCCCCCGAGTCGATCACGGCATCCACCAAATTGTCCAAGCGCTCCTTGATTTCCCAGCCCTGGGTCAAGGGCTCCTCCTCGTCGGGCAGCAACAAGGTGCTGGAGAGCAGCGGCTCACCCAGTTCGGCCAGCAAGGCCTGGACGAAGTTATGGTCTGGAATGCGCACGCCTACCGTCTTCTTCTTGGGGTGCAGGAGGCGGCGCGGCACTTCCTTGGTTGCGGGCAGGATGAACGTGTAGCTCCCTGGCGTAACGGCCTTGATGCTTCGGAACACATCGTTGTCGATCATGACGAACTGCCCGAGCTGCGCGAAGTCTTTGCAGACCAAGGTGAAATGGTGTTTGCCGTCGAGCTGCCGGATCGAGCGGATCCGATCAAGGGCTTCCCTGTTTCCAATTTGCGCGCCGAGTGCGTAGCAGGAATCAGTGGGGTAGGCGATCAGCCCGCCGGACTGGAGGATATTCACCACCTGGGCAATTGCGCGTGGTTGGGGGTCCTGCGGGTGAACATCGAAGAATCTTGCCATGGCACGAGCTTACGGGCAGGCCGTACTTCAGGACAGGACATCCTTGCTCATGAATTTGCCATACGCCAACGCCCCTGCCGCAACAATGTAACCCGCTTGCAGCAGGGCATTGTCTCCGAAGCTCGCCCATGAGATGGGCTGGCGCAGGAGATCCGCGAAGCCCAACCAGTAGTGGCTGAACAGCCACGGGTGCAGCCACTCCAGTTGCGGGAGGTTGTCTGCCACTTGTGACACGACGGACAGCACAATGGTTGCTGCCATGGCTCCGACAGGCACGTCCGTGAAGGTGGAAATCGCCAGCCCGATCGCGGACAGTCCTAGCAGCGAGACGGCAATGTAAGCGGCAATCAGTAAGGAACGCAGCACGGATTCGCCGACGCCGATAGTGTCGCCCGAGAGCAGCGTGACGGGCCCCACCGGGAAGAGTACGACGCCGGCCAGCGCACCGGCGGCAGCCACCGTCAGGGTCGCTGCCAAGCAGAACACGGCGGCGGCCGCGTATTTGATCAGCAAAAGGCGGACGCGCCCAGCGGGCGCGACGAGCAAGTACCTGAGCGTACCCAGGTTCGCTTCTCCGGCAATCGTGTCGCCGGCCACCACCCCGATGGTGAGGGGCAGGAACAAAGGTACGGAGACGATCAACGCTGTCACGCCAACGAACAGCCCGTTTTGGGTGATCCGGTCCAGGAAGGGTGGTCCCCGACCCGGAGCCACGGGATGCGAGCTTAGTTTGACCGCCGCTGCAATGAGGAGGGGGATGGCGGCGAGCGCCAGCAACATGGCCCACGTCCGCAGCCGCCTGAACAACACCGAGAGCTCAGAGGCCATGAGGGACCACGAGCTTGGCGGGGAGCCTGTCGGCAGGGCCTTGGGGGCTCCGGGCAGGGGTTCAGTCGCGTGTTCAGCCGGCAATGTCGAAACCCTCTCCGGTGAGGGAGACGAAGCGCTCCTCCAGGCTGGCGTTTTCCACGCCGAAGCCCCGCACCCTGACCCCGTCCGCGACGAGGGCCGCGACGATCGCCTCGGGAGCCACGTCGTGCCCCGGCGAACCGGTACTGACCAGGCTCTGGCCATCCGAGCCGGGCGAAGCAGGTGACAGTTCTGACTGCAAGCCCAGCCGGGACAGGACGCGGACCGCGGCCTCAACATCCGGCGTATGAAGCCGGATCGTTACCTTTCCGGCGGCGCGGAGTTCATGGAGGGTTCCTTGAGCCACGAGCTTGCCCACGCTCATGACGCCAACGTGGGTGCACATCTGCTCCACTTCGGCGAGGAGATGGCTGGAAACAAACACTGTGGTGCCCCCGGCCGCAAGCGAGCGCACGAGGCTGCGTACCTCCCTGGTGCCTTGTGGATCCAAGCCGTTGGTGGGTTCATCCAAGACGAGCAGTTCCCTCGGACGCAGGAGGGCATGTGCAATGCCCAAGCGCTGCTTCATCCCGAGGGAGTAGGCGCGGACCTTCTTGCCCGCCGCGTGGGACAACCCCACCCGCTCAAGGGCTTCGTCGACCCGTGCAGCCCGGGTCGACGGGGAGGCATGCAGGTCGGCGCTGTCCAGTCGCCGAAGGTTCGCGGCACCGGACAGGAAAGGGTAGAAAGCCGGCCCCTCCACCAAGGAGCCGACGTGAGGTAGGACGGCTGCCAGTTGGCGTGGCATTTCGCCGCCTAGAACCCGGATGTGGCCGTTCGTGGCGGCTGCCAAGCCAAGCAGCAACCGGATGGTGGTGGTCTTCCCGGAGCCGTTGGGGCCGAGGAAACCGAAAACTGAGCCGCGGGGAACTGCCAGGTCGATTCCGTCGACGGCGGCCCGGTGGCGGAAACGCTTACTGAGTCCCCGTGTTTCTATCGCCAGATCGGCTGGCGGGGATCCGTCCGTCATTGCGCGGCGGCTGCAGCTTGCAGCCGCTCAAGTGGCACCATTCCCGCGAAGACGCGGCCGTCGTCGAGCATCAAGACCGTCACCAGGCTGGTAGTCAGCGCGCGGCCGCCGGGCACTGCCTGGGTGAGCTGGGTCAACAACGGAATAGTCCGGACATCAGCGGGCACCGTGCCTGCAGGCAATCCGATCACTGCGTCCCAGCCAGTGCCAATGATCGTGGGCCGGCCAGTTTCCTTTTTCGCGGGGGATGTCGGGCCGGTCTTACCCGGCAGGGCACGCAGTTGCGGAGCTGCCTTCTGCTCCACAGCGGCACCGCGGGGTGGAGTGAAACTGAACAGACCGGCGTCGGGCGCGGACAGGTTCACGTCAGTGAAGGCGAGCGAAAAGGCCGCTGCGGCCTGGCCCCGTGCCTGCACATCGACGCCGAGCGGCAGCCCGGAGGCGGAATCGACGGCGATCGTCACGGAGTCGACGAGCGTTCCGGTACTGCGTGGCTTGATCACCAACTGGTAGGCCGTGCGGCCGGCCACCGTGGTTCCATCGCCCACCGTCACTTCCGTACTGGGCTCGACGGCGGCGAGGAAGTGTTGCGCGACGACGTCAGGTGTGGCCATTCCTGGGGTTGGTGTGGCGTGCGGGGCCGGGCTGCCCGTCGTGGGCGGCGTAGGCAGCGTCATATGCGCCGCGCTGTTGTCGGCCGAATTGTAGAGCCAGAGATCGCTGCCATTGCGGACAAGATCGCGCTCGGCGAGCAGGTCCATCACCTGGAACCTCGCTTTGGAGGGTCCGTCCAGGTAGACCCTGGCCGTGTGCGAACCGCTCAAGAGTTCGATCACGGAAGCCGGGCCCTGAGTGCTGGCAGGTCCGGTGGTGGGAAGCTGGGGGAGTCCCAGCTCGGAATTCTGTTGAAGCGTACCGGACAAAGCACGGACTTCGGAGCGCCCGATCATGGCGATGACTTCCGCGGCCGTCTTGTGCGGCAGGCTCGTCGCAGCTCCCGCCTGGTAAGAACCAGCCAGAGCTGCCGCAGCAACGGCTACCGGAACCATCGCGGCCGGCAACCAACGCAACCAGGTGCGAGTCATGGCAACCTCGCGAACCGTCCGCCATCGGGGAAGTTCATGTTTCCAGACTACTCCTGGTGCCCGGGGTGATCACGGGGTTCCAGCGCTCAGGCAGTCCCGGCTACGCTTCCAACGTCGCCTGGACGAATGCCGCGCTCGGCTTGGAATACGCGGTTCCTATGTGCTGAAACACAGCGATCCCTTCCAATCCGGGCCAATCCTCAGGCAGGAATTCGGCTGGCAGGCCTGGGTCCAGATACGGGATGATCCGCCAGCGGTCGATGCAGCGGACATAACTGGCGAAGGTTTCGGCCGAAGCCTCCGGAGAAGCCCCCATCGTCGGGCGAGTCCCATCGGAACCCGCAGCCAGGCTCGTGACCAAACTATTGCCGTCGGCCGCGGAACCATGGCGCCGGATGAAGTCGCGATGCAGTTCCGCCACTGCGTCCAGATCCCACCAAGCGGAGGCAGCATCGCGGAGGCTGCCGCCAACCAAGGGAGCATCCGTGACGAACACTGTGGCCATGCCCCGCACCTCAAGGTCCTCGAGGATCTCCTCCACTTCGTCGCGCAGGGAATCCGGGCAGATCCACAGCCCCGCTGCCACTGTGCCGCAGCCAATCCAGTGGAGCCTGCGCCGTAATTGGTGCCGCTTTTCGCGCTCGGTTTCCGGAATGGAAAAGGACACGAGGCACCAACGGTCCCCGGACGACATGAGCCGGGGGTGGTAGATCCGGCGGTCGCCGCGGGCAAGCATGGCCGCGGCGCCGTCGGTGATGGCGAAGCCGGGGACACCCTGACACAGCCGGGGGAGCACGATGTCCTTCTTTTTCAACCGGGACAAGGCCGTCCGGGTCACAGCTGCGGTGACTCCGAGGGCCTCCATGAGGGCGATGATGTGCCTGGTGGACATCCATCCGCCGGCGTCGCGCAAGTACAGGCCGATCACCGTGCGTAGCAGCGACGTGGTGCTCCCTGGCCGGGAGTCCATGTCGTCAAGGACAGCACTCACAAGAGCTCGGCGAGGGCGTCCCGGATGGCGATCATACCCAGCTCAACCTCGGCATAGCTGGTGCTCAGCGGCGAGAGGCCGATGCGTAGTCCGTGCGGCGGACGGAAGTCCGGGATGACTCCCCGCTCCCAGAGTTTCTGGGTGACCTCGCCGAAGAGGGGATGGTCCACGGTGATGTGCGAGCCACGCTCTGCGGTGTTGCGCGGGCTGACGATCTCAGCGCCGAGGGGGACCAGCATGTCCTCGGCCAAAGCAACTGCGTATTCGGTGAGCTTGATGGACTTCTCCCGCACGGCATCCATCCCGACGGACGCAATGAGCTCCACCATGTCTTTGAGCGGCTGCATCGCCAGTACCGGGGGAGTGCCGGTGATGAATCGGCGGATCCCCTTGGCGGGCGTGTAGCTTTCCGTCATGCCGAAGGGGTTGTCGGCGCCCATCCAGCCCCAAATAGGCTGCTGCAGGCGGTCCTGCTGCGCAGCATTGACATACGCGAACGCGGGGGAACCCGGCCCGCCATTGAGGTACTTGTACGTGCAACCGACTGCGAGGTCAACGCCCCAAGCATCCAGTTCGAGGGGCACTGAGCCTACTGAGTGGCACAGGTCCCAGAGCATGAGCGCACCGGCGTCCTTCACCAACGTGGTGATCGCCTCCGCATCTGCAAGGAAGCCGGAACGGTACGCTACATGGCTGAGGACGACGACGGCGGTCCGCTCGCTGAGCAGCCCTTCAAGGTCCGTGGTCCGGACGCCGCTGGCCGGGTTGGCGGCGACCCACTTGATGGTGGCGCCCTTTTCCGCCGCGATGCCTTCGATGATGAAACGGTCGGTGGGGAAGTTGTCGCGGTCAACCACGATCTCGTCGCGGCCCGGCTGTGCATCCACTGCGGCCCGGATGAGCTTGTAGAGCATGACGGAGGTGGAATCTCCGACCGTGACCTGGCCGGCGGCCGCGCCCAGCGTGACGGCGCCGATCCGGTCGCCGACCCTCGTGGGCTCGTCCATCCACTGTTCGTCCCAGCCCCGGATGAGGCGGCTGCCCCACGCGTCCTGGACGAATGAAGCCAGCTTCGCCGAGGTGGCCTTGAGCGGGCGGCCGAGCGAGTTGCCGTCGAGATAGGCGGCGAGCTGCCCATCCTGGGGGGCGAAGAAAGCCTCGCGCTGCTCTGCGAGGGGATCTGCGGCGTCGAGTTCGGCCGACGTCGGCCGTTGCGTTTGCTGCACGCTATTCATGTCTCTCCTGAAGAAAACTGATGGGGTTGCTGGAAGTGCCGGTTTGCGTTGAATTGCTGTTCAGTTGCCGATCTCGGTGCGGACGGCGTAAAGCTCCGGGAAGAATGTCAGGTCAAGTGCGCGCTTGAGGAAATCGACGCCGGAGGAGCCTCCCGTGCCCACCTTGAATCCGATGGTCCGTTGCACCGTGCGCAAATGGCGGAAACGCCAGGCATGGAAATTGTCTTCGATGTCTACGAGGTCTTCGCATGCCTCATAGAAGCCCCACGGGGTGGCTTCCGATTCGTAGATCTCCTGGAAGACGGGGACAAGGTCCTTGTGGAACGTCCACGGTTCGCTAGTGTCGCGCTCCAGGATGTCGGCGGGAACCGCATAGCCGGCCCGCGCCAGTACCGCGAGGAAGGCATCGTAGAGCGTCGGCTCCTCGAGGAGAGTGCTGAGCTGGCTGTGCGCGGCGGGATCACTTTCGAAGACCCGGAGCATGTCGCGGTTCTTGTTGCCCAGCAGGAACTCGACGCCGCGGTACTGGTGGGACTGGAAACCCGAGGAACTGCCCAGGAATCGCCGGAATTCTGAGTACTCACGAGGAGTGAGTGTGCCCAGGACAGACCACTGCTCAGTCATGGTCCGCTGGATCGCTTTGACCCGTGCGATGCATTTGAGGGCCTTGGCGAGGTTGTCCGCATCAAGGAGCCGGCGGGCTTCAAGGAGTTCATGGAGGATGAGCTTGAGCCACAGTTCACTGGTTTGATGCTGGATGATGAACAACATTTCGTCATGGTGTTCCGGGGTACTCAATGGGTGCTGGGCTGTCAGCAGGCGGTCAAGGTCCAGGTACCCGCCGTAGGACATGGCTTGGCTGAAATCGGTGCGGACCGAATCTTCGAGGTGCCTGATGCTTTGGGCGGAGTGGCCGGCGGAGTGGCCGATGCGGTTTTCCATGCCTTGAGCGTATCAGTTTTGTGACGGACGTCAAGATAGTGAATTGCCTTGAGTGTTCCTTGATTCGGACCGCCGGGTCGCCGCTCCTTTGGCCTACGCTGGGCTTATCGCCAAGTCCGGGAGGGGGCTGTGTGAGCATTGTTACGCTGTATCTTGACGTCGATGGTGTCGTGAACCCCTTTGGTCCCTTGGGCTTCACCGATTGGGGTACTGAATGGAAAATCGCCGACGCCGGAATACTGGACGTCATTTACGCCGCCGAGTTGGTTGACGAGCTCAATGAGCTGGCCGCACATCCCGCAGCGAGATTTGTCTGGCTGACCACGTGGCAACGGCTCGCCCCGGAGTTCCTGTGTCCGGCAATCGGGCTCCACGGTGAACATTGGCCCGTCTTGACCAGTGACGGTTGGGACGAGACTGCGGATTGGTGGAAGCTGGACGTTTTGCAAAAGGACGTCCAAGAGTCCGGAGCCGAACGCTTCGTGTGGATGGATGATCAGTTGGCCCAAGAGGCCTCAGCCCGCTCTTGGGCGGAATTCCTTGGTGACCGGGTGCTTTGGATCTCACCGGACCCGCGGCGCGGCTTGTCACGGAGCGACATCGCGGCTGTCCGGCAATTTCTCGGCTGAATCGATGTTTGGCCATGCTGGCAATGGCACGTACGATTCTTAAGGTTTCACGCCCGCCATAGTTAATTCCGCCAGCACAGTCAGATGAACAGTTATTGAACTGTGCTGTGCAAGGCAGGCCCGGGGAAGTGGAACTGCGCATCGTCGACTCTGCAGATTGGGCACCAGGTGGAAATCACCTTCATGGTCGCGCTTGTCATAGCGCTGGCCTTATTTTTTGACTTCACCAACGGGTTCCACGACACTGCGAACGCAATGGCCACCCCGATTGCTACCGGCGCTATCAAGCCCAAGACGGCTGTTGCCCTGGCCGCGATCCTCAACCTCGTGGGAGCGTTCCTGTCGACCGAAGTGGCGAAGACCATTTCTGGAGGCCTTATTCGCGAAGGCACGGACGGGATCCACATCACGCCGGAGATCATCTTCGCCGGGCTGATGGGGGCCGTCCTGTGGAACATGTTCACTTGGCTCAAGGGGCTGCCGTCCAGTTCTTCGCACGCGCTTTTTGGCGGCCTCATCGGTGCGGCGATCGTCGGCATCGGATTCCACGCCGTCAACTTCGATACCGTGCTGCAAAAGGTGATTCTTCCGGCCATCTTCTCACCGCTGCTCGCCGGCGCCGTGGCCTATCTTTGCACCAGGCTCGCCTACGCCCTGACATCCCGGCACGACCCCGAAACCGGTGACAAGCTGACCCAGAAGCGCGGCGGATTCCGTACGGGCCAGATCTTCACCTCCAGCCTCGTCGCGCTGGCCCACGGCACCAACGACGCGCAAAAGACCATGGGCATTATCACCCTCGTCCTGATCGCCGCTGGAACGCAGCCGGCGGGCAGCGGCCCGCAGCTCTGGGTCATCGGGGCCTGCGCACTTGCCATCGCCATCGGCACCTATGCCGGCGGCTGGCGCATCATACGGACCATGGGTTCCGGGCTGACCGAGGTCAAGCCTGCCCAGGGCTTCTCCGCCGAGGCCAGCACAGCCTCGGCCATCCTCGCTTCCTCGCACCTCGGCTTCGCGCTGTCCACCACCCAGGTTGCCTCCGGCTCGGTCATCGGCTCGGGACTGGGACGTAAGGGCACCACTGTGCGTTGGGGCACGGTGGGGCGCATCGCCACCGGATGGCTCTTCACCCTCCCGGCCGCTGCCATCGTTGGCGCCCTGACTGCGTTCCTCATTGGCACCGGCACTGTCGGCGTGGTCATCGCGGCAGTCGTGGGCACCGCCGTCGTCGTCTACATGTTCATTTACTCGAGGAAGTCGCACGTGGGCCACCACAACGCCGTCGAAGTCGAGGAAGCTGGCACCGCTGTCCGCTTCCGCAAGAAGAACTCCAGAAAACAGAGTCCAAGCAAGAGCATGAGTAAGGACATCCAGGCATGAAGTGGTTGGATCTTGTGCAGGTGGCCGGGGCAACCCTCGTGGCGGCCGTGCTCTTGGTAGTGCTGTATTCGCTCGGCGTTCGCCTCACGGCCATCGCGGGCGACGCCCGGCAGAAGTCACCGGCAATGGTCCGGTCCCTTGCCTATCTGTGTTTCGCGGCATGCGGCATCGCCGTGCTTTTCGGGATCTATTTGATCGTCCCGTACTTCAGCAAATAGCGTCACCCGCCGGCTCTGGCAGTCAACTCCATTCGGGAGAATAATCGGCTGTGTAGCTGCGTAAGCTGATTGGTCCGTTGGCAGGGGCCGATACGCCGTCTTCGGCGGGTGGGGGCTGAAATGAACTACGGGACCCGGAACCGAATCCTCGGACTCCTGCTCCTTCCTGCTATTTTTGCCATGGGCGGTTGCGCCGGTCCTTCACAGGATTCGGCCCCCGCGCAAGGCTCCGCCGCTTCCGGGGGATCCGGCGCCCCCGTGTCCGCCTCCTCTGCGTCGACCGCCGTCGTCGAACCCACCCTTGTGCCGGGAGGTCCTGCGGGTCCGGACGTTCCGCCGCCAGCGGCGGCTCCTGTGGTGCGGTGGGTTCCGATTGGTCCGATCGGTCCAAATGATCCCCAGGAAGGGCGGATGTATCTCTACGCCCAGGGGAAAGACTGCGACAAGCTGCGCGACGGCGTCGACGGCACCACCTTCAAGGACGTGTGGCGGGCTGCTGCCGCCGTCTGTGATGCGCTGCGCGTCAACACGGGCCAGTCGTGGCAAGCCGCGGCAACGGCCACTGCGGCAGTGCCGGAAGTTCCCGCAAACCGATGCCTCGAGTTGGCCATCGTCGCTGTAATGCGGCGCGTGGTGGACTACCACGCGAGCAACCCCGCCTCGGCAGTTCCCCTTCAGCCAGGAGTCGGGGAATCGTGCCCCCGCCATCTGAGCGGCCTCACGGTGGTGGACGAAAACCTCAATCCTGTTCCCGGCCTGCAACGTCCGGGCGGACCCCGCACGGGTGGGACCTGGGTGCGCCTGGATGGTTACTACGTCCGGGTGAGCTCGTTAAAGATCGACGGCATCGATTCCGGAGTCGAGACCCGAAGCGCCGGCGACTACTCGCCGGTCTATTTCAAGACGCCGGCGGCCACAGCCAACAATTCCTTCACAGTCACCATCTCTGACACTCTGGACGTGGTCGGCGCGGCCCAGTTCTTCTACGACGACTCAGGTGGAGCGTCGGGCAGCCCTACCGCGGGGCCCTCGTCGACAGCCGGACCATCTCAAGCATCGCCAAGCGGCGCGGCCTCGCCGTGAGCGAAGAATCCGCCAATCAGGAATCCAACAACCAGGAAATGGTCCTGGTCGAGTCCCGCTGGCAGCGCACGCTGGACGTGCTCTCGGTGATCGGCCCGCCGTTGACCGTAGCCACGGCATTGCTGGTCTATTTCGGTTGGGCGCGCACGGATGCGCAGGCAAAATCCATGGGGCTGGACGTGAGCCTCTTTGGCTACACCGTCCAGGACTTCATCTTGCGCAGCATCCAGTCCCTGTTCCGCCCTCTTGCCTGGTTGGCCCTTATCGGACTCCTATGGCTCATGGCGGACCGCGGCGTGGACAAACTGTTGGCAGACCGGCGCCTCCGGCCCGCCATTCGAAGGACAGCGACGGCACTGCTGGTGCTCGGCTTCCTTTTCGCCGCCGTCATGTGGGTCTTGACGATTTCGCAGCCGGAGCGGATCCTCCTCTATGTGCCGTACATGATCGCAGGCGGGCTGTTGCTGGGAGCCTGGGGCATGAGCCTGCGCCGCCGGGCTGCTGCGGGCCCGGGGCGCAGCCTCACCGTGACACCCCGCGCATTGGAACGTTCTTTCATCTTTGTGCTTGTCACGCTCCTGTTGTTCTGGGGCACGTCGGACTATGCCCAGGCACTAGGGCGCGGCGCCGCCGTCGAATATCAGGAACGCTCCCAACTCTTGCCGACCGCCGTCGTTTACAGCAAGGAACGGCTGGCGGTTACCGCCCCCAATGTCCACGAAGAAACCGCCGGGACGGCGGCCGCGCCGTTGTACCGGTACACGGGGCTCCGGCTGCTTGTGGTGAGCGGCGGACGGATCTTCCTGCTCAACGACGGCTGGACGCTGAAGGAAGGCCGCGTGGTGGTGTTGCGCGATGATTCGAGCGTGCGCGTGGAGTATGGGAACCCATCGGCCGAATGAGTAGGGTAAGGCCATGTCGGATTTCCAGTATTACGTGGCGTCCTCGCTTGACGGATATATCGCCACGAACGAAGACGATCTCGGCTGGTTGCTCCAGTTCGAAGAGGCCGAGGGCGTCACCGAGAGCTACGAAGACTTCATGGCCGGCATCGGCTGCATTGTGATGGGCGGCCAGACCTATCGCTGGCTCATGGAACACGAACCGGGCAAATGGCCCTATCCGGGTGTTCCATGCTGGATCTTCACCCACCGCGAATACGCCGCGCCACCGGGTGCGGACGTCACGTTCGTGCGTGGGGAAGTCCAGGAGTTCGCACCGGACCTGCTTGCCGACGCCGGCGACAAGAACGTGTGGCTGGTCGGCGGTGGAAACCTGGTTGCCCAATTCGCCAAGGAGGGATTGCTGGACGAGATGATTGTCACGCTTATCCCGGTCGCTTTGGGCTCCGGTAAGCGGCTGCTTCCCGTGGAGAGCACGACGGCGCCGCTTGAGCTGGTCTCGTCCCGCACCCTGGGTGGAGCGGCGGTGGAGCTGCGCTACCGGTTCCCAGCGCGTGCGCGGTGACCCTGGGCTGCTAACGGGCGTGCTGCCCCGGGCGGCGTTGAGTCAGTGGTGCCTGTTCTCCCGGATCATGTTGGTGATCCGGGCCGTTGACAGCCGTCGTCCGTGTTCATCGGTCATGACAATTTCGTGAGTGGCGAGCGTACCGCCCAGGTGGATCGCGGTGCATGTGCCCGTGACCAGGCCACTTGCTACGGAGCGGTGATGGGTGGCGCCCACCTCGATTCCCACCACGTGGCGTCCGGCTCCCGCATGCAGGGCTGCCGAGAAGGAGCCCAAGGTCTCGGCGAGAACCACATGGGCTCCGCCGTGGAGGATCCCCGCCACTTGCGTGTTCCCTTCCACCGGCATGGTGGCGACGGTACGTTCAGGGCTCATTTCAAGAAATTTGATGCCCATCTTCGTCACGAGCGATCCCACGCCGTAGCGGGAGAGCCAACCGTGCAACTCCTGTGGAACGCCGGCTGCATTGAGTTCGTCGGTGAACGGGCCCGGCGTGAAATTGTCCATCATGGCAACTAGGCTGGCACCTGTGAGCGAAACAACCAAACCGGACTCAGTTCCCACCGACACCCCAGCGACTACGGCTACAGTCACCGCAACGGCGCCAGATCCTGCAGCAACCACTACCGGCACGGTGGCAGGTGGCAAGCCGAGGCTCCTGGTCCTCGATGGTCACTCGATGGCATTCCGGGCGTTCTATGCTCTTCCGGCAGAGAACTTCGCCACCTCCTCGGGCCAGCACACCAACGCCGTGCATGGCTTCACCTCGATGTTGATCAACCTCATCAAGGATCAGAAGCCCACCCACGTCGCCGTGGCCTTCGATGTCTCGGACGACACGACCTTCCGCAAGGCGGAGTACAGCGAATACAAGGCTGGCCGCAACGAGACGCCGTCGGAATTCCGCGGGCAGATCGATCTCATCGATCAAGTCATGGAAGCGTGGGGCATCAAGACTATCAAGATGCCCGGCTACGAGGCTGACGACATCCTCGCCACACTCGCGGCACGGGGCGAGGCCGCAGGCTACGAAGTCCTCCTGGTCTCAGGGGACCGTGACGCTTTCCAGCTCATCACGGACAACGTGTTCGTCCTGTACCCGAAACAGGGTGTTTCCAATATTCCTCGCATGGACGCGGCAGCCATCGAAGAAAAGTACTTCGTTCCCCCGTCCCGCTACTCCGATCTCGCCGCGCTGGTAGGGGAGTCCGCCGACAACCTAGCGGGCGTTCCCGGTGTCGGCCCCAAGACCGCAGCCAAGTGGATCAACCTCTACGGCGGCCTGGAAGGGATCCTGGAGAACCTGGATTCCATCGGCGGCAAAGTCGGCGGAGCCCTCCGGGAAAACATCGACGCCGTCAAGCGGAATCGCCGCCTCAACCAGCTCCTAAGCGACCTTGAGCTCCCTGTGACGCTCGCGGAACTTGAGGAACCGCGTCCAAATCGCCAGGAGATCGATACACTCTTCGACGCCCTCGAGTTCAGGACCCTCCGCCCGCGGCTGTTCGCACTCTATGGCGACGACACGGTCGGGGCAGCCCCGGAGACCATCGACGCCCCTGCCTACAAAGTTCTGGAAGACGCCGCCGCGCTGGAGGAGTTCTTCGCCGCCGGTGCGGGGAGCCGCGCCGCCGTCGCGGTGCAACTGGTCTCGGGCCGGATTGGCGACGACGCTGATGCCCTCGCGATCGTGCGCGCCAACGACGCCGCTTACATCGAGCTTTCGTCGCTGGATGCCGCGGCCGAGACAGTTCTGGCCAAGTGGCTTCGCGACCCCGAAGAGGCCAAGATCATGCACGAGTTCAAGGACGCGCTGAAGGCCTTGCACAACCGCGGACTGGGCTTGGAAGGCGTGGTGGATGACACCTCCATTTCCGGTTACCTGATTCAGCCGGACCGTCGCAGCTACGAGCTCGCCGAGCTCGCCCAGCACCATTTGAGGATTACCGTCACCACGGCCGCAACACAAAGCGGCCAGCTGGAACTCGAACTGGGTGACGGACCGGACGGCGCCGCGGCTACCGCGCTCGTCCAGCAGGCCGCCGTCGTACGCGCGCTGAGCAAGCACTTCGAAAGCGAGCTCGCCGAGCGCAAAGCTGAAGCACTCCTGACCACGCTCGAACTGCCGGTCGCCCGGGTTCTGGCCCAGATGGAACTCTCGGGCATATCGATCTCGATGGACCGCCTGAATGAACAGCTCGCGGACCTCGCCAAGGTGATCGACAATGCCCAGGATCAGGCGTTTGCCGCGATCGGCCACGAAGTCAATCTTGGCTCGCCGAAGCAGCTGCAAACGGTCCTCTTCGAAGAGCTTGGTCTGCCCAAAACCAAGAAGATCAAGTCGGGCTACACAACGGACGCCGCCTCGCTGAAGGCCCTCCTGGAGAAGACCGGCCACGAGTTCCTGGTGCAGCTCATGGCCCACCGGGAATCCTCCAAACTGGCCCAGATGCTGGAGACCCTCAAGAAATCGGTGGCGGAGGACGGTCGCATCCACACCACGTACGCGCAGAACGTCGCCGCCACGGGGCGTATTTCCTCGAACAATCCCAATCTGCAGAACATCCCGGTGCGCAGTGAGGAAGGCAGGCGCGTCCGCGGAATCTTCGTCGTCAGCGAAGGCTACGAGTGCCTGTTGTCGGCCGACTATTCACAGATCGAAATGCGCATCATGGCGCACCTCTCGGGCGATGAGGGGCTCATCCAGGCCTACAAGGACGGTGAGGACCTGCACCGCTATGTGGGCTCGCACATCTTCAACGTCGCACCCGAAAACGTCACCAGTGCCATGCGCTCCAAGGTCAAGGCCATGTCCTACGGGCTGGCCTATGGGTTGACCTCGTTCGGCCTGTCCAAGCAACTGGAAATCTCCGTGGACGAAGCCCGGACCCTCATGAAGGACTACTTCGACCGCTTCGGCGCCGTGCGCGACTACCTGCGTGGCGTAGTGGAACAGGCCAGGATCGATGGCTACACCGCCACGATCGAAGGGCGCCGCCGCTATCTTCCGGACCTGACGAGCACGGACCGCCAGCACCGGGAGATCGCCGAACGCATTGCACTGAACTCCCCAATCCAAGGTTCGGCCGCGGACCTCATGAAGCGGGCCATGCTCGGCGTTTCCGCCGAGTTGACCAGCCAGGGGCTGAAGTCCCGGATGCTGCTGCAGGTCCATGACGAACTCGTGCTAGAGGTAGCACACGGCGAACGCGAAGCGGTCGAAAAGCTCGTGACCGAACAAATGGGGACGGCAGCCCAGCTCTCGGTGCCGCTGGACGTGCAGCTCGGCGTCGGCTCCAGTTGGTACGACGCCGGACACTAGCAGCAGGCTCGCCGGCCTGGGTGCAGGCTTGCACGGGGCGCGCCGCCGATATGGTGGCGTGCCCCCATGCTGTCTGGCTAGGCTCGGGACGTGGCTGATCCCAAGGAAACAAACGAAAAATACAGTGTCAAGCGCTTTCGTTCCGTCGACAAGGAGAACCCGGACTACGGACAAGCACGTGATTGGCTCCAAGCCGTTGGCTTCGGATTCCACGACGAGCAACGAAGCGATGAGCTCATCGACAAGATTCTTGCGATGTACAAAGCGGACAACCGGGAGCTGACCGGCGTTTACGTCAACGACGCGCCACCGTTGCACGCGCTCAACCCTGGCTTTCCGGTGGCAACATTCGGAACGCTGGAAAACAAGCTGAATATTGGCTTTGGGCAAGAACTGCGGACGCGCCAGATCACCGCTGTCACCGTCCGCGGAACGCATCGGCGCCACGGCCTCCTGCGGAGGATGATGACCGCAGATCTGGCCGCGGCCAAGGATGATGGATTCGCCATGGCAGCCCTGACGGCTTCCGAGGCATCCATTTACGGTCGCTTTGGGTTTGGTGTCGCAACCTTTGAGCGGAGCATCAAGGTGGACACCGGTCCAAAGTTCCGCGTCCGTCACGAACCCGTGGGCCGGGTGGAAATCGCGGACCCCCGGGTCCTCCTTGAACTGGCGCCCGAGGTTTTCGAACGCGTTCACCACCGGACACCGGGGTCCATCGTGCGGCAGGACGCCTACCGCCATCACGTGTCCGGGGCCATGAAACGTGACGGCAGCGAGGACAAGGCCATCAAATGTGCGCTCCACTACGCACCGGACGGCACCATTGACGGCTATGTGTCCTACAAGTTCGCCGGCTGGGACACGAAGCCATACACCGTGGAAATCGTGGACCTTGTGGCCGCGACGGACTCCGGGTACCTGGAACTGTGGCAATTCCTGGGAAGCATTGATCTCGTAGAGCAGGTCTCCTGGGCTGACGCGCCGGTGGAAGACCCCCTGGCATGGGCGCTCGTGGACGGGCGCTGCGTCACGTCGTCCGACTACCGGGACATGTTGTGGTTGCGCGTCCTCGATGTCCCCGCAGCCTTGTCAGCCCGCCGCTACGGCGCCGATGGCCGTTTGGTGCTGGAGATCCGCGATGCGCTCGGTTTTGCGGAAGGCATTTGGGAATTGGCGTCCGACGGCGGCGTCGTCACCGTCAGCGACGCCCGCAGTGGGAGCCAAGGCCTGAGCCCGGACGTGAGCATGGACGTCACGGATCTGGGGTCTGTCTATTTGGGTGCCGTCAGTCCTGTAACCTTGGCTTCGGCAGGCCGGATCCGCGAGTACGCGCCGGGCGCAACATTGGCTGCCCAGCAGATGTTCGCCGTCGAACGCCCAGCCCACTGCCTGACGCATTTCTAGGCAAAAAACCTCACCCGCCTGATCGACAACAGAAGAAGGATTCCATGGGGGAATTCCCAGCTGGTGGTAACCCCGCCGGCCCATCGGCCTTGCCCGGCCGGCGGTCATTGTTGCTGGCTGCAGCCGGTCTAACGGCGGCCGGGCTGGCTGCCTGCGCCCAACAACCCGATGCCACACCAGCTCCCCGTCCGGACCAGGCTTCAACACCGGTCGTGGAGCCCGCCGGCCACCATCCGGTCGTGCCCGAAACGCGGCCGGTTCCGCCGTCGAAGTCGCAGATCGTAGCCGAATTCTCCGGACGCAAGCCCGTTGAATGGGGGCTCGGAGTCGCTGGCGTGGTCACGAAGACGGCCTCCACTCATGCGGTCTTGACTTTTGATGCTTGTGGTGGCCCCGGGGGAACGGAATGCGATCACCGCCTGCTCAAGACGCTGCGGAGGCTCAACGTTCCCGCCACGTTGTTCGTGAACGGACGCTGGATCAAAGCCAACCCCGGACTGGCCGCCGAACTCGCGGCCGACCCTTTGTTCGAGTTGGCCAACCACGGCTTCCGGCACCAACCACTGTCCGTCAGCGGGCGTTCCGCCTACGGCATCGCGGGCACGTCCAACGTGGGTGAGGTGTACGACGAAATCATGGGCAACCAGAACGTCATGGAGCAGCTTTTCGGTAAAGCCCCCCGCTTCTTCCGGGCAGGGACGGCCTACTATGACGACGTCGCCGCGGCGATCACCCACGCCGTCGGACTGGTGCCGGTGAACTTCACTGTGAACGGCGACGGCGGTGCGACCTTCCCCGCGCCGGTCGTCGCTTCGGAGGTGGGCAAGATAGGAGCAGGACAGATCGTGATCTCACACTTCAATCAACCTGCCGGCGGCACCGCGGAGGGCTATGAACGTGCTTTGCCACGCTTAGTGGACCGAGGCGTGACGTTCGCGCGGCTCGGTGACACGCTGCCGCTTTGACCCTCCTTGAGGCGAACGACTAGAATAAACGGGCGCGTACTACGTGCGCGTAAATTTACAATCCACAATTCAGGATGACCCGGCGTTTTGCCGTGTCCTGCGGACCGGGAACGGAAAGCGGGCGGTTTGCCTGACCGATACTCTATCCACAACGGAGCCCCTACTACATGACCATCACCTCCACCGAGAAGCCAGGTACCCCCGTAGTCGCGATCAACGACATCGGTACCGCTGAGGACTTCCTCGCAGCTGTCGACGCCACCATCAAATACTTCAACGACGGAGACCTCGTCGAAGGTATTGTCGTCAAGGTCGACCGCGACGAAGTTCTGCTCGACATCGGTTACAAGACCGAAGGTGTCATCCCTTCCCGCGAGCTTTCCATCAAGCACGATGTTGACCCCGGGGACGTCGTCTCCGTTGGCGATCAGGTCGAAGCCCTGGTGCTCACCAAGGAAGACAAAGAAGGCCGTCTGATCCTCTCCAAGAAGCGTGCTCAGTACGAGCGTGCCTGGGGCGACATCGAGAAGGTCAAGGAAGAAGACGGTGTTGTCACCGGTACCGTCATCGAGGTTGTCAAGGGTGGCCTTATCCTCGACATCGGTCTGCGCGGCTTCCTGCCCGCGTCCCTCGTCGAGATGCGCCGCGTCCGCGACCTCGCTCCGTACATCGGTCAGCAGATCGAAGCCAAGATCATCGAGCTGGACAAGAACCGCAACAACGTTGTTCTTTCCCGCCGTGCATGGCTCGAGCAGACCCAGTCCGAGGTCCGCTCCACGTTCCTTAACAAGCTGGAAAAGGGCCAGGTTCGCCCCGGCGTCGTTTCCTCCATCGTCAACTTCGGTGCATTCGTGGACCTGGGCGGCGTAGATGGTCTGGTTCACGTTTCCGAGCTGTCCTGGAAGCACATCGACCACCCGTCCGAGGTTGTCGAGGTTGGCCAGGAAGTCACCGTCGAGGTTCTCGAAGTGGATCTGGACCGCGAGCGCGTGTCCCTGTCCCTCAAGGCCACGCAGGAAGACCCGTGGCAGACCTTCGCCCGCACCCACGCCCTCGGCCAGGTTGTTCCGGGTAAGGTCACCAAGCTGGTTCCGTTCGGTGCGTTCGTTCGCGTTGAGGACGGCATCGAGGGTCTGGTTCACATCTCCGAGCTGGCTGTCCGCCACGTTGAGCTTGCTGAGCAGGTCGTCTCCGTTGGCGACGAGCTCTTCGTCAAGGTCATCGACATCGACCTCGAGCGTCGCCGCATCTCCCTCTCCCTCAAGCAGGCTAACGAGGGCGTTGACGCTGACAGCACCGAGTTCGACCCGGCTCTGTACGGTATGGCCGCTGAGTACGACGAAGAGGGCAACTACAAGTACCCCGAGGGCTTCGACCCCGAGTCGAACGAATGGCTCGAGGGCTACGAGACGCAGCGCGCCGCTTGGGAGCAGCAGTACGCTGACGCCCAGGCACGTTGGGAAGCTCACAAGAAGCAGGTTTCCCAGCACGCTGCTGACGACGCCGCTGCTGCCGCTTCCGGCGAGAGCGACTCCGGCACCACCAGCTACTCATCCGAGCCGGCTGCTGCCGAGTCCAACGCGGGCACGCTGGCATCCGACGAGGCCCTCGCCGCTCTGCGCGAGAAGCTGACCGGCAACTAATTGCCACTGGCCCGGGTTTCCGGGCTGGAATGAAAGCGGCTCCTGCGATTCATTTACGAATCGCAGGAGCCGCTTTTTCTTTAACTCCAGAGTCCCCGGCGCCCACGTTCCGAGGGGACATGTCCAGTTTCTTGCCAGGTCTCCGTGGGACATGCGCATCCTTGGCAGCGAGGACTGGGCATATACCTGTTATGTCCAGTGGTGAGACCCAGGGGAGGGCATGTCCCGCGGATGTGGGTTCAACCCGGGACGTCGACCCATTCCGTTCCCTGCAATTGGAGTCCCGATGCGCCGCCGGTCATGGCTGCCAGCCGTTCGCCGGCGTCGGCGATCGATGTTGCATCGTCAGGCAAGGCCAGGCGCAGCACGGTCTCGGTGGGCTCGTAGCTTGTTTCAGCCATGACGTAGCCCGCGGAGCGCAGATCGTTCTCCAGCCTCCCGGCAGCGCGGTGGGCCACAGCGACGGCGCAAATCCGCAGGCGTCGCCGCTGAACCAGGGGAGCGGAGTCAAGCGCAGCCGAGACTGACTCGGAATAGGCCCGGACCAGCCCACCGGCGCCCAGGAGGATCCCGCCGAAATAGCGCACGACGACGGCACTGACATCGCTGAGGTCGGTCACCCCGGGCCGTGTTTCCCGTTTGATGAGCGCCTCGAGCATGGGGACGCCGGCTGTTCCGGAGGGCTCGCCGTCGTCGTTGGAACGCTGGACGACGCGATCCGGTCCGAGGACAAAAGCGGAGCAATGGTGCCGGGCATCATGGAATTCCTTCCGGAGCTCTGCCACCAAGGCACGCGCGGCGTCTTCGTTGGAAGCGCGGCGCAGCACGGTGATGAAGCGCGAACGCTTGATCTCGAGCTCGTGGCGGAAATCGTCACCCAGCGCCAACGTTGTATACACCGTCGCCCGGCTTTCGTCCTGATCTGCCACCGACCCAGTCTAGTGTGGAGGGGTGTTGAAGATTGGACTTACAGGCGGCATCGCCTCCGGCAAATCACTCGTATCTGCCCGGCTCAGGGAGTTGGGCGCCGTCTTGATCGACGCCGATGCGCTGGCCCGGGAGGTCGTTGAGCCGGGTACCCCCGGACTTGCCCGCGTCGTGGCTGAGTTTGGTGAGGACATCCTCGACGCCGACGGGCGCCTTGACCGGGCACGACTCGGTGCGATTGTGTTCGCTCAGCCGGATCGCCGCGAGGCGCTCAACGCGATCATCCATCCACTGGTCAGGGAACGGGCCGGCGAGCTGCTCGCCATGGCAAAAACCGGGGACGTCGTGGTGCAAGACATTCCGCTGCTGGTCGAAACCGGGCAGGGCATCAACTTCCATTTGGTGCTGGTGGTGGATGCGCCGGATGAGGAGCGCCTCCGGCGCATGACGGAGATCCGTGGCATGACAGTCGAGGACGCAGTGTCGCGGATGGCCGCCCAAGCCAGCAGGGACGAACGGCTGGTTGCAGCCGACATCGTGGTGGACAACTCCGGAAGCGTCGAAGACGTCACGGCGCTCGTGGACATCTTGTGGCAAGGGCGCTTGGTGCCGTTTGCCCGAAATCTTGCAGCGGGTCGTCCGGCACCGCGATCCGGCGGCCCGGTATTGTCCGACCCGGACTCGAGCTGGCCGCTGCAGGCTGAAAGGCTTCTTGCCAGGATCCAGAAAGCATCTCCGGAAGTGCTGGGCGCGGACCACATCGGGTCAACCGCTGTACCCGGGCTTCCCGCCAAAGACATCCTCGATCTGCAAATCACCGTGCCCTCGCTGGAAGCGGCAGACCGGATAGCTCCCGCTCTGGGCGAGGCCGGTTTCCCGTTGCGGGAGGCTTCCGCTCGTGACACGCCCAAGCCGCCGGACTTGGATCCCTCGGCCTGGCAAAAACGCTTCCATTGCAACGCGGACCCCGGACGGGCCGTCAACATCCATGTGAGGGTCCTCGGAAGCCCGGGTTGGCGCTACGCGTTGTTGTTCCGGGATTGGCTCCGTGCAAACCCCGTTGCCGTGAAGATGTATGCGGACCTGAAACAGCGGCTCGCCGAGGTGCACGCCGGCGACCCCCGGACGCTGGGGTACGCGGAGGCCAAGGAGCCGTGGTTTACCGAGGTAGCCTGGCCGCTCATGGATGCCTGGGCCGAGAGCAGCGGGTGGCGGCCGCCGTCGTACTCCGTAGCCCAAGGCTAGGTGGCATGAATGACCGCCAGGCGAAGAATCACCCCGCATCTTGAGGGGGAGCGGCTCGGCGCAGTCCGCGCGTTGGCGTGGGCCGGTGTCGCCTTCATGGCCGGGGCCGCGCTGTTGTGGTTCCTTGCCGGTGGCCGTGAGGAATTCGTTGCCGGATCTCAAGCACCGACCTGGCGGGTTCTCGTACCAGCAACCGCATTCTGGCTGGCGTGGACTGCCTGGCTTGTGGCCGGGGTGTGGTTCGCCATCAAGATGTTCCGCTCCGTCATTGGGCGCCTGGATGACAGTTGGATGCGGCCCGGCGACGATGCCGCGCCAGGAGGGAAACGCGGACAGTAGCTGTCCGCGGGCGGGGGTACATTGGATGCATGAGCCTTGCCCAGGAGATCAACCGTGTTGTCGCGCCCTTTGAGGTCATCAGCGAATTCCAACCCGCAGGTGACCAGCCGACCGCTATCGCGGAACTGACCGAACGCATCAACAATGGCGAAAAAGACGTCGTGCTGCTTGGCGCTACCGGCACTGGCAAGAGCGCCACCACTGCCTGGCTGATCGAACAGGTCCAGCGGCCCACGCTGGTGATGGTCCAGAACAAGACCCTCGCTGCCCAGCTCGCCAACGAATTCCGGGAACTTCTGCCCAACAATGCTGTCGAGTACTTCGTTTCTTACTACGACTACTACCAGCCCGAAGCCTACGTTCCCCAGACGGACACCTTCATCGAAAAGGACTCCTCCGTGAACGAGGAAGTCGAGCGCCTGCGACACTCGGCCACCAACGCGCTGCTGACCCGCCGGGACGTCGTCGTCGTGGCCACGGTGTCCTGCATCTACGGCCTCGGTACCCCGGAGGAATACATCGCCGGGATGGTCACGCTCACCAAGGGCGCCGAGATGAACCGGGATCATCTCCTGCGCAAATTCGTCTCGATGCAATACACCCGCAACGACATGGACTTCCACCGCGGCACTTTCCGTGTCCGCGGGGACACCGTGGAAATCATTCCCATGTACGAAGAGCTCGCCCTGCGCATCGAGTTCTTCGGAGACGAAATCGAGAATATCTACACCCTGCATCCGGTGACCGGCGACGTCATCCGCGAAGAAACCGAGATGTACATCTTCCCGGCTTCGCACTATGTCGCCGGCCCGGAGCGCATGTCCCGCGCCATCACCGCGATCGAAGAAGAACTCGCGGAGCGGCTTAAGGTGCTGGAAGGCCAGAACAAACTGGTGGAAGCCCAGCGGTTGCGCATGCGCACCACGTATGACCTCGAGATGATGCAGCAAATGGGATTCTGCAACGGGATCGAGAACTATTCACGCCACATCGACGGGCGCGGTTCCGGCACCGCTCCGCACTGCCTCATCGACTACTTCCCGGACGACTTCCTGCTGGTCATTGACGAATCCCACGTCACCGTCCCGCAGATCGGCGCCATGTACGAGGGTGACATGTCCCGCAAGCGCACCCTCGTGGACCACGGCTTCCGCCTTCCGTCCGCCATGGACAACAGGCCGCTCAAGTGGGACGAATTCCTGGAGCGCGTCGGCCAGACTGTCTATCTCTCCGCCACCCCCGGCAAGTACGAGCTCGGCAAGGCGGACGGTTTCGTCCAGCAGATCATTCGCCCCACCGGCCTGATCGACCCCGAAGTCATCGTGAAGCCGACCAAGGGTCAGATTGACGACCTCCTCGGCGAGATCCGGACCCGGGTGGAGCGCGACGAACGCGTGCTGGTCACCACCCTCACCAAGCGCATGGCCGAGGACCTCACCGACTACCTGCTGGGCCATGGGGTCAAGGTTCAATACCTGCACTCCGACGTCGACACCCTTCGGCGCGTTGAACTGCTCCGCGAACTCCGCATGGGCAGCTTCGACGTCCTGGTGGGCATCAACCTGCTCCGTGAGGGCCTCGACTTGCCTGAAGTGTCACTTGTCAGCATCCTCGACGCCGACAAGGAAGGTTTCCTGCGTTCGGCCACGTCCCTGATCCAGACCATCGGCCGCGCCGCCCGAAACGTCTCGGGCCAGGTCCACATGTATGCCGACCGGATCACCGACTCGATGGCCAAGGCCATCGAGGAAACCAACCGCCGCCGCGAAATCCAAGTCAAGTACAACTCCGACAACGGTGTGGATCCGCAGCCGCTGCGCAAGAAGATCGCTGACATTACCGATCAGCTCGCCCGCGAAGACGCCGATACCCGTGAGCTGTTGGCAGCGGCCGGAAAGGGTGGCCGGACCGGCAAGGGCAAGGGGGGCACCAAGGTCCGGCACGATGGCCTGGCTGCGGCCCCGGCCGAAGACCTGGTGGGATTGATCGAACAGTTGACCGAGCAGATGCACGCTGCTGCCGCCGAACTGCAGTTTGAGATCGCCGCGAGGATCCGTGACGAGGTCGGTGACCTCAAGCGTGAACTCCGCCAAATGCAATCCGCCGGGCACGCTTAGGGTAAAGTTGGGCCTACGTAGGGGAGTATCCCAAGCGCTAAGTCCGTCAACACGCAAGGCACAGATGCCTCGCCGGGCCTAGCGGATCGCCGTTGAGCGTTGTTTGCCGTTGGGCATGGAGACGCAGGCAGGTCGGAGAGACTTACGCCGTTTTGGCGTACCTGCGAAAGGCCTATTGATGGAACTCCCCGTCTGGTTTGAGGTCGGCTCATTTGTCGTTCTCGGAATAATCCTGCTTGTTGACCTCCTGTTGGTGATCAAGCGCCCACATGAACCTTCCATGAAGGAAGCGGGTCTCTGGGTCGCCTTCTACGTCACCCTCGCCTTGGTGTTCGCCGGAGCGATGTTCGCTTTTTCCGGCCCGGAGCATGGCAGCCAATTCATCGCCGGCTGGGTCACTGAATACAGCTTGAGTATCGACAACCTCTTCGTTTTCATCATCATCATGGCGCGCTTCTCGGTGCCCCGTAAGTACCAGCAGGAAGTGCTGATGGTGGGCATCATCATTGCGTTGGTCCTGCGCGGGATATTCATTGCCCTTGGTGCTGTGGTGATCGAACAGTTCAGCTGGGTCTTCTACGTCTTCGGTGCGTTCTTGTTGTGGACGGCGTGGAAGCAGGCCACGGACGACGGTGAAGACGAGGAAGATACGTCCGAGAACCCGCTCATTGCCCGCATCCGCAAGGTTGTGCCGATGTCCGAAAAGTTTGACGGCGGCAAGCTGCGCACCACGGTTGACGGCAAGAAGCTCTTCACCCCGATGCTGATAGTGTTCGTGACCATTGGCATGACGGACCTCCTGTTCGCCGTGGATTCCATTCCGGCCATCTTCGGGTTGACCCAGAGCGCGTTTATCGTCTTCACTGCCAACATCTTCGCCCTCATGGGCCTGCGCCAGCTGTACTTCCTGCTCGGCGGCCTCATGAGCCGCTTGATCTACCTCAAGCACGCACTGTCGGTGATCCTTGCTTTCATCGGCGTCAAGCTGGTCCTGCACGCCATGCACGTCAACGAACTGCCCTTCATCAACGGCGGCCAGCACATCGAATGGGCTCCGGAGATCCCCACTTACGTGTCCTTGGCAGTCATCATCGGCACCATCGTGGTGGCGGTTGTTGCGAGCCTCCTGAGCCCCGCGGCCACCAAGTCGAAGCTGGACGCACGGCTCGAGGAGGACTCCCGCAAGAGCATGAACAACGTCTCCGGCCACTAACAACTGTGGAACGCCTCGGAACCCGGTCACAGGCGTGGCCGGGTTCCGCTTTGGCGAGGATATGCTCGTGAAATGGCGTTGACTTCCCCTAAAACACTCGAGACTGCAGCAGTGCAGCGACGCACCGTCCGATTGCTCAGCACGGCACAGTTGCTGAGTGGTGTGGGCAACGGGGCTACGTTGTCGATCGGATCGCTGCTTGCTGTCCAGCTCAGTGGATCGAGTGCTTGGGCGGGGTCTGTCACCACCGTGCTCACGCTCGCCGGAGCGGTCTCCGCTTTGCCACTTGCCGGCCTTGCCCAGCGCAGGGGGCGTCGCGTCGGATTAGTTACCGGCCTCCTGGCCGCGATGCTCGGAGCGATTTCCATCATCGTGTCGGCGGCTACCGGGGTTTTCGCGGTGCTCCTCCTTGGTGCCGCCCTCCTCGGACTTGGCACGGCGTCGAACCTCCAGGCGCGATTCGCCGCCGTCGATCTCGCTGCGCCGGAACACCGCGGACGCTCGCTTGCCACCGTGGTCTGGGCGATCACCATCGGCGCAGTGGCGGGTCCGAACCTCATCCAGCCGGGCGCCGTCGTCGGAGAGGCTTTGGGCCTGCCGGCGATCGCCGGGCCATTCGTTTTTTCCGTTGCCGGATTGCTGCTGGCGGCGGTGCTGCTGATGATCGGACTGCGCCCCGACCCCTTGTTGCTGGCCCGGCGGGTGGCCGAAGGCACGCACGACGACGGTGGACGCGCTGGTGCGCACGCTGGAGTGAGAGGGCCCCGGCGTCGTCCGCTGATGGTGGGATTCCGGGCGGTGCGGTCGTCTCCGCAGGCGATGTTGGCCTTGACGTCCGTCATTGCAGCGCACGGAATCATGGTCGCAGTCATGTCGATGACGCCACTGCATTTGCAGGAGCTCGTTTCAGGCGGGACGGCTGGAGACCATATGGGGCACGACGGCGGCCATGCGATGGGTACCGACGCCTTGGTGATCATCGGATTCACTATTTCGATGCACATCGCGGGGATGTTCGCCTTGTCTCCGGTGATGGGGTGGCTGACGGACCGGGTAGGCAGGACCCAGACGATCGTGCTTGGCTTCTTGCTGCTGGCGGTGGCCGTCGCCGTAGCAGGCTTCGGCCAGCAGGACCCGGTGTTGGTGACCGTTGGGCTGGTCGTGCTCGGTCTTGGATGGTCGGCCGCAACGATTTCAGGGTCAACCCTCTTGGCAGAGAGCGTCGAGCAGTCGCAACGCGTCATGGTCCAAGGAGTCTCGGACACATTCATGGGAGCGGCCGGTGCCCTCGGCGGAGGCCTCTCGGGATTCGTGCTGAGTTGGGTGGGGTACCAAGGGCTCAATATGGCTTCAGGCGTCCTCGCGATGGCCGTGCTGGCGACTGCAGCGGTCGCTCTGGCGAAGCTTCCGGCCAGCAGGCTGAATCGTCCTGTGAACTGAACAGCCTGCTGATGCGGAAATACCTCAGCCCTTGCCGCGGGCCATTGCCAAGAGACGGTTGAAGATTCCTTCTCCGTCTTCGCCGATACCATCGTGATGAAAGTCCTCGGTGGTCCAGGCCTGCAGTCCGCGCACAGCCGCGGCGGTTTCCATGGATAGCTGGAAGTCCACATAGATGTCGTTGCGATACACCGCAGCCGCCACCGGCACGGCGTTCGCTTTCAGCTGGGCCACATCGTAGAGGGGTTTCCAGTCCCGTTTGCCGGCCAACAGGGCGGCCACTTCCTGCAGGGGTACCAGGGCCGGGTCTTGTTCGAAGTACCAGGGGTAGACCATTTCGCCCGTAAGGAGCGGCTCGGCGGCGTCGGGCTGGAACTCCGGGAACTCCGCGAGCACGCGCCATGCCGCCCAGTCCGTGGCTTGCTCTTGGCCGTAGATGGCCTCGTGCAGGACCGCGTACAGGGGATTCGATGCCCGGGATACGAGGCCATGGATCTGCTCGAGGAAGGCGTCAGAAAGGCGCTCTCCATCTGCGGAGGGTACAAAGGCGTCCTCCAGGAGTGTGTGCAGGGCATCCACGCGGGTGTTCCCACCCAAGAACGATCCCACCATTTGGAAGCGTTCCGCGGTCAGGCGTTCTCCGCTGGGCAGGCGCTCCTTCGTGGCGTTCAGATGCCGCGCGATCCGGGTCACCACCTCGCGGTCCTCCGGATACCAGGCGAAGTACTCCGCGTTCCGTGCCGCAACCCGTTGGAAGGTGGCCCGGTAGACCCGCTCGGCAGGCCCTTCCAACGGCGCAAGCCCTCCGGTGATGAGTACTTCGCTCAGACCTTCCGGCGCGAAGGACAGGTATGTCAGCGCGCAGAAACCGCCGAAACTCTGGCCAAGGACGGTCCACGGCTCCGAGCCCAGGGCTTTCCGGATAAGTTCGGCGTCGGCCACGATCGAGTCCGCCCGGAAATGCGTGAGGTAGTCCGCTTGGGCCGCCGCATCGCCTCGGAGAGGCAACGTATTGCGGTCCGCCGGCGTGGACAATCCGGTACCCCGTTGATCCAGCATCAGGATGCGGAAGCTTCTTGCGGCAGCCTTCATCCAGCCGGACAAGGACGTGGTCCGCGTTCCGCGTCCGCCCGGTCCGCCTTGGAGGTAAAGCAACCACGGCAGCCGGGCAGCGTCCTCGGCCGAGTGCTCGGCGGAGACGAACTCCCGGGCGAAGACGGTGATCGTCTCGGCGGGGCCGCCGCCGGTGTCCGTCGCAAGCGCGGAAGGCCAGTGGTTGAGGGGCACCCTGAAGTAGTGCTCGGTGGTCCGGACTCCCCGGAATTCATGGCGTGCCCGGATCGTGTGTGCAGCCTGCCCAACCGTCCGCTCAGCCACGCGTCAGGACCTTGTCATCGCTGCCAAAGGCACCCAAAGCTTCGCCCGTGAGCCTGAACGTGGACCAGCCGTCCATGGGAATGGCGCCCAGGCTGCGGTAGAAGTTAATGGACGGCTCGTTCCAGTCCAGGACGCTCCATTCCACCCTTGCGTAACCGCGTTCGACGGCGGTGGCGGCCAAATGCTGCAGGAGAGCCTTGCCGTGGCCCTCGCCCCGCGCATCCGGTGTGACGTAAAGGTCTTCAAGGTAAATGCCGTGGACACCTTCCCACGTGGAGTAGTTCAGGAACCACAAGGCGAAACCTTGGACGTCCCCGGCCGCGTTTTCCGCCATGTGCGCGTACACCCGCGGATTTTCACCGAACAGGGCGGCTGTCAGCATTTCCGGCGTGTTCTTCACGGCGTCGGGCTCTTTTTCGTAGACCGCAAGCTCGTGGATCATCTGCAGGATCGCTGGGACATCGGACACGGTGGCAGGGCGGATAACACTCATGATTCGAGCTTACTAGGAGCCTAGAGGCGGTTGACCGCGGTCACCCTGACCACGGCGGTGCCGCTCTCGTCGGAGGCTTCCAGATCCACTTCGGCCGAAATGCCCCAGTCATGGTTGCGGGCAGGGTCATCGAAGATCTGCCGCACACGCCAGATGCCGGGTTCCTCAGTGATCATGAGGAGCCCCGGACCGCGGGCATCCGGGCCGGTCCCGATGTCGTCGTGCTCGTCGAAATAGTCATCCAGGGCGTCTTCCCAACGTTCCGCATCCCAGCCGCTGCCGGCGTCGAGCTCGCCCAAGGCGGCGGCGTCCTCGTCCGCGAACAGCTCAACGCGCCGGAACATTTCGTTGCGGACCATGACCCGGAAGGCTCGGATGTTGGACGTGAGCGACGGCGGCGGGGGAGGCGGGGCGTCGTGCGGCGTCAGAGCCGCTCCGGAGGTGAGCTCTTCCCACTCGTCGAGCAGGCTGGAGTCGACTTGGCGGACCAGTTCGCCCAGCCAGGCGATAAGGTCCTCGAGGTCTTCGCGGAGCGAGTCCTGGGGGACCGTCTGACGCAGGGCCTTGAAACCATCGGCCAAATACCGCAGCACGATGCCCTCGGAGCGGGCCAGCCCATAGAACTGGACGAACTCGCCGAAATTCATGGCGCGCTCATACATGTCCCGGACCACCGACTTCGGGGCGAGTTCGAAGTCGCCCACCCACGGAGCGGCCTTGCGGTAGACCTCGAAAGCTTCGCCCAGGATCTCCGCGAGGGGCTGCGGGTAGCTGACCTCTTCGAGCATCGCCATGCGCTGGTCGTAGTCAATGCCATCGGCCTTCATCGCTGCGACGGCCTCGCCGCGTGCCTTCTTCTGCTGCGCAGACAGGATCTGCCGGGGTTTCTCGAGGGTTGCTTCGATCACGGACACAACGTCCAAAGCGTACGACGGCGACTCCGGGTCCAAAAGCTCCAGCGCCGCAAGCGCAAACGGTGAGAGCGGCTGGTTCAAGGCGAAGTTGGCTTGCAGGTGAACGGTCAGCCGGACGGAACGGCCTTCTTTCTCCTGCTCGGCTTCGGGAATGCGTTCCACCACTCCGGCGGCCAGCAGCTCGCGGTAGATACCCAGGGCTTTCTTCATGAGCTGCAGTTGTGCGGGCCGTGCCTCGTGGTTTTCGGTGAGGAGGCGGCGGGTAGCGACGAAGGGGTCGCCAGGACGCTCCAGCAAGTTGAGCAGCATCGCATGTGTCACAGTGAAACTCGACGTCAACGGATCCGGCACGGACTCCACCAAACGCGTGAAGGTGGGTTGCCCCCAGGAGACGAAGCCCTCCGGCGGCTTCTTTCGCACCACTTGCCGCAGCTTCTTCTGGTCGTCACCGAACTTTGCGGTGGCCTTGGCCATCGCCTTCGCGTTCTCCACTACGTGTTCAGGAGCCTGCACCACAACCGTTCCGGCAGTGTCATACCCTGCCCGGCCCGCGCGGCCGGCGATCTGATGGAACTCGCGGGAGTTCAGCAAACGGGTCCGGACGCCGTCGTACTTACTCAGGGCCGTCAAGAGGACGGTGCGGATAGGTACGTTGATTCCGACGCCGAGAGTGTCGGTGCCGCAGATGACCTTCAGGAGCCCTGCCTGTGCCAATTGCTCCACGAGGCGGCGGTACTTGGGCAGCATGCCAGCGTGATGGACGCCGATGCCGTGGCGGACCAGCCTGTTAAGGGTCTTGCCGAAGCCGGCCGCGAACCTGAAGCCGGCAATCAGCTCGGCAATCTTGTCCTTCTCCTCGCGGGTGCACATGTTGATGCTCATGAGGTTCTGGGCGCGTTCGATGGCCTCGACCTGGCTGAAATGGACCACGTACACGGGAACTTGCTTGGTGCTCAGGAGTTCCTCGAGGGTTTCGTGGACCGGAGTTTCCTGGAAGTAGTAGTGCAGTGGGATAGGGCGCTCGGCTGAGCTGACAGTGGTGGTGGACCGGCCGGTGAGTTCGGTCAGGCCGGTTTCGAAGCGGCTGACGTCTCCCAGAGTGGCTGACATCAGGAGGAATTGGGCCTGGGGGAGTTCCAGGAGGGGCACCTGCCAAGCCCAACCGCGCTGGGGATCGGAGTAGAAATGGAACTCGTCCATGATGACCGTGCCAAGCTCGGCTTCCTTGCCTTCGCGCAGGGCGATGTTGGCGAGGATTTCGGCGGTGCAGCAGATAATGGGCGCGTCCTGGTTGACCCCCGAGTCGCCGGTGATCATGCCGACATTCTCCGCTCCGAAGATCTCGCAGAGGGCGAAGAACTTCTCGGAGACCAAGGCCTTAATGGGGGCCGTGTAGTAGCTGCGCATCCTCCTGGACATGGCCTCGAAGTGCGCCGCGATGGCTACCAGGGATTTTCCGGAGCCGGTGGGGGTCGCCAGGATCACGTTGGAGCCGGACGCGAGTTCCATGATCGCTTCATCCTGCGCAGGGTAGAGCTGAAGCCCGCGGCTCTCCGTCCATTCAACGAAGCGTGTGTAGATTTCGTCCGGGTCAACGTGTCCGCTGCCCGATCCGGCGTCGGAGGTTCCAGCGTTGGAGGTTCCAGCGTTGGAGGTTCCGGGGAGCTGCTCAAGAAGTTTCATTGCCTTCCAGCTTAGTGTGGAGAGGAAGAGACCACGGAGACAGACGATGGAGACAGCAGTGAAATGGGATCCAGCCAAGTACGTCGAGTTCGGAAATCACCGCGACCGTCCGTTCTTTGACCTGACCTCGCGGATCCTGGCCGAGGATCCGCGGCACGTCGTGGATCTGGGCTGCGGTCCAGGGAACCTCACGGCGACCCTCACGACTCGCTGGCCTGGTGCCGCCGTTGTCGGGCTGGACTCTTCTCCGGAGATGCTGGCCAAGGCCGGACGCCTCGCGGGCACCCAACCGGGTCTTTCGTTCGCCTACACGGACATCGCCGAGTGGACACCGAAAGCGGACACCGACGTCGTGGTCAGCAACGCAGCCCTGCAGTGGGTGCCCGGGCACCTGGCAATGCTCGCCGGGTGGCTGGAAGCGCTGAAACCCGGCGCATGGTTCGCGCTCCAGGCCCCAGGAAACTTCGCCGCGCCGTCCCACGCGCTCATGCGGGAGCTAGCCGGTTCGCCTGAGTGGTCCGGGAGGTTGTCCGGCGTGCTGCGCCACGACGACGCCGTCGGGGAACCGGCCGACTACCTGCGGGTCATGCTCGACGACGTTTGCGACGCCGACGCCTGGGAAACCACCTACCAGCAACTTCTGCCAGGGCCCGACCCCGTGCTGCACTGGGTACGAGGGACCGGCCTCCGTCCCGTCCTCGCGGCCCTTCCCGACGACGAAGCGGCCGTTTTTGAAAGCCAGTACGCAGCCATGCTGCGCGAGGCCTACCCGACAGACCGGCACGGGACCGTGTTTCCGTTCCGCAGGATTTTCGCGGTGGCCCGAAAACGTGGCTGAGCAGGCCCGATTCCTGCGGACTCCGGAAGTGCTGGAATTGCAACGATTCCCAGTGTGATCTGAACTACAATGGCAAGGCGATCGTGGGGCGGCATCCGGTGGAATCCGCCGCTCTTTGAGACCAACGATTGGAGGGGACGTGCTGGCATCCTTGCTGCTGCAGCGCCTAGCCCCCTACAAGGTCCACGTCGTGGCGATAGTTCTCCTGCAGCTGGTCCAGACCGGAGCCACCCTTCTCCTTCCCACGTTCAACGCCAAGATCGTCGACGACGGCCTTGTCGCCGGGAACAGCGAAGTCATCCTTCGCCTCGGTGCCTGGATGCTGGTGCTCACCGTCGTCCAGGTGCTTGCCGCCGTGCTGGCTGGCTACTTTGGTGCCATCGTCGCCATGAAGATCGGCAGAGGGCTGAGGGAAGACCTTTTCGACAAGATCCATTCCCTGCCCGACCAGGACGTAGCGGCCTTCGGGCCCGCCAGCCTGGTGGTGCGGACTACGAATGATGTCCTGCAACTGCAGAACATCACGGTGCTTGTGTTCAGCATGCTGGTGGCGGCGCCGGTCATGGGCATCGGCGGCGTCATTCTGGCAGTCGAACAGGATGTGGCCTTGTCGTGGATCGTCTTCGCCATCATTCCCGTGCTGTTGATCATCATGCTCTTGATCGTCCGCAAGCTTGTCCCGCTGTACCGCGAGGGCCAGGGTTTGGTGGACCGGATCAACAGCGTGCTCCGCGAACAGATCCTCGGGACCGCAGTCATCCGGGCCTTTGTCCGCCAACCGTTTGAGATGAAGCGGTTCGAGGCCGCAAATGATGCCCTGACGAACAACAATCTCCGTTCCGCCCGAATTGTCGCCGGTATGCTTCCGCTCGTCATGATCGTCGTCAACCTCTCCTCGGCGGGAGTGGTCTGGCTCGGTGGCCACCGCATCATCGCCGGCGACATGCAGCTGGGCGCGCTCACGGCATTCATTGCCTACATCATGCAGATCCTCCTCGCGATCATGATGGCAATGTACGTGTTGAGCACAGCCCCCCGCGCGGCAGTCAGTGCTGAACGCGTCACCGAAGTACTCAACACTGAATCGGAGCTGGTCCTGCCGGGAAGCGTTGCCGGCGGGACGGCCCTGGATATTGCGCCGACGGCGGGCTTGCGCTTCAATAACGTGTCCTTCGCCTATCCGGGAGCCGAGGCGCCAGTGTTGGAAGGGATCACTTTCGAAGCGGCACCAGGGACCACGACGGCGGTGATCGGGTCCACTGGAAGCGGCAAGTCAACCATCGTCAGCCTTGTGCCGAGGCTGCTCGAGGCAAGCGGCGGAAGCATCTCCCTCGATGGCCAGGACATCGCTGCACTTCCCCTCGCCACCTTGCGCAGTCAGCTTGCCGTCGTGCCCCAAGAGACCTGGCTGTTCCGCGGAACCATCGCCGAGAACCTACGGCTTGCGCTGCCTTCCGCGACAGATTCCCAATTGTGGCATGCCCTCGAGACGGCCCAGGCGGCAGATTTCGTGGCCGAACTGCCGCACGGGCTGGACACTACGTTGTCCCAAGGGGGTGCCGGTCTTTCCGGCGGTCAGCGGCAGCGCTTGTGCATTGCCCGCGCAATGCTGCGCCGCGCATCGGTCTATTTATTTGACGACAGCTTTTCCGCCCTGGACACGGTGACCGAGGCGCGGCTCCGGGCCGCGCTTGAACGGGAACTACGGGAGGCAACAGTCATCATCGTCGCCCAAAGGGTCAACACCGTGGTGTCGGCCGACCAGATCCTCCTCATCGACGAGGGCCGCCTGGTGGCAAAAGGAACCCATGACCAACTCCTTGAGTCCTCGGAGACATACCGGGAGATCGTGGCGTCCCAGCTGGAAACGGAAGAAGCCGCGTGAGTAGCGGCAGTGCGCACCTCGCCGCCAAAGGGAGACCACCGCGGTCCCTGGTCCGCCTCGCGGGCTTGTTGAAGCCCGCCAGGGGAGTCATGACCGCAGCGATTCTGTGCATCTGCGGTTTTGCCACACTCAATGTCGCTGCCCCCAAGATACTGGGCGACGCAACCGACGTCATCGCGGCCGCCGTCTTCGGCGCTCAGTTCAACACCGAACGCTTCGTCTTGCTGCTGCTCGTTGCCGCATCCATGTACGCGGTTGCCTCGCTGCTCAACTGGGTTCAAGGCCGGCTCAACGCCCTCGCCGTGCAGCGGCTCGCACACGACCTTCGGGAAGAGGTGGAAGCGAAATTGCATCGGCTCCCCGTGGCCTACTACGACGGCCGGTCCCGGGGCGACGTCCTGAGTCGTGCCACCAACGACCTCGACAATGTGTCACAAACGCTCAACCAGCTTCTTTCCCAGCTCTTGACCTCAACATTGATGGTCATCGGTTCCCTGGGCATGATGCTGCTGCTTTCACCTTTGCTTGCCCTCGTGTCCCTGTTGGCTGTTCCAGTGTCGGCTCTGGCCTCGGTTGTGGTGACCCGACGCTCACAGAAGCACTTTGTCCGGCAGTGGGAGGCTACGGGAGACGTCAACTCCCTGGTGGAGGAGACAGCGACCGGTCACGAGACCATCAAACTCTTCGGCGCGCAGGCAGCGATGGCGGTCCGCTTCGCTGCCCATAACGACGGACTGTATTCCGCGAGTTCCAAGGCGCAGTTCGCATCCGGTCTGCTGATGCCGCTCATGGCCTTCGTCTCCAACGCCAGCTACGTGGGGGTTGCGATTGTGGGTGCACTCCAGTTCCTTGCTGGCGCGATGAGCATCGGCGGCATCCAGGCGTTCATTCAATTCAACCGGCTGTTCAGCCAGCCGTTGGGCCAGATCGGCGGTATGGCCCAGATCCTCCAATCATGCGCAGTTTCCGCCGCCAGGGTCTTCGAGCTGTTGGACGCGCCGGAATTGTCGACGGAGACCGGAACAGGCGCGGGCGCCGACACCGGTTCGCTTGCTGGATCCAACGGGCGGCCCGACGAGCAATTCGCAGCCGGCTTCGATGCGCAGTCTGATCTCCCTGCTGGAAGGGTTTCCTTTGAACACATTGCATTCAGCTATCGTGCCGATGCGCCCCTGATCGAGGATCTGTCATTCCATGTGGAGCCGGGACAAACGGTGGCCATCGTGGGACACACGGGTGCCGGCAAGACCACACTGATCAGCCTCCTCATGCGTTTCCATGAACTCCGATCCGGAAAGATCACCATTGACGGCGTGGACATTGCGGGCATGCGACGCGATGCCCTCCGCCGCAACTTCGGCGTGGTTCTTCAGGATCCATGGATATTCACGGGCACCATCAGGGAGAACATCGAATACGGGCGCCCAGGCGCGAGCGACGCGGACATCGTGGCCGCCGCCGAGGCAAGCTACGTGGACCACTTTGTGCGCTCGCTGCCGAACGGGTACTCCACCATGCTCACCAACGGAGGGGAACCGCTGAGCCAAGGGCAAAGGCAATTGCTGAGCATCGCCCGTGCGCGGCTCTCGGGCCGCTCGATTTTGATCCTGGACGAAGCCACCAGCTCCGTGGATACCCGCACGGAAGTCCTCATCCGCCAGGCGATGCACAGATTGCGGAGCAACAAGACGTCTTTCGTCATCGCGCATCGCTTGTCCACCATCCGCGACGCTGATCTAATTCTCGTCATGGACCACGGACGGATCGTTGAACACGGCACCCATCATTCGCTGCTGGAGCTTGGCGGGCACTACGCCCGCCTGCACGACGCTCAGTTTGCCATCGGAAACGGCGAGTTGGCCGCCGCCCCAGCGCGGACCGCCAAGCACCGCGCCGAGCAAAGGGAGAGGGAAGCCTCGTGAGCGGTTCCATAGAGTTCCCCGGTTCGTGGCGACCCAAGCAGTCGAGCACGGTGGCCTTGTATGAGCAGCTTCGGCTCCGCATCATCGAGTTGGCTGATGCCGGCGCACTCCCTGTCGGGACCAAACTCCCGGCAGTGCGCAGCCTGGCCGGTGAGCTGGATGTCGCCCCCCACACGGTTGCCCGTGCGTATAAGGAACTTGAAGCGGCCGGAGTGGTGGCAACCCGTGGCCGAAACGGAACGGTGGTGTGCGCCCGGGACGACCGCTGGAGCGCCTTGGCAGCCGTCGCGGCGAATTACTCGGCCGCGGCCAAGGCCCAGGGCGCCAGTTTCGCCGAGGCCGTGCAGCTTCTGGCTGCCGCCTACGACGCGGATTGATACCCGTCAGTAGGCTGCGCGGGGCCACATGGAAATTCGAAGAAGTTTTCGATTAGCATTAGTGGGTGCCTAAAGCCTTAGCTGAAGTCCCCGCCGTCGAATCCCTCGCAAGCGTTTCCGCGCAGCAGCCTGCCATGCCCATAAGACATGACCTGTCCCGGCTCGTGGTCAAGGGAGCGCGTGAACACAACCTCCGCAACGTGGACCTCGACCTTCCCCGTGATGCCATGATCGTCTTCACAGGCTTGTCAGGTTCGGGCAAGTCGTCCTTGGCCTTCGACACCATCTTTGCCGAGGGGCAGCGCCGGTACGTGGAATCATTGTCGGCTTATGCCCGCCAGTTCCTGGGCCAGGTGGATAAGCCGGATGTCGACTTCATCGAGGGCCTTTCCCCGGCGGTGTCCATCGATCAGAAGTCCACCAGCAAGAACCCGCGTTCCACCGTGGGCACCATCACCGAGATCTACGACTACATGCGTCTCCTGTGGGCGCGTGTCGGCAGGCCGCATTGCCCCGTGTGCCATGAGCCGATCACGCGCCAGACGCCGCAGCAGATCGTCGACCAGCTGCTGGAACTCGAGTCCGGCACGCGATTCCAGATTCTTGCCCCCGTGGTCCGCGGGCGCAAGGGCGAATTCGTGGAGCTTTTCAAGGAGCTCACCGCCAAGGGCTACTCCCGCGCGCGGGTGGACGGCGAACTCGTCCAGCTGAGCGATCCACCCAAGCTCGGCAAACAATTCAAGCACTCCATCGAAGTAGTGGTGGACCGGTTGGTGGTCAAGGAAGGGATCAGCCAACGGCTGACCGACTCGATCGAAACCGCGCTCCGACTTGCCGAAGGCCGTGTGCTGGTTGAGTTCGTGGAGCTCGACGCCGAAGACCCCGCACGGATCCGGGCGTTTTCGGAGAACCTTGCCTGCCCCAACGAGCACCCACTGGCTATCGACGAAATCGAGCCCCGCTCCTTCTCCTTCAATAACCCCTTCGGCGCATGCGCGGCCTGCAGCGGCATCGGCACCAAGCTGGAAGTCGATGAGGAACTCGTGGTGCCCAACCCTGAGCTTTCCCTGGGCCAGGGAGCCATAGCGCCGTGGTCGTTGGGTACAGCAACCACGGAGTACTGGAACCGGCTCTTGGAGGGCCTCGCCTTGGAGCTCGATTTCTCCATGGACACCCCTTGGGAGAAGCTGTCCCAGGAAGTTCGGCAAACGGTGCTGCACGGTAAGGACCACAAGGTGGTCGTCCAGTACCGCAACAGGTTCGGCCGAGAGCGCAAGTACAGCACCGGCTTCGAAGGTGCCATCCAGTACGTTCACCGCAAGCACGGTGAAACGGATTCCGATTGGGCGCGCGACCGCTACGAAGAGTACATGCGCCAGGTTCCTTGCCCCGCATGCAACGGTGCCCGGCTTAACCCCGCGTCGCTCTCCGTGCTGATCAACGGCAAGTCCATCGCAGAGGTATCGGCCCTTCCGATGCGTGATTGCGCTGACTTCCTCGGTAGCCTCACGCTCACTGACCGCGAGGCACAAATTGCCCATCAGGTTCTCAAGGAGATCCAGGCCCGCCTGACCTTCCTTCTCGACGTCGGGCTTGAGTACCTGAATCTCGAACGGCCGTCCGGAACCCTGTCCGGCGGTGAAGCCCAGCGCATTCGACTCGCCACGCAGATCGGCTCTGGCCTGGTGGGTGTCCTGTATGTCCTGGATGAGCCGTCCATCGGGCTGCACCAGAAGGACAATCGCCGCCTCATCGAGACCTTGACCCGTTTGCGCGACCTCGGCAATACGCTGATTGTTGTAGAGCACGACGAAGACACCATTCACGAGGCCGACTGGGTGGTGGACATCGGACCCGGCGCAGGCGAACACGGTGGCCAGGTGGTGCACTCGGGTTCCTACAAGGAACTCCTTGAAAACACGAACTCGCTCACGGGCGACTACCTGTCCGGGCGACGGAAGATCGACATCCCGCCCAAGCGACGCAAGTATGACAAGAAGCGTGAGCTCAAGGTTGTCGGCGCACGCGAAAACAACCTGAACAACGTTGACGCCACGTTCCCACTGGGTCTTTTCACAGCCGTGACCGGCGTCAGTGGCTCAGGCAAGTCCACCCTGGTGAACGAGATCCTCTACAAGGTTCTTGCCAACAAGCTCAACGGAGCCAAGCAGGTTGCAGGCCGGCATCGCTCGGTAGTGGGCCTGGAGCACCTCGACAAGGTGGTCCACGTCGACCAGAGCCCCATCGGCCGGACGCCGCGTTCCAACCCCGCCACGTACACGGGCGTCTTCGATAACATCCGGAAGCTCTTCGCTGAGACAACCGAAGCCAAAGTGCGCGGTTACCAGCCGGGCCGCTTCTCGTTCAACGTCAAGGGCGGCCGCTGTGAGGCCTGCTCCGGTGACGGCACGCTGAAGATCGAGATGAACTTCCTCCCGGATGTCTACGTCCCGTGCGAAGTGTGCCATGGTGCCCGCTACAACCGGGAGACCCTCGAAGTCCACTACAAGGGCAAAACCATTGCGGACGTCCTCAACATGCCCATCGAGGAAGGCGCCGAGTTCTTTGCGGCGTTCACGCCCATTGCCCGGCACCTGAACACCCTCGTCGACGTCGGTCTCGGCTACGTCCGGCTTGGTCAACCGGCCACCACCCTTTCCGGCGGCGAGGCGCAGCGCGTGAAGCTGGCCTCGGAGCTCCAGAAGCGGTCGAACGGTCGCAGCGTCTACGTCTTGGACGAGCCCACTACCGGCCTGCACTTCGAGGACATCCGCAAATTGCTCATGGTGTTGCAGGGCCTGGTGGACAAGGGCAACACGGTCATCACCATTGAACACAACCTTGACGTCATCAAGTCCGCCGACTGGATCGTGGACCTTGGGCCCAACGGTGGTTCGGGCGGTGGACGCATCGTGGCGACCGGTACGCCCGAACAGGTCGCCAAGTCCACGGAAAGCCACACCGCTACCTTCCTGGCAGAGATTCTGGGTTAGGTGCGGTGGCTCCCGCCAGGGAATATTTCGGCAGCGGCCGGAGTATTCCCTGGCCGGCATGTGAGTTTCAGGCATGCCTCAACTCGTGAGAAACTAACCCGGTGACTCAAACAATGGTGCCCGTAATCTTTGATCTGGACGGCACCCTTGTCGATCCTGCAGGTGGCATAACCGGTGGTATCGCCGCGGCCCTGCGCGAATTTGGCCTCCCCGTCCCGGAGCAGCCCGTTCTTGACTCCATGGTTGGACCCAAGCTCAGCGATTCCCTTGAGCACATTGCCGGGGTTCCCGCGGGGAGAGTGGACGAAGTCATCGGGCGCTACCGCAGCTACTACCGTTCTGTGGGAATCGCTCAAAGCCGGCTCTATCCCGGTATCCGTGAGCTCCTGGAGTTCTTCGCGGAGTCGCGGCGCCCGGTCGCTGTGGCCACGCAGAAACCCCAGGGCCTGGCGCGCGTCGTGTTGGCGCATCACGGTATTGCCGATTTCTTTGCTTCCATCTGCGGAGCCTCGGATGATGAATCAAGGGCCGCCAACATAGCCCCCGGCAAGGTGGAAATCGTTGGTGCGGCGCTGGCCACGTTGCATTCGCAGCCGGCGGTGATGGTGGGGGACCGCCACCAGGATGTTGCCGGTGCCATGGCCAATGGACTCGACTGCATCGGTGTGAGTTGGGGATTTGCGCCCGACGGCGAGCTTCAGGAAGCGGGAGCCGTCGCCGTCGTGGATTCCACTGCGCAGCTGCTGAAGAAGATCGAAGAACTTGACGCCGTCCGCGCGGCGGCCCTGAGCGAGGTGCAGAACGATGGAAGCCTTTGATGTCATCCGGTGGACCACGCGCGGACTGATTTCCAGCACCTGCCGTCCAACGGTCATTGGGCTGGAGAACGTGCCCAAGGAAGGGCCCTTCATTGTGGCCCCGAACCATTTGTCTTTTCTGGACAGCGTGATTGTCCAAGCACTGATGCCCCGCCCGGTGGGCTTCTTTGCCAAAGCCGAGTACTTCACGACCAAAGGCTTCAAAGGCCGGGCCATGAAGGCGTTCTTCCAGGCGGTTGGATCCATTCCGGTAGAGCGCGGAGAGCAGGCCGCCAGCGTGCAGGCGCTCAAGACCCTCTTGGACATTCTGGAGAACGGGAGGGGCATCGGGATCTATCCGGAGGGAACCCGTTCGCGTGACGGCTTGCTCTACCGTGGGCGTACCGGGGTCGGCTGGCTTGCGCTCACCACGGGCGCGCCCGTGGTGCCGGTGGGCCTGATTGGCACGGACAAACTGCAGCCTGTGGACCGTAACACTGTCCGTCCGCAACACTTCACCATGAAGGTGGGCGAGCCGCTGTATTTCGAGAAGACAGGACCGGACCATTCGCTACCTGCCCGCCGTGAAGTGACAGACAAGATCATGGATGCCATTGCGGCATTGAGCGGCCAGGAACGTTCCACCAGCTACAACCAGAGCAAGTCCGCGGAGTAGCTCTGGTGGCTGGTCCGGTGCGTACGGGGTAGCGTCTTTCCCTTACTAGACTGGATCTGTGGCAGATCCAGCGAGTTATCGACCCCAGACGGGAGAAATCCCCACCACCCCCGGCGTCTATCGGTTCCGGGATCCGCACGGCCGTGTCATCTATGTGGGCAAGGCGAAAAACCTGCGTTCGCGGCTGAACTCCTACTTCGCCAACCCTGCAGGCTTGTTGCCGAAAACCCACGCCATGGTGCACACAGCCAGCAGCGTGGAGTGGACCGTGGTGGGCAGCGAGCTTGAGTCGCTTCAGCTCGAATACACGTGGATCAAGGAATTCAAACCGCGTTTCAATGTCGTGTTCCGCGACGACAAGACGTATCCGTACCTTGCCGTGAGCATGGGGGAGAGGCTCCCCCGGGTCCAGGTCATGCGCGGGGAGCGCCGCAAGGGTACCCGCTACTTCGGCCCGTACACGGCGGGCGCCATCCGGGAAACTATGGACACCTTGCTCAGGGTCTTTCCGGTCCGTAGTTGCAGCCCCGGCGTGCTGAAGCGTGCACAGGCCAGTGGGCGGCCGTGCTTGCTTGGCTACATCGATAAATGCTCGGCACCGTGTGTCGGTCGCGTCACCCCCGAGGAGCATCGGGCCATTGCCGAAGACTTCTGCTCCTTCATGGGCGGTGAGGCGAAACGCTTCATCACCCGCCTCGAAAAGGACATGGCGGCTGCCGTGGCCGAACTCGACTACGAACGGGCGGCGCGAATCCGCGATGACATCGCGGCCTTGCGCAAAGTGTTCGAACGCAATGCCGTGGTCCTTTCCGAAGACACGGACGCGGATATCTTCGCCCTGCACGACGACGACCTCGAGGCTTCCGTTCAGGTGTTCCATGTCAGGGGTGGCCGGGTACGCGGCCAGCGGGGCTGGGTGGTGGAAAAGGTCGAAGACGCCACCACCCCCGAGCTCATTGAGCACCTGCTGCAGCAGGTCTACGGGGAGGACAGCGACAACAAAGGACGTATTCCCCGCGAAGTCCTGGTCCCGGAGATTCCGTCCAACCATCATGAGTTGCTTGAATGGCTAGGTGGCCTCAGGGGTGCCAAGGTGGATATCCGAGTGCCGCAGCGTGGCGACAAGGCAGCCCTCATGTCCACCGTCCGGGAAAACGCTGAGCAGGCACTGAAGCTGCACAAAGTCCGGAGGGCAGGCGACATCACCGTCCGTTCGCAGGCGCTCCAGGAGCTGCAGGAGGCCCTCGAGCTTCCCGTGCCGCTGCTCCGGATCGAGTGCTACGACATTTCCCACGTGCAAGGCACCAACGTGGTTGCGTCCATGGTCGTGGTGGAAGACGGCCTACCCAAGAAATCCGACTATAGGAAGTTCGCCATCACGGGGGCGGCCGCAACGGACGACACTGCCGCGATGCACGACGTCCTCACGCGACGCTTCAGGCACTACCTGCAAGATAAGTCCGCGCAGCTTCCCAAGAGCGGGGAAATTCCCAACGCCAGTTCCGGAGAGGGGCCGACGCCCTCCGATGACGCTCCCGGCACCGCGACAAAGGCGAGGTTCGCCTATCCGCCCAACCTCGTCGTCGTCGACGGCGGGCAGCCCCAGGTGAACGCGGCCGCGCGGGCACTTGCGGAACTGGGGATCGACGACGTCTACGTCGTCGGCTTGGCCAAACGGCTCGAAGAAGTCTGGTTGCCGGAGAGCGATTTCCCCGTGATCCTGCCACGGACTTCGCAAGGGCTCTACCTGCTGCAGCGCATACGCGACGAAGCCCACCGTTTCGCCATCACTTTCCACCGGCAGAAGCGGGGAAAGGCCATGACGGTGTCCGCGCTCGACGGCGTTCCCGGCCTCGGGGAAGCCAAAAGGAAGGCGCTCGTGGCGCATTTCGGTTCGCTCAAGAAGATCAAGGCTGCCACGGTAAGTGAGCTCACAGCCGCCAAGGGAATCGGTCCGGCTTTGGCAGAAGCCGTCGTCAGCCACCTGGCGGCAGCCGGCGCCTCGGAAGAGACCGCTCCGGCAGTGAACATGACCACCGGCGAAATCCTTGAATATTAGCTAGGGTAATAATCGGACCGCTCCTCCAGGCGGTCCAGCCTGGACCAACAGAAACTTGGACCATATCAGAAACGGGGACACTTGATGTCAGAGTCAACAGCAGAATCCGGCGCGGAGCAGGACGGTCTCATTCCCGTCAAGCCTGTCGAAGCGGAACTGCTGGTGGTGACTGGCATGTCCGGAGCAGGCCGTAGCACCGCCTCGGACGCACTAGAGGACCACGGCTGGTACGTCGTCGAAAACCTCCCTCCGCAGATGTTGGGGACGCTCGCCGAAATCGTTTCGCACGCACCCCAATCGATCCCCAAGCTGGCCGTCGTGGTGGACGTCCGCAGCAAGGGCCTCTTCACAGATATCAGGACCGCCCTCGGCGCACTCAGCGCCAGCGGAATCACGTTCCGCGTGCTCTTCCTCGACGCCAGCGACAACGTCCTGGTCCGGCGCTTTGAACAAGGGCGCCGCCCGCATCCGCTCCAGGGCGGAGGCCGGATCCTGGACGGTATAGCCGCAGAGCGCGACGTCCTGAAGGAACTCCGGGAGTCGGCAGACGTGGTCCTGGACACGAGTACGTACAACGTGCATGGCCTGGCGACTGCCATCACTGAACTCTTCACCGACACAGGCCCCGTGGCGCTGCGCCTGAACGTCATGAGCTTCGGCTTCAAATATGGCCTGCCAGTGGACGCCAACTTTGTGGCCGACGCGCGCTTCATCCCCAACCCGCACTGGGTCCCGAAGTTGCGCCCGCACACTGGACTCGACGCCGATGTCAGCGACTATGTGCTGGGAGCCGCCGGTGTCAAAGACTTCGTTGACCGCTACGTCCTTGCCTTGGAGCCCGTCCTCGACGGCTATCGGTCGGAAAACAAACACTACGCGACCATTGCCGTCGGTTGCACAGGCGGCAAACACCGTTCGGTTGCGGTCGCCGTCGAACTCTCCAAACGGCTGGCGCAATACCCTCGGGTCACCGTCACCACGAGCCACCGCGATCTGGGTCGCGAATAATGGGGGTTCTGACAGGACCCCTGCCGCTTGTCCCGCCGAAGGGGACTCCAGGCAGCCAGCCTGCCAAAGGCCCCACGGTTGTTGCGCTCGGCGGCGGACACGGGCTGTCCGCGTCACTGTCTGCGTTGAGGCTGCTGACCTCCGAGCTCACCGCGATTGTGACCGTCGCCGACGACGGCGGATCTTCCGGGCGGCTGAGGGAAGAGTACGGTGTCCTTCCGCCCGGCGATCTTCGGATGGCGCTGAGCGCCCTCTGCGATGACACGGATTGGGGGCGTACGTGGCGGGACGTCATGCAGCACCGCTTCAAGACTCCGAGCGGCCGGCAAGGTTCCTTGGACCACCACGCCATGGGAAACCTGCTCATTGTTACCCTCTGGGAGCTGCTAGGCGATGCCGTGGCTGGACTGAAATGGGCGGGTGCCCTCTTGGGTGCCCGCGGTCAGGTCCTGCCGATGTCCACGCAGCCGCTGAACATCGAGGGTGACGTACGGGTGTCCTTGCCCGGGGGCGGGTTCGAGTTCCAGACCGTCAAGGGCCAGGCCAAGTGCGCTGTTGCCGGGTCCCTCGAAAACGTGCGGCTCTTCCCGGAGGACGCGCGTGCATGCATCGAGGCGCTGACGGCCATCGAGCTCGCGGACTGGATCATTCTCGGCCCTGGCTCCTGGTACACCTCAGTGTTGCCCCACTTGTTGTTGCCCGAGATGCGCCAGGCCTTGTGCGATACCCCGGCCAAGCGATGCCTCACCATGAACCTCGCCATGGACACCAAGGAAACGTCCGGGATGTCCGCAGCGGACCACCTGGACGCCCTGCGCCGCTATGCGCCTGAGTTCAGTGTGGACGTAGTGCTCGCCGATCCTTCCTCGATTTCCGACCTCACGGAATTCGAGCGCGCTGCCGGAATGATCGGTGCAGAGGTGGTCTTGGGTAAAGTGGGGGCGTCGAGCCGCCGTCCAGTCCACGACCCGCTGCGTCTGGCATCGGCGTATCACGATATCTTCGGGAATAGTTAGGAACATGCGATGGCACTGACCGCATCGGTCAAGGAAGAACTTTCCCGGCTGGACATCAAGAAGTCTTCCGTCCGCAAGGCCGAGGTCTCGGCCATGCTGCGTTTTGCCGGGGGATTGCACATCATCTCGGGCCGCATCGTGATCGAGGCTGAGGTGGACCTCGCCTCCACGGCACGCCGGCTCCGCGCCGCGATCGCCGAAGTCTATGGGCACCAGAGCGAGATCATCGTCGTCTCGGGTGGCGGCCTCCGTCGCGGCAGCCGCTATGTTGTTCGTGTAGTGCGCGACGGCGAGGCCCTGGCGCGCCAGACGGGCCTTCTGGACGGCCGTGGGCGGCCTGTTCGCGGGTTGCCGTCCGCCGTCGTCAATGGTTCGGCGTCCGACGCCGAAGCGGTATGGCGCGGAGCCTTCCTGGCGCACGGTTCCCTCACCGAACCCGGCCGCTCCTCCTCGCTCGAAGTCACGTGCCCCGGGCCGGAATCCGCGCTTGCCTTGGTCGGAGCCGCCCGTCGCCTCGGCATCCAGGCCAAGGCGCGGGAAGTGCGCGGTGTGGATCGCGTCGTCATTCGTGACGGCGACACCATTGCCGCGCTGCTCACGCGGATGGGTGCCCATGACGCCCTCATGGTGTGGGAGGAACGCCGCATGCGCAAGGAGGTCCGGGCCACCGCCAACCGCCTGGCGAACTTCGACGACGCCAACCTGCGCCGCTCGGCCCAGGCTGCCGTCGCCGCCGGTGCTCGGGTGGACAGGGCCTTGGAAATCCTGGGCGACGACGTTCCGGACCACCTCAAATACGCCGGCGAGCTCCGGGTGGCGCACAAACAGGCCAGCCTGGATGAACTGGGCCGGCTTGCTGATCCGCCCATGACCAAGGACGCCATCGCGGGACGGATTCGCCGGCTGTTGGCCATGGCGGACAAACGGGCCGGAGATCTGGGCATCCCCGGGACCGAGGCAAATGTGACCCCCGAGATGATGGACGAATAGAGCACCCGCCCTAGAATCGTGATGGTGCGGAGTAGCACCCAAGATTTCCGGCCGGTTCGCCGATCGGATGAACAATACGAGAGTTACCAACCGGACCCCGGTCCACTACATTGGAGGATTTCGTGACAGAGTACGTACTGCCCGAGCTCGGCTACGACTACGCAGCACTTGAGCCGCACATTTCGGCGAAGATCATGGAGCTGCACCACAGCAAGCACCACGCTGCCTATGTAGCCGGCGCCAACAACGCCCTGGCCCAGTTGGCCGAAGCCCGTGAAAAGGGCGATTTCGCCAACATCAACCGCCTGTCCAAGGACCTCGCGTTCCACACCGGCGGACACATCAACCACTCGGTGTTCTGGAACAACATCTCCCCGGACGGCGGCGACAAGCCCGAGGGCGAGCTCGCAGCAGCCATCGATGATGCGTTCGGTTCCTTCGATGCCTTCCGTGCACAGTTCTCGGCGGCCGCACTTGGCCTGCAGGGATCCGGCTGGGGCTTCCTCGCCTACGAGCCCATCGGTGGCAACCTCCTCATCGAGCAGCTCTACGACCAGCAGGGCAACGTCGCCGTCGGCACCACGCCCCTGCTCATGCTGGACATGTGGGAGCACGCTTTTTACCTGGACTACGTCAACGTCAAGGCTGACTACGTCAAGGCATTCTGGAACATCGTCAACTGGGCCGACGTCGCCAAGCGCTTCGAAGCAGCCCGCGCAAACGCGACCGGATTGATCGTTCTCTAGGAATTTTTCCTGCCATTTTCGGCGAGTGATGCGGAATATACGAGGATGTAACAAACTTCACATTCAGGTGAATTTCGCCCAAAAACCGGATTGCCTGCCCCCGCAGTTGCGGGGGCAGGCGTAGTTAAACGTAAGATAGGTCACGGAAGGCGGTTAGCCTTCAGCAACGTGGCTGGTCGCCCTCCGATCTGATAATCACTTCTGCCCAAAGACGCGCGGGAATTGTTAGTTGGAATCAAGATCCGACTCACTAGGTGTGCTTGCAAGAGCACCAAGGAGACTGAATAGTGACCACCCGTATTGGAATCAACGGCTTTGGCCGCATCGGCCGCAACTACTTCCGGGCAGCACTCGCCCAGGGCGCCGATCTCGAAATTGTCGCGGTCAATGACCTCACCAGCCCCGAGGCACTTGCCCACCTGTTGAAGTACGACTCCGTCGGCGGTCGCCTGACCCAGTCCGTTGAAGTCAAAGAGGGCAACCTCATTGTTGAGGGCAACATCATCAAGGTCCTTGCAGAGCGCGATCCCGCAAACCTCCCTTGGGGCGAGCTGGGCGTGGACATCGTCATCGAGTCCACCGGCTTCTTCACCAAGGCTGCCGCCGCGCAGAAGCACATCGATGCTGGTGCCAAGAAGGTCCTGATCTCCGCTCCGGCTTCGGACGAAGACATCACCATCGTCATGGGCGTCAACCACGAGCTCTACGACCCCGCAACACACCACATCATCTCCAACGCTTCCTGCACCACCAACTGCCTCGGCCCGCTGGCCAAGGTTGTCAACGACGCCTTTGGCATCGAGCGCGGCCTCATGACCACGGTGCACGCCTACACGGCAGACCAGAACCTGCAGGACGGTCCCCACAGCGACCTTCGCCGTGCCCGCGCCGCAGCCATCAACATGGTTCCCACCTCCACGGGTGCTGCCAAGGCGATCGGCCTGGTCCTTCCTGAGCTCAAGGGAAAGCTCGACGGCTACGCCATCCGCGTACCGGTCCCCACCGGATCCGCCACGGACCTCACCGTCACGGTTTCCCGTGAAGTCACCGTCGAGGAAGTCAACGCAGCCTTGAAAGCGGCTTCGGAGACCGAGCAGTTCAAGGGCATCCTCAGCTACACGGCAGATCCGATCGTCTCCTCGGACATCGTTGGCGATCCTGCATCCTCGATCTTCGACTCCGGCCTGACCAAGGTCATCGGCAACCAGGTCAAGGTTGTTTCCTGGTATGACAACGAATGGGGCTACTCCAACCGCCTCGTTGACCTCACGGAGCTTGTCGCATCCAAGCTGGGCTAGGGTAGACACATGACATCTCACACCCTCAACGAACTGATCGCTGAAGGTGTCCGCGGGCGGTACATTCTCGTCAGAAGTGACCTGAATGTGCCGCTCGACGGCTCTACAGTGACCGACGACGGCCGCATTAAGGCCTCACTCCCGGTCATCGAAAAGCTTTCGGACGCCGGTGCCCGCGTGCTCGTCACGGCCCACCTCGGTCGCCCCAAAGGTGCCCCAGAGGCCAAATATTCGCTCAAGCCCGCTGTAGCGCGGCTCGCGGAGCTCGCGCCCTTCAAGGTCCAGCTCGCGGAAGACACCGTTGGTGATTCCGCGAAGGAGCTGGCCGGGTCCCTCGACGACGGAGACGTCCTGGTCCTCGAGAATGTCCGCTTCGACGCCCGCGAAACCAGCAAGGACGACGCCGAGCGCGGAGCCTTCGCGGATGAACTCGTAGCTCTGACCGGTGACAACGGCGCCTTTGTGGATGACGCCTTTGGAGCTGTTCACCGCAAGCACGCGAGCGTCTACGACGTCGCCACCCGGCTTCCTTCCTACCAGGGTGACCTCGTGCACACCGAGGTCGAGGTCCTGCGCAAGCTCACCACGGATACTCAGCGCCCGTACGTTGTGGTTCTCGGCGGCTCCAAGGTATCGGACAAGCTCGCCGTGATCGATAACCTCTTGGGCAAGGCAGACACCATCCTGGTCGGTGGCGGGATGCTCTTCACCTTCTTGGCAGCTTCCGGCTACAAAGTTGCAGGCAGCTTGCTTGAAGCAGACCAGATCCCCGTGGTCCAGGACTACCTCAAGCGCGCTTCCGACGCCGGTACCGCTTTCGTCGTCCCAACCGACGTCGTGGTCGCGAGCCGCTTCGCCGCGGACGCCGAACACGAAGTGGTCGCCGCCGATGCGATCGAGGACAGCTCATTCGGTGCCGCCGGCATCGGCCTGGACATCGGGCCCGTATCGGCAGCGGCCTTCGCCGAGCAGATCAAGGCCGCGAAGACTGTGTTCTGGAACGGCCCCATGGGCGTCTTTGAATTCGAGGCTTTCTCGGCCGGTACCCGTGCCATCGCCCAAGCTTTGACCGAGACGCCTGCATTCACCGTGGTCGGCGGTGGCGACTCCGCTGCGGCTGTCCGGACCCTCGGCTTTGAGGACTCCCAGTTCGGCCACATTTCCACTGGCGGCGGCGCCAGCCTGGAATACCTTGAAGGCAAGGATCTTCCCGGCCTGAGCGTGCTGGACCGCTAAGGCTACCCAGCCGGCGGGGCGCCCTTCCTAGAAGGCAAGCGTCCTGCCGGCTTCCCTATCTCAACGCATTTTTGGAGCACACGTGACAACTTCTGCCAACGGAAACTTCGTCCGCAGGCCCTTCATTGCCGGCAACTGGAAGATGAACATGGACCACGTCCAGGGCATCACCCTGCTGCAGAAGCTGGCATGGACCCTGTCCGACGCCAAGCACGACTACAGCCGGGTCGAGGTTGCGGTGTTCCCGCCGTTCACGGACCTCCGCGGTGTGCAGACCCTCGTTCAGGGCGATGAGTTGGACGTTGTTTACGGCGGCCAGGACCTCTCGCAGTTCGACTCCGGGGCATACACCGGTGACATCTCCGGCCAGTTCCTCAACAAACTGGGTTGCGCATACGTCCTCGTGGGCCACAGTGAACGGCGCACCATCCACAACGAGGGTGACCAGGTCCTGAACGCGAAGGTCAAGGCTGGTTTCCGCCACGGCGTGACCCCCGTCCTGTGCGTCGGTGAGGGGCTTGAGATCCGTCAGGCTGGCACTCACGTCGAGCACACGCTTGCCCAGTTGCGTGCCGGCGTCGAGGGGCTCTCGGCGGAGCAAGCAGGTGACTTGGTCGTCGCCTACGAACCGGTCTGGGCCATTGGCACGGGCGAAGTCGCTGGTCCGGAAGACGCACAGGAGATGTGCGCGGCGATCCGTGCCGAGCTCGCTTCCTTGTTCGATGATTCCGTCGCTGCCAAGTCCCGGCTCCTCTACGGCGGCTCAGTGAAGGCCAACAATGCGGCCGCGATCATGGCCGGCGCCGACGTCGACGGCCTGCTGGTGGGTGGGGCGAGCCTTGACCCGGCCGAGTTTGCTAACATTGTCAGGTTCGAGAGCCACCTCAGCGCGGCCTAGTCCGTTTCAAGGTTCCGCTCCCGTTTTCCGTTCTTCTGAAAGGCCGTCGTGGACGTTCTTCAAGTCATTCTGCAGATCCTGCTGGGAATCACCAGTCTTCTGCTGACGCTGCTTATCCTCCTGCACAAGGGACGTGGCGGTGGATTGTCCGATATGTTTGGCGGCGGCATGAGCTCGGGATTGAGTTCCTCGGGTGTCGCCGAACGGAACCTCAACCGTTTCACCATCGTCTTGGGCTGCACTTGGGGCGTCGTGATCATTGGTCTTGGCCTCATCATGCGCTTCACCTCAGGGGGAGACTCCTAGAGTCTCCCTGGTTTGAGCTCCGGGTGGATCAAACTACCCGGAAGCAACCCTGCCGTCGCCGGGATCCCCGCACTAGACTAGGCTGCATGGCCCTCACCGCCATGCAGCCGAACTCTCAAGGGGATCGACGATGGTTCATGGTTCTTCAGGATTCCGAGGCACACGGGCCGGCGTAACAGCTGGATCAGCCCCGAGAAACCAATCCGACTCCATAGTTGGCGAAAGTTTGCCGCGTATTCGTGTTCCCTATTGGTGCGCCAAGGGACACGAGACGCGGCTCGTTTTCGTTAAGCTCCCGGAGGATCAAATTCCTGTTCGGTGGGACTGTCCGAAGTGTGGTTTGGTTGCCGTCCGCGAACAGGGCGAGGCGACGACGGAGCGGGCGGACGAAGAAATCTTCAAGAGCCACCTGGATTACGTTAAAGAAAGGCGCTCCAGCCAAGAAGCGGAAATTGTCTTGGCTGGAGCGCTCAAGCGGCTACGCGCCCGCAGGATCCTTCCGGATGAGCTGCTGGGGGACACGTGAGGCTGCATTTTCGTCAATAAGCCACAGGGTCCTCGAACGGCCAAGAGGGCCGGAGGCGGGAACCTGGACGGGGTTGGCGCCGGCGAGGGCCAAGCCCACGGCCCCGGCCTTGTCCTCGCCTGCCACTACCATCCAGATTTCCTGGGCTGAATTGATGGCGGGCAAGGTCAGCGAAATCCTCGACGGCGGCGGCTTGGGGGAGTTCTCTACCCCCACCACTGTGCGGTCCTGGACACGGATACCCGCCTGCTCAGGGAAGAGCGAGGCAACATGCGCATCCGGGCCTACGCCCAGCAGCAGGATGTCGAAACGCGGCAGCTCGCCGGCTTCTTCCGGACGATTGTCCGAAGTATCTGCGGCGTGCTCAGCCTCCCCGGCTGCCTTGAGGCGTGCTGCGTAGTCCGCTGCGGCGTCGTCCGCGGTTGCGAACTCGTCCGACGAACCTGGTTCGTGCACGCGGTCCGGATCCAGCGGCAGGCTGGAGAGCAAAGCCTCACGGGCCTGTACGGTGTTGCGGTCCGTGCTGTCCTTGCCAACGAAACGCTCGTCACCCCACCAGAAGTTCACCCGGGACCAGTCGACGGCGGGCGCCGCAGGTGAGTCGGCAACCGCTTTCAGGGTGCCGATGCCCACGGTTCCGCCGGTGAGGACCACAGTGGCTTCGCCGTGCTTGTCCTGCACGTCCACCAGCTTGGTGATCAGCCGTGCTGCGATCGCGGCCATGAGGACGGCGGAGTTGGGATGGATGCTTACTCTGGGGTCAGCGCTCACTGGGACGGTCACTCCTTGCTATTGGTTCGGGGCAGTCCCATAGTAATCACTTCTCCGAAGACATCGTCTGGATCAAGGCGACGCAGTTCTTCGGCTAGGCAGTCCCGCAGGCTGCGGCGTGGCAGCGAAATCCGCTGGGCGGGCTGGCCCGGCTGGGTCAGTTCCGCCACGGTGAGGCCCGGGCGGACCAGCTGGACGTCGCCCGTCGCGCGGCTAAGGTGTACCCTCCGGATGCCGGTTCCCGCCGGATCGGCGACGATCTGGACCGGCGCGTCGAGGAACAGCGTGAGCCACGCCGCCAGCAGCAGTGTGCTGGGGGAGTCCGAAGCGCCTTCGACGGCGATCGCCGTAACGGGGGATTCGTCCACCTGGTCCAGGGCGGCCGCAAGCTGGAGGCGCCAGTTGGTCAGGCGTGTCCAGGCGAGGTCGGTGTCACCCGCGCGGTACGTGTTTCGGATCCTGTTGAGTGCCGCGGTGGGGTCGGGCTCGTTGGCGGAGTCCGTGATGCGGCGGTGCGCAATACGCCCGATGGAAGTCTCGCAGGCGTTCTCCGGTGCCCCGTGCGGCCACCAGGCCACGATCGGGGCGTCGGGCAGGAGCAGCGCGGCCACCAGCGATTCACTCTCCTTGGCGAGCGAACCGTAGCCGCGCAGCACGATCACCTCGGAGGCTCCGGCGTCGCCCCCCACCCGGATCTGGGCGTCGAGGCGGTTGGGCGCTTCGCTGCCGGCATCGGCAAGGACGATGATGCGGCAGGGGTGTTCGCGGCTGGCCTCGTTGGCTGCCTCGATGGCTTCTTCCTCAAGGCCCGACTTGGTGACGACCACGAGGGTCAGGACACGTCCGAGGGCGATCACGCCTCCCTGCTCGCGCAGGGAGGTGATCTTCTTGGAGATCTTGGAGGTGGTGGTGTCGGGAAGATCTACGATCATGGCCTTCTCCAGGTTCGTCCGTCGCGGGCAAGCAGTTCGTCGGCCGAGGCTGGACCCCAGCTGCCGGGAGCATATGGTTCGGGCTGTTCGTCGAGTCCGGCCCAGTAATCTTCGAAGGGATCCAGGATCTTCCAGGACTCCTCGACTTCCTGGTGCCGGGGGAAGAGCGGCGGCTCGCCCAGCAGCACGTCCAGGATGAGGCGTTCGTAGGCTTCCGGGCTGGACTCGGTGAACGAGTGGCCATATCCGAAGTCCATGGTGACGTCGCGGACTTCCATCTGCGTGCCGGGAACCTTGGATCCGAAGCGGATCGTAGCGCCCTCGTCGGGCTGGACGCGGATGACCACGGCGTTCTGGCCGAAGTCGTCCTCACCGTGACCACGGAAAAGGAGGTTCGGTGCCCGTTTGAACACGACCGCGATTTCCGTGACGCGCCGTCCAAGACGCTTGCCGGCCCTCAGATAGAACGGCACGCCGGACCAGCGCCGGGTGTGGATGTCCAGACGGATCGCCGCATAGGTCTCCGTCTTGGAATCGGCCGGAATGCCGTCTTCCTCAAGGTAGCCCTGCACCAGCTCGCCGCCTTGCCAACCGCCGGTGAATTGGCCCCTTGCCGAGTGGGTGGACAAGTCGTCGGGCAGCTTGACTGCTGCCAGCACCTTTTCCTTCTCGGCACGCAGGTCATCGGCGTTGAAGGAAATGGGCTCCTCCATGGCCGTCAGGGCCAGCAGCTGCAGCAGGTGGTTCTGGATGACATCGCGAGCCGCCCCGACGCCGTCGTAATACCCGGCGCGGCCACCGGTGCCGATGTCCTCTGCCATGGTGATCTGGACGTGGTCAACGTAGTTGGCGTTCCACAAAGGCTCGAACAGCTGGTTGGCGAAGCGCAGCGCCAGAATGTTCTGCACCGTCTCCTTGCCCAGGTAGTGGTCGATGCGGAAGACCGCGTCCGGGGGGAAGACGGACTCCACGATGTCGTTGAGCTTGCGCGCGGACTCCAGGTCGTGGCCGAACGGCTTCTCGATGACCACACGACGCCATTGGCCGTCGCCGGCCTGCGCCAGCCCGTGCTTGGACAGCTGGCGGCAGACCTGTTCGAAGGCCTTGGGCGGAATGGACAGGTAGAAACCGTGATTGCCGCGCGTGCCGCGGGTCTCGTCCAGTTCGTCAAGGGTGGCGCTGAGGCGCTTGAACGCCTGGTCGTCGTCGAACTCTCCCTGGACGAAGCGGATGCCCTCGGAGAGCTGGTTCCAGACGGCGTCGTCGAACGGGGTACGGGAGTGCGCTTTGACGTTCTCTTTGACCTCGTTCGCGAAGTCCTCGTTGCTCCAGTCGCGTCGGCCGAAGCCGACGAGCGCGAAGCTCGGCGGCAACAGCCCGCGGTTGGCGAGGTCGTAGACCGCCGGCATGAGTTTCTTGCGGGCGAGGTCGCCGGTGACTCCGAAGAACACCAGTGACGAAGGCCCTGCGATGCGGTTCAGGCGCCGGTCGCGCGGATCCCGGAGGGGATTGCGGTGGCTTGCCTTTCCGGTGGACCTGTAACCGATTTCAGTTTCTGGCATGTTTGGGTTTGTGCCTTAGCTTTCGAGCGCGCTGGCCTGGCCGGCCAGCGCGGCGACGATTTCCTGGAGCTGGGCAACGCCGGCTCCACGATCCGTGAGGTGCAGCCGCAGGACCGGGCGGCCGTGGTTCTCCAGAACCTGGGCATCGCCGGCCGCCTGGGCCGCGATCAGCTGACCGAAAGTAAACGGCCGCTCCGGAATGGCGATGTCGCCGGTCGCAGAAGCCGTCACCTGTAGGAATGAACCGATGGCCGGTCCGCCTTTGTGGAACTGTCCGGTGGAGTGCAGGAAGCGCGGACCCCAGCCAAAAGTGACCGGACGGCCGCTCACACCGGCGAGCTCATCGCGGATGCCTTCGAGCTGCGCGAAAGCGATCCGGTCGAAGTATGCCTGGACGCTCAGGTAGCCGTCCGTGCCGAGTTCGGCAAGCAGGGCCTTGACGGCGTCCGCAGCTGTTGCCGCGTCGCCGAGCCAGGCACCCCCGCGAACCTCGATGGCGCCGTCGACGAAGCTTGCCGGCGTCGGTTCGGGACGCGCGTCTAAGAGGCCCCGCGCGGCAATCTTGGCTGCCTCGACGTCGGGCTGGTCAAAGGGGTTGATGCCCAGCAGGCGCCCGGCGACGGCGGTGGCAAACTCCCAGACGAACATCTGGGTGGCTAGGCCACCGGCGATAGCCGCTTCGTTGTCACCGAGTTCGACGTCGGAGTCCGCACCCACGAGGCGGATCACCAGAACGTCCTCCGCGCCGCTGCTGACCTCGGGAGCGGAAGGCCCGGCGACAACCGGCAGGACGCCCGTGCCGAGCTTACCGGTGGACTCGGCGATGAGCTGCTCGGCCCAATCGGCGAAGCCAACGATTCCCGAACCGTCTTCGACAATGACGATCTTGTTGCGCAACGGAGTGGTTCCGCCAAGCGCAACACCAAGCCTGAGCCCGATGTTTTCCGGGGAGTCCTCGTTCAAGATCTCTGCCGCTTCCTCGGCCTCGTCCAGGAATGCCTGGATGTCGACTCCGGCGAGTCCGCTGGGCACGAGGCCGAAAGCCGTCAGCGCCGAAAAGCGGCCGCCCACGTTCGGGTCGGCGTTGAAGACTGCTCGGTAGCCGGCTTCACGGGAGGCCTTGTCCAGCGGAGAACCAGGATCGGTCACGATGATGATGCGGCTCTTGGCATCGATGCCGGCCTCGGTGAAGGCCTGCTCGAATACCCGTCGCTGGGAGTCGGTTTCCACAGTGGAACCGGACTTGGAAGAGACCACGATGGCGGTCTCGGCGAGGCGGTCTGCGAGGGCAGCACCGACCTGTTCGGGGTCGGTGCTGTCCAGTACAGTCAGCTCGACGCCAGCGGTGCCGGCAATGACCTCGGGGGCAAGCGAGGAGCCGCCCATGCCACACAGGACAATGCGGGAGACGCCTTCGGCCTTGAGGGCATCCCGGAGTTCCAGGATTCCTTCGACCAAGGGCTGGGAAACGGTTGCCGCCTCCACCCATCCGAGACGGATGGCGGACTCGGATTCGGCATCCGGGCCCCACAAGGTGTGGTCCTTCGCGAAAATCCTGGTGGCAATCCGGTCTTCAACAAGTGCCGGGATGTGCTGCTCGATGGCCTGCTGCGCAGCACCGCTGGCGTCGTAGCTGAGAGTGCTCATGTGGGTTAGGAAGCCTTCCGTGCAGAGGCGAGGGCACCTTCGACGTCGGCCAGAAGTTCCTTCCAGCTGGCCACGAACTTGTCCAGGCCCTCGGATTCGAGGATTGCGACGACGTCGTTGTAGGAGATGCCCAGGCCCTCGAGTGCGTTGAGGACGTTGTTTGCTTCCTCGTAGGTGCCGGAGACGGTGTCACCCGTGACCACGCCGTGGTCGAACGTGGCGTCGAGGGTCTTTTCCGGCATGGTGTTGACGACGCCTGCGGCGACCAGTTCGGTCACGTAGAGCGTGTCGGGGTAGGCCGGGTCCTTGACGCCGGTGGAGGCCCACAGCGGACGCTGCGGTAGCGCGCCGGCCTCCGCCAAGACGGCCCAGCGTTCGGTGGAGAATAGCTCCTCGTAGACCTGGTAGGCGAGGCGGGCGTTGGCAACGCCTGCCTTGCCTTTGAGGGCCTTGGCTTCATCGGTGCCCAGGGCATCGAGGCGCTTGTCGATCTCAGTGTCGACGCGGGAGACGAAGAAGGAAGCCACCGAGTGGATCTTGGAGAGGTCGTGGCCGTTCTCCTTGGCCAGTTCAAGGCCGGACTGGAAGGCGTTGATGACGGCGCGGTAGCGCTCCAAGGAGAAGATCAGGGTCACGTTGACGCTGATGCCCTCGGCCAGGGTTGCCGTGATGGCCCCGAGGCCTTCAAGAGTTGCCGGGATCTTGATGTGGACGTTGTCCTTGTTGACCTTCTTGTAGAGGTGCTTTGCCTCGGCAATGGTGCCTTCGGTGTCCCAAGCCAGGCGGGGGTCCACCTCGATGGAGACACGGCCGTCAACGCCCTTGCTGGCTGCGGCGACCGGGGCGAAAAGGTCGCAAGCATCGGCGACGTCGCGGGTGGTGATCTCGAAGACCGTCTCTTCGACGGTGGCGCCCTTGGCGGCCTCTTCGGCAATCACGGCGTCGTAGTCGCTACCGGAGGTGATGGCGGCGTGGAAGATCGACGGGTTGGTGGTGACACCAACGACGTTCTTCTCTTCGATGAGCTTCTGCAGGCTGCCGCTGGACAGGCGTTCCCGGGAAAGGTCGTCAAGCCAGATGGACACGCCGGCGTCGGAGAGCTGCTGGGTGGGAGTCGTAGTCATTTCTTTAATCTCCTTGGAAATCTGTTCGTTGCAGTCGGATTCGTCTCAGGTGGGTTTCAGCTACCGAGACCCGCTAGGGAGTCCTTGGCGGCGGCGGCGACTGCTTCTGCCGTGATGCCGAACTCCTTGAAGAGGCGCTTGTAGTCTGCCGAGGCGCCGAAGTGCTCGAGGCTAATGGAACGGCCGGCATCGCCGACGAATTCCTTCCAACCCAGGGCCAGGCCTGCTTCGACCGAGACACGGGCCTTGACGGCGGCCGGAAGCACGGACTCACGGTATGCGGCGTCCTGCTTGTTGAACCACTCGATGCACGGCATGGAGACAACGCGCGTGGCGATGCCTTCGGCTTGGAGCGCTTCGCGGGCGTTCACTGCGAGCTGGACCTCGGAACCGGTGCCGATCAGGATGACGTCGGCCGGGGCCGTGGCACCGTCCTTCGAAGCCTCTGCCAGGACGTAGCCGCCCTTCGCGACGCCAGCGGTGGAGCCGAAGGTGTCACCCTCGGCAGCGCCTTCGCCGCGTGCGTAGGTCGGGATGTTCTGGCGGGTAAGCACGATGCCTGCCGGGTTCTCGTGGTTTTCGAGCATGGCCTTCCATGCTGCGGCAACCTCGTTGGCATCGCCGGGACGGACCACGTCCAAGCCCGGAATGGCGCGAAGGGTGGACAGCTGTTCCACCGGCTGGTGGGTGGGGCCGTCTTCCCCGAGACCGATGGAGTCGTGGGTCCAGACGTACAGCGACGGAACGCCCATGAGGGCGCCAAGGCGGATCGCGGGGCGCTGGTAGTCACTGAAGATCAGGAAGGTACCGGAGAACGCCCGGGTCCGGCCGTGCAGCGAGATGCCGTTCACGATCGATGCGGCGGCGTGCTCGCGGATGCCGAAGTGCAGGACCCGGCCGTACGGGTTGCCCTTCCAAGCGCCAGTGGAGCGCGAGGCCGGAATGAACGACGGCGAACCCTCGATGGTGGTGTTGTTGGACTCGGCAAGGTCGGCCGAGCCGCCCCACAGTTCCGGAAGGACCGGGCCGATCGCGTTCAGGACCTTGCCGGAGGCGGCACGGGTGGAAACTTCCTTGCCTGCTTCGAACACCGGCAGCGCGGCGTCGAGCTCGACCGGAAGCTTCTTGGCCTCGATGCGCTCAAGTAACGCAGCGCCCTCCGGGTTGGCGGTCTGCCACGCCTCGAAGGATGCCTGCCAGTCGCTGCGCTCGGCTGCGCCGCGTTCGACGACGGCCCGGGCATGTGCCAGGACGTCCTCGTCAACCTGGAAGGAACGCTCGGGGTCGAAGCCCAGGACCCCCTTGAGTGCTGCGACTTCTTCGGCGCCGAGTGCGGAACCGTGGATCTTGCCGGTGTTCTGTTTCTTGGGAGCCGGGTAGCCGATGATGGTGCGCAGGGAGATGATGGACGGCTTGGAGGTCTCGGCCTTCGCGGCCAGCAGTGCCGAATACAGCTCCTGGACGTCTTCGACGTATTCGCCGGTCTTGGTCCAGTCCACGCGCTGGGTGTGCCAGCCGTAGGCCTCGTAGCGCTTGAGCACGTCTTCGGTGAACGCGACGTCGGTGTCGTCCTCGATGGAGATGTGGTTCTCGTCGTAGATCACCACGAGGTTGCCCAGTTCCTGGTGCCCGGCCAGGGAAGAAGCTTCCGAGGTGACGCCTTCCTGGAGGTCGCCGTCGGAGGCAATGACCCAGATGGTGTGGTCGAACGGGCTCTCGCCGGCGGGAGCATCGGCGTCGAACAGGCCGCGCTGGCGGCGCTGCGAGTACGCGAACCCGACCGAGGAGGCCAGGCCCTGGCCCAGCGGACCCGTGGTGATTTCGACACCGGCAGTGTGCTTGTATTCGGGGTGGCCTGGGGTCAGCGATCCCCAGGTGCGCAGGGCCTCAAGGTCCTTCAGCTCCAGGCCGTACCCGGAAAGGAACAACTGGATGTACAGGGTCAGCGATGTGTGCCCGGGAGACAGGATGAAACGGTCGCGGCCGATCCAGTCCGGGTGCTTCGGGTCGTGGCGCATCAGCTTCTGGAAGAGAAGGTATGCGGCGGGTGCAAGGCTCATGGCCGTGCCGGGGTGACCGTTGCCGACCTTCTCGACGGCGTCAGCGGCCAAAACGCGGATGGTGTCCACGGCGCGCTGGTCCAGGCTGGTCCAAGTCAGTTCTTGCTCTTCCAAATGTGGCACGTAAACCGAGCCCCTCTCTGTGCTGACGGCGGGTGACGGCACATGGCAAGCCTCGGGCACAGGATGGCGCCCGCTGCGAAGTGTCTACCAGCCGTTCACCATTGAAACGTTGATCTATCATCCAGACATGCAAATCTGAGAATACGCTTTCTCGGAAACCTGCGTGAGCTGATCTGCAGACAGCTTAGCCCGGTTCCGGGCCCCAAACGGTGGGAATCTCAAAAAATGGACGCAAATTCCGTTTTATGAATCACCGCGACGTCAAAGTGCCGGTGAACTTTCGGAAACAAGCGAAAGTTCCGGGTGCCGTGGCGTCGGACGGGCCACGGTATGATATTTGGAGGCCACCAGCGGTGAGTGCGCCTTTCATCCAAAGCGCGGATCCAAAGCACGGACTGAATCCACGCTTCACCCTGCGCCCCTGATTTTGAGGTGCCGGATGAACCGGGCGCCGCCGCTGCGAGAACACCAGAGCAAAGAACAGAGTGACTGCCAACGTGAGCACAACAGATACGCCCGTCAACGCCTCCCCGGCTGTGGGGAAGAGCGGAATGTCCCGTAAGTTCAAGGCGTATCTGGCACTGACCAAACCCCGCGTGATCGAGTTGCTGCTGGTCAGCACCCTGCCCACCATGATCTTCGCGCAGCGGGGCTTTCCCTCCGTCGGCTTGATTCTGGCCACGTTGGTGGGCGGCGCCTTCGCAGCCGGCAGCGCAGGGGTCTTCAACTGTTACATCGACCGTGACATCGACAAGCTGATGCACCGGACCGAAAAGCGGCCCCTCGTGACAGGCGAAGTCACCCCCCGCGAAGCACTCGTCTTCGCTTGGATCCTTGGGGCTGCCTCCATCGCCATTCTGTGGCTTGGGGCAAATCCGCTTTCGGCATGGCTTGGCCTCGGTGCGATTGTTTTCTACGTTGTCATCTACACCATGATCCTCAAACGCCGTACGGCTCAGAACATCGTGTGGGGCGGTGCGGCCGGCTGCTTCCCGGTGCTGATCGCCTGGGCGGCGGTGACAAACACTGTTGAGTGGCCCGCCGTCGTGCTCTTCATGGTGATCTTCCTGTGGACTCCTCCGCACTACTGGCCGCTGTCCATGCGCTACGGCGAGGACTACCGCAACGCCAACGTCCCCATGCTGGGTGCCATTGCCGGTGCCAAGGTGGTTTCTGTCCAAGTGGTGCTGTACGCCTGGGCCATGGTTGTGTGCTCGCTGCTTTTGGTGCCGGTGGGCGGAGCAGGTTGGGTGTACACCGTCGCCGCCGTCCTCGCGGGCGCCTGGTTCCTGTATGAATCCCACGCCCTCTACAACCGGGCACAGGGCGGCGACGTCTCGAACAAGGGAGCCATGAAGGTCTTCCACGGCTCCATCAGCTACCTGACGCTTCTCTTCATTGCCCTCGCGGTGGATCCGTTCATCGGTTCCCCGATCATCGGCGGCTAGATCGTCGGCGACTGACGCCCCCGTCACCGTGGGACGCTCGCTCGCGTATGTGGCCCATATGACAAACCCTCCCTCACGTATGTACCAGTCCGACTTCCGGGGACCAGTTCAGTGCGTAGGGGAGGGTTTTCGTCTTGTCGGATCTGATCGAGCGTTTTGGTTTGCGGCGTGATATCCGCGCGAGCGTTTGGGTTTGGGGACCTATACCTGATGGAGGGTCGGGGGTAAACGCTTGATATGTGAGCGAGCGTGGGGCTGGGGACTGGGGCCGGGGCTTGGGAACGGACGCGCTAGGCTTTCGGGCTGAAGCGCGCCACATCTGCCGCGTTGGTCGCGGCACTCATAAGTAAGGCCGCTCCCAGCATGTGCGCTCCGACCAGGAGGGCGGGAATGCCGTTGTAGTACTGCGTGAAGCCAATGATGGCCTGGAGGACCGTCACGGCGAGCAGCAACAGCGCCGCGGCGCGGAAGGGGCCAATGATTCCCTTCCGCAGGACGAAGTAGACGGCGAACAGGGCACCCGCCGTGATGAGGTACGCCGGCACTGCGTGGATGTGGGAGAAAAGGTCCCAGTCGAGGTCGTTACGGGGGGCGTTGGCGTCTCCGGCGTGCGGTCCGGCGCCAGTCACCACGACGCCCAAGCACACGGCAACCGCCGAGAAGAACGCGACGGCGGTCATGACGGGGCCCATGGCGCCCGGGATCGGTGCCAACGGCCGTTTCATGAAGCGGCCGGTCCGGCCATAGGCGCGGTTGACCAGGAGCGTGGAGAAGACGACCAAGGCCATAGAAACCAGGAAGTGCAGTCCGACAACCCAGGGGTTCAGGTTGGACAGTACGGTGATGCCGCCGATGATGGCCTGTGCCGGGATGCTGGCGAGCAGACCCACTGCCAAGAGGAAAAGGTCGCGACGTTCCTTACGGAGGTTCCACAAATACACCAGCATCAGGACGGCGATGGCCGCCAAGGCGAATGTCAGCATGCGGTTGCCGAATTCGATGAAGCCGTGGATGCCCATCTCCGGAGTGTTCACGAGGGAACCGCTGGTGCAGCGCGGCCATGTCGGGCAGCCGAGCCCTGAGGATGTCAGCCGTACCGCGCCGCCGGTAACCACCAGGACCGTCTGGCCGATCAGGGACAGCATTGCCAGCCTGCGGATGGTGCTGTTCACTTCCGTAGGCAGCTTGGCTGCTATCTGCTGGATGGACTTCGGGAGGCGGGAAGCCGTGCTCACAGTGTTCTCAATTCTCGGTTCTCAATTTGGGCTGACGGTTCGGTGCCGGACGCTTAGTTCCACTTGAACCAGCGAACCGCGGCGGCGCCGGGAACAACCGTCCACAGCAGCAGCACAAGAACGTAGGGCAAGGAAACATTTCCATGGAGGAAAGCATCCCTGAGTGACTGCCCCAGGGCTCCCGAGGGCAGGAAGTGCACGATGTTCTGTGCCAGGTCCGGCAAGCGCTCGGCGGGAACCACGATTCCGCCGAGGGCGCCCAGCAGAATCCAGAGCAGGTTGGTGATGGCGAGTGTTGCCTCCGGCCGCACGGTACCGGCAACCAGGAGCCCGAGCGCAGTGAAGGCTGCAGCGCCGAGGACCAGCAGCCCCAGGCCGGGAAGCCAACCTTCGGGACGTGGCTGCCAGCCCAGCAAAGCCGCCACGGCGCCGATCACCAGGACCTGGAGAACCAGGACGGCCAAGACGGCGATGATCTTGCCGGCGATGAGGCCGGTCCGGCCCAGGGGAGTGGTCGAGAGGAAGCGGAGCACGCCGTAGCGGCGGTCGAAGCCTGTGGCGATGCCCTGGCCGGTGAATGCCGTGGACATGGCACACAGTGCGAGAACGCCCGGGGTTGCGATGTCCACCCGATTGGCGCCCAGGCCATCGAGCAGCGGTGTGACGGTGAGTCCCACCAAGGCCAGCAAGGGCATGATCACCGCGAGGATCAGCTGCTCGCCGTTCCGGATCATGGTTAAGGTCTCGTAGCGGCCCTGCAACAGGATCCTGCGCATCAAGGGCGCGGGTCCGGCGTGGGGTGTGCTGAGGGCGGGGGCTGCGTTGGTCATCGGATGTCCCTTCCGGAAATGTCCAGGAAAACGTCTTCCAAGCTGCGCGCCTCCAAGCGGAGGGACGCCGGCATGATGCCCTTCTCGGCCCACCAGGCCGTGAGTTTCGCCAAGTGTTGAGGTGTGAGGGTTCCCGCAACGGAGTAACTGCCTGCCCGCGTCTCGGTGATGGTCAGTTCGTCACCGATGGCCGCAGCGATGTCGAGACCGGCGGGAGCATCAAAGAAAAGGGTGCGTTCGGTAACCCCGTCCATGGTCTCGTGGCCGTGGCTCAGCAAGTCGGCGACCGTTCCCTCTGCGACGTTGCGTCCGGCGTCGATGATGTACACGTAGTCTGCAAGCCTCTGGGCATCGTCCATGAGGTGCGTGGTCAGGATGATGCCCATGCCTGCATCCCGCAGTTCGGCGATCAGCTCGAAGACGATCTGGCGGGACTGGGGATCCAAGCCCGCGCTGGGCTCGTCGAGGAAAAGGACTTCGGGATTACCGATCAGGGCCGCGGCAAGCGACAGCCGTTGCTTCTGCCCTCCGGACAACCGGCGGACGCCGGTGCGGCTGAAGGTATCGATGCCCAGCCGTTCCACGAGGCCGTCCAAGGGCAAGGGGCTTTGGTACATGCCCGCAATGTGCCGAAGCAAGGGGATCGGGCGGGCCGACGGCGGCAGGCCCCCATCCTGTAACATCACACCGACGCGCGAGCGAAGGTTCGCTCCGGCCGTGTCAGGGTCCTCGCCAAGCAGCTCGATACGGCCGCCGGTACGCTTTTGAAGGCCCTGCGCGCATTCGAGGGTGGTTGTTTTGCCTGCGCCATTGGCACCCAACAACGCAGTGATCTGGCCACGTTCTGCAAACATTGACAGTCCGCTGACCACCCGGAGCATCTTGCCGTCAAGGGAAGCCAGCGGGCCGACGTCCTTGATGAGTCCATCGATGGTGAGGACAGGGGATTCGGGTGATCGCACCAAAGTATTCTACGTGAAGTAGTAAGGGTGCCGTGGGCGGGCGCCGCAGGCCAGCCTTGCCTTACTGGATGCATGGACTAAATTACGACATGATTGTGTTGTGTATTCCATGAGGAGTTCTGTTTCTGCGCCCGCAACGCGGCACCGCGCAGTCATGCCTGTGCCCGGCGGCCCCGCCGTGGGCGCGGCTGATGCGGAAGACCGCACCAGAGACCGTGTTCTCAACGCCGTGTTGGAGCACGGCCCCGTCAGCGCGGCCGAACTCGGTGACATGCTCGGCTTCACCCCTGCGGCCGTCCGCCGGCATCTCGACCACCTTCAGCGTGCCGGGGTCATCGAGGTGAAGCGCGTCGCGAAGGCAGGGGCCGGTGCGGGCCGTCCTGCCCGTCGCTACGTCCTCAGCTCCCAAGGCCAGTCGAAGCTCGGAGATGACTACCTCAACATTGCAAGTTCCGCGCTGCGGCGGCTGCGGGACCTTGCGGGCGAACAAGCAGTCAGGGACTATGCAGTAGAGCGCTTTGCCGAAATGGAGCAGCGCTACGCGCCGGAAGTGGACCTCGCTGGCTCGGACATCACTGCCCGGGCGATGGCACTGTCAAAGGCGCTGAGCCGCGATGGATATGTTGCTTCCGCAGCCTCCATCGAGACCAAAGCTCCGTTGCCGGCTTCCCTCTCCAGTGTCCAGTTGTGCCAGGGACACTGCCCCATCCAGCAACTTGCCGCCGAATTTCCCGTTTTTTGCGACACAGAGACCGAACTGTTTTCCCGTTTGGTCGGCGTCGATGTCCGCAGGCTCTCAACCCTCGCGCAGGGCGGCCACGTCTGCACCACCCACATTCCTACCGGCAGGCCAGCCGCCAAGGAAGCCCTCGGGTTTCCGAAGTTGCCAGCCTCGCCCCATGTCGAATCTAACAATCAGTAAGAAAGGCCGTGATGACGGGTCAATTAGCTGAAGGAACAGCAGAGAAAGCGCTAGCTGACGGTGCTGTGATCTCGGAGATTCTGGAGAAGAATCCCGAGCTGCACGGTATTGGCAACTATGAGTACGGATGGGCTGACAAGAACGACGTCGGCGCCAATGCGCGCCGTGGTCTCAACGAAGAGGTAGTCCGCGACATTTCGGCCAAGAAGAGCGAGCCGGAATGGATGCTGGACCTCCGCTTGAAGGGCTTGAAGTACTTCGACCGCAAGCCCATGCCCACATGGGGTGCGGACCTCTCGGGCATCGACTTCGACAACATCAAGTACTTCGTGCGCTCCACGGAGAAGCAGGCTGCCACGTGGGAAGACCTCCCCGAGGACATCCGCAACACCTATGAGAAGCTGGGCATCCCGGAAGCTGAGCGCAGCCGGCTCGTGTCCGGTGTGGCGGCGCAGTACGAATCCGAGGTGGTGTACCACCAGATTCGTGAGGACCTTGAGAAGCAGGGTGTCATCTTCCTGGACACCGATACTGCGCTTCGCGAGCACCCGGAGATCTTCCAGGAGTACTTCGGCACCATTATTCCGGTGGGCGACAACAAGTTCGCTTCCCTGAACACGGCCGTGTGGTCCGGCGGTTCCTTCGTGTACGTCCCCAAGGGCGTCCACGTGGACATTCCGTTGCAGGCCTACTTCCGCATCAACACGGAAAACATGGGCCAGTTCGAGCGCACCCTGATCATTGCGGACGAGGATTCCTATGTCCACTACATCGAAGGCTGCACCGCGCCGATCTACACCTCGGACTCGCTACACTCCGCCGTGGTGGAAATCATCGTGAAGAAGGGCGCCCGCGTCCGCTACACGACCATCCAGAACTGGTCCACCAACGTGTACAACCTGGTCACCAAGCGCGCCATCTGCGAAGAAGGCGCCACCATGGAATGGATCGATGGCAACATCGGCTCCAAGGTGACCATGAAGTACCCGGCTGTCTACCTGGTTGGCGAGCACGCCAAGGGTGAGACCCTGTCCATCGCCTTCGCAGGCGAAGGCCAGCACCAGGACACCGGTTCCAAGATGGTCCACATTGCTCCGAACACCAAGAGCTCCATCATCTCCAAGTCCGTGGCGCGCGGCGGCGGTCGTGCAGCCTACCGGGGCCTGGTCCAGGTCCGTGAAGGCGCCAAGCACTCCGCCAACACCGTGCGTTGTGACGCCTTGTTGGTAGACACCATTTCCCGTTCCGACACCTATCCCTACATCGACATCCGCGAGGATGACGTGGTGATGGGTCACGAGGCCACCGTTTCCCGAGTCAGTGAGGAGCAGCTCTTCTATCTGATGTCCCGCGGTATGCCCGAGGACGAGGCCATGGCCATGATCGTGCGCGGCTTCATTGAGCCGATTGCCCGTGAGTTGCCGATGGAATACGCCCTTGAACTCAACCGCCTGATTGAACTGCAGATGGAAGGATCCGTCGGTTAGCAATGACTGAAATCACTACTGAAAAGGCCCGCATTGGCGCGCCATCGGCACAGCCATTTATTGACGGCTTCACCGAAGAGGGCGAGAACCTCTCGCCGGTCAACACCGGAACCAACACTTCTACGACGTCGGAGCTGGCGCCGTCGGCAGGTCCGCTTGCCGGCGCCTCGGCCAAGAGCCACTCCCACGGTGGCGGGGTTGGAATTCCGGACAGCTCGCGCGCAGGTCGACTGACCTCGTACAAGCTGGCCGACTTCAAGCCCCTCACGGGGCTGGAAGAAGACTGGCGCTTCACCCCGCTCAAGCGGCTTCGCGGCCTTCACAACGAGGTCCTCTCCGGTTCGGCACCGTCCGTCGCCGTTACCGCCCCGGAGGGCGTCGTCGTCGAGACCGTGGGACGGGGCGACGTCCGCATCGGCTCCGCGGCCATCCCGGAGGACCGTGTGTCCGCCAACGCTTGGGAGAACTTTACTGAGGCCACCGTCATCACGGTGCCCGCCGAGCTCCAGCTCGACGGCGAAGTGTCCGTCCTGCTGACCGGCACCTCCACTGAAGCTTCCGCCCAGCACATCGTGATCGTGGCGGGCCGCTTCTCCAAGTCCCGGATCGTCCTGGATCACCAGGGCAGCGCGATCGTTTCGGAGAACGTCGAAATCCTCGTCGAAGACGGTGCCGAGCTGACGGTCATCTCGCTCCAGGAATGGAACGACGACGCCGTTCACGCCTCGTCGCAGCAGGCCAAGCTGGGCCGTGACGCCAAGTTCAAGCACATCGTGGTCAGCCTCGGTGGCGACGTCGTGCGCATGACTCCGTCCACCCGCTTCACGGCTCCCGGCGCGGAAGCCGAGATGTTCGGCCTGTACTTCGCCGACGCAGGCCAGCACCTTGAGCAGCGTTTGTTCGTTGACCACGCCGTAGCCAACTGCAAGTCCCGCGTGCTTTACAAGGGTGCCCTGCAGGGCCGCAACGCACACACCGTGTGGGTGGGCGACGTCCTGATCCGTAAGGAAGCAGAAGGCACCGATTCTTACGAGGCGAACCGTAACCTGGTCCTCACGGATGGTGCACGCGCGGACTCCGTCCCGAACTTGGAAATCGAAACCGGGCTGATCGAGGGTGCCGGCCACGCCAGCGCCACCGGCCGTTTCGACGACGAACACCTGTTCTACCTCATGGCGCGCGGCATCCCGGAAGACGTCGCCCGTCGTCTGGTGGTCCGCGGCTTCCTCAACGAGATCATCCAGCAGATTAAGGTGCCGGCCCTCGAAGAGCGCCTCACCGAAGCTGTTGAGCGCGAGCTCGCCGCGAGCGACAACTAATACAAGCCAAGCAGGGAAAACAGACTATGAGCGAACAGCCACAAGGCGAGCTGGTATGCAACGCCAACGAGATCCAGGTCAAGCAGGCGCTGCGCATCCTGATCGATGACTACCCCGTAGCCATCGTCAAGGACTCGATGGGACAGATCCACGCCATCGGCGACACCTGCTCGCATGCCGACATTTCGCTCGCCGAGGGTGAAATCGAAGGCTGCGCGATCGAATGCTGGGGCCACGGTTCCCAGTTCGATCTCCGCACCGGACAGCCCTTGCAGCTCCCTGCCTATGACCCCGTCCCCGTCTTCGCCGTCACCCTCGACGGTGACGACGTCTACGTGGACGTGACCAACGTTGTGAACGGCGCCTCAGTACAGAACTACTGAGCACCAAGTGCCTAAAGACTTACGAAAGAAAGAAGAGCATGTCTACTCTTGAGATCAAGGACCTGCACGTCAGCATCGAGACGGAGCAGGGCACCAAGGAGATCCTGAAGGGCGTCAGCCTGACCATCAAGACCGGCGAGACCCACGCAATCATGGGCCCCAACGGTTCGGGCAAGTCCACACTGGCGTCCACCATTGCCGGCCACCCGCGCTACAACGTCACGAGGGGTACCATCACGCTCGACGGCGAAGACGTCCTGGCCATGAGCGTTGACCAGCGCGCCCGTGCAGGCGTCTTCCTGGCCATGCAGTACCCCGTAGAGGTTCCGGGCGTCACCATGACCAACTTCCTGCGCACCGCCAAGACGGCAATCGACGGCGAAGCTCCCGCCCTCCGCACCTGGACCAAGGACGTCAAGGCGGCCATGCAGCAGCTGCGCATCGACGCCGACTTCGCGCAGCGCAACGTCAACGAGGGCTTCTCCGGCGGCGAGAAGAAGCGCGTGGAGATTCTCCAGCTCGAACTCTTCAAGCCCAAGTTCGCCGTGCTTGACGAGACCGATTCCGGCCTGGACGTCGATGCGCTCAAGGTCGTCTCCGAGGGCGTCAACCGCGCCCACGCTACGGGCAACATGGGTACCTTGCTCATCACCCATTACACCCGCATTCTGCGCTACATCAAGCCGGACTTCGTCCACGTGTTTGTTGATGGCCAGGTTGTCGAAGAGGGCGGCCCTGAACTGGCCGACCGCCTCGAAGAAGAAGGCTACGACCGTTACGCCACGGGCGCCGGCGCAGCAACCATTGCTGCTGCCGCAGCAGCACAGGCCTAGTTAGGACTCCCGCCATGACCGAAATCAACGCGGCTCGCACCAGCCTCGAGGACGTCGAGGAGGCGCTCAAGGATGTCATTGACCCGGAACTCGGTGTCAACGTGGTGGACCTTGGGCTGCTCTACGGTCTGAAGTACTCCGAAGAGGACGGCGCTCTGCTCATCGACATGACGTTGACGACGGCGGCCTGCCCGCTGACGGACGTCCTTGAAGAGCAGGTCGGCCAGTCGCTCGACGGCATCGTGGACGACTGGCGTCTCAACTGGGTATGGATGCCGCCATGGGGTCCCGAGCGGATCACCGACGACGGCAAAGACCAGATGCGGGCCCTCGGCTTCAACATCTAGCAACAACGACTGCTTAGAGCACGACGGCGGCCGGCCACCTTCGCTGTTTTGCCGCTGGGCGCTTGAACCGTGTGTCCAGGACTCCGGCGAAACCTTCCCGGTGGCGGCCTTCTGGATGCGGTCGTCGCCCACCGACGAGGCAGCGGACAGGGCATCCTGGATATCTTGCTTGGTCAGCGGATCGAGGAAAGGTTGACCGGTTTTCGGGTCCCTTGTAGTGCTGGCATATTTGACCCAGAGGCCCGCATAGCAATCGGCCTGAAGCTCCACGCGCACGCCACCGGATTTCGGACCTTGAGGATCTTCTTGGGCCTTGTCCAGATTCCCCAGGATGTTCTGGATGTGATGGCCGAACTCGTGGGCAACCACATACTCCTGCGCGAGCGGGCCGCCGGAAGAGCCAAAGCGGTCCACGAGCTCCTGGAAGAATCCGGGATCGAAGTAGGCCGTGGTGTCTGCTGGGCAGTAGAACGGACCAACGTCGGTGGAGGCAGGGCCGCAACCGGTGCTGGTGGCACCGCTGAAGATCACGGTTTTCGGCTGCGGGTACTTCACCTTGTAGTCGGCAAGATAGGCGGGCCAGAAGGCGTTGAGGCTATTGACGGTACCGGTGATGCGGCAGTCGAGTCTCTTGTCGGCGTCCGCGCCTGTCCGGCATTGCTGGGTTCCGCCGGACGCTGTGCCGACGGCCGGTGGTTGCTGCTGGCCAGTGAGACCTTCAAGCAGGCTCGGATTGATTCCGAAAAGAGCGGCCAGGAGAAGGATAATTCCCCCTCCAATACCGCCGCCGATCATCGTTCCACGGCCCATCCCGCCGCCGCGCCGGTCCTGCACTTGGCTCGGGTCGAGGTCCGCGCCGTCATTGAAACTCATAGTCCCAACAATAGACGTCACACACAGGCCCGAAGTTCGCCGCAGAGGCTAAAATTCGATGATGCCTTTTTTGGACCGACTACAGCGCTGGGCCGATGACCGCCCCGACGACACCGCCGTCGTCGTGGGCGACAAACGGCTCACTTGGGCTGACCTTCGAGACGCTGCGACCCTGCGCCTGGAGGAGACAGCCGCGACGACGATACTTGCTGAGCCCAATTCCCTGGACTTCGTGGTGGCATACGCTGCCGCAGTGGCGGGCGAGCGCTGCTGCGCCGTACTCGACCCGCTGTGGCCGCAGCCGGTTCTGGATGAGGTCGCCGAGCGGATAGGACAGGACGGGCCCGCCACCGCAGAAGCTTCCCCTACTGACCGGGAGCTTGCCGACGGCCTTCCGGACACCACGTTCCTGATCGGCTTGACCTCTGGAACCACATCCGTCCCCAAAGCCTTTACCCGTTCACGGCGCTCGTGGCAGGTCTCGTTTGATGCCTCCATCGAATTCTTCGGACTGACCCGCGAGGACAAAACGCTGGCCCCAGGGCCACTCGCCGCGAGCTTGAACCTGTACGCCCTCTCCGAGTGCCTCTACGCGGGGGCGGCCTTCCATACATTGGAGACCTTCGACGTCGGCGACGCCCATGCGGCCATCAGCCACGACGGCGTTACTCGCCTGGTCCTCGTGCCGACCATGCTGCGCTTGTTGAGCGAGCGCGGACTGGTTGGCGGTGTCGATGCCTCCGGGGTGCGCAGCATTATCTGCGCGGGTTCAAAGCTGGATGCCCGTACTTTGGAGGCCGCCAGGCGTTGGGCGCCCAATGCGGCGATCTTCGAGTACTACGGCGCTTCCGAGCTTAGTTTTGTCTCGGGAACACGCCTTGCGGCGGGCGAACCGCTCGATGCCGGCGGCACCGGCATCGGCGGGCCGTTTCCCGGCGTCGAACTCAAGATCCTGGATGATACCGGCGCGGAGCAGCCAGAGGGGGCGCAAGGCAATATCTGTGTCCGCAGCGGCATGGTCAGCAACGGATATCTGTGGGGCGACGACGGGCAGGCGCTGCGCTGCTTTGAGGGCTGGTACACGGTGGGGGACCAAGGCTATGTGGACGCCGGTATCTTGCATATCCTGGGCCGTCGATCGGACATGATCATCACCTCCGGCAAGAACGTCTACCCGCATGAGGTGGAACTCGCGTTGGCGTGCGTCCCCGGAGTCTCAGCGGCCGTCGCCGCGGGAATGGTCGACGACATCCGCGGACAAAGAGTCGTGGCAGGAATCCTCCCCGCCTACGGCTCGGTGACCGCAACCCAAGTGAAGACGGGCTTGGACGGTTTACTTGCCCGGGACAAGCGGCCGCTGCAGTACTTCTCCCTGTCCGAACTGCCGGTGACGGACCGTGGAAAAGTCAGCCGCCAGATCCTGCTGGACTGGATCAAGAACCACGATCCTCGGGCGAAACCCCTTGCTTAGCCGCGAGCCGGGCACAAGGCTGGATCCCTCCCGCCAGCCCGTGATCATTGCCGCCTTGCGGACACCCATTTGCCGCGTCAACGGACAACTGAAGTCGCTCCGTGCCGAAGATCTCCTGGCTCCGGTCCTACGCTCACTTCTGGCGGAAACGGGTGTTGGCGACTCTGATGTCAGCGACGTCGTGATCGGCAATGCCGTGGGTGGCGGCGGCAACCTGGCTCGCTACGCCGCACTGCGGGCAGGACTCCCGGTGGAGGTTCCCGGGCTGACTGTGGACAGGCAGTGTGGTTCCGGGCTCGATGCCATAGCCCTGGCGTCGCGGCTGGTGGCCGCCGGCGGCAATGGCGTCTTCCTGGCCGGGGGAGTGGAGAGTATCAGCACAGCTCCACTGCGTGCCAGGCGAAATCAGGACCCCGACGGCGATCCGGACTTCTACGCCCGCGCCACCTTCGTGCCGCCCGAATTCGGGGACCCGGACATGGGCGTGGCCGCTGAAAATGTGGCGCGGGAATTCGCCATCAGCCGCGAGCGGCAGGACGATTTCGCCTTGCGGAGCCATCGGCGCGCCGTCGCGGCGGCGGCCGCCGGCACCTTCGTCCCGGAAATCGTTCCCTTGGAAACAGGGGGTGCCCTGGTCCAAACCGATGATGGTCCCCGCGCGTCACTCAAGGCCGGACTCATGGCGCGCTTTCCCGCCGCCTTCGTTCCGGGCGGCACTGTGACGGCCGGAAACTCGTGCTTCGACGCGGACGCGGCCGCCGCCGTCGTGATCACTTCACTGCAACGGGCCCGGCAACTTGGTGCCGCCGACGGACTGCTCGTACTGGGCTGCGACACGGCAGGAGTGGACCCGGAGCTACTGGGTATCGGAGCTTCGGTGGCGGCTCAGCGGTTGCTGGCGGGGCTAGGCCTGGAGCCGGAGGAACTGGACTTGGTGGAATTCAACGAGGCATTTGCCTCGCAGGCTCTCGCCTGCCTTGATGCGCTGGGAGTGGATCCAGAGCAGGTCAACCTCGACGGCGGGGCCCTGGCTTTGGGGCACGGCTACGGTGCGTCCGGGGCTGTTTTGGTCACGCGGCTACTGGCCCAAGCCCGCACGATCGCCAAGGACAAGCCTGGCCGGGAGAGCCTGGCGCTGGCGATGATCAGCATCGCGGGTGGAATGGGCACGGCGGCAATGTTCCGGTACGCCCTTCTCCAGGACGACTAGTCTTCCGAGTCGCCCAGGCCGCGTGCTGCCAAGGCGTCGCCGGTCTGCCGCGCATAAGCCACAGTGGTGATGAACACCGGAAGGACCAGGGCGCGGGGATTGCGTTCCAACCCCCGCGCGCGGGCAGAGTCGCGGACATCGGAGAAAGCGCCGGCGATGAACGGAAGGCTGCGCAGCATGATGGCGATGGTCAGCGCGAAGCGCTCCGGGTCTGCCCCGAAACGCTCGAACGGCCTAGACAGCGAGACCACCCCGTCCAGCAACGCCTGCACCGGCGTCGTGACCGTTAGTACCGACGCCGCGACGACGCAGACGAGCACATTGAGGACGATCCGGGCGGCGACAGGGCCGCCCAGCTGCCACCATTGGAAGGCGCCGATGACGAGAAGGATGGGCGTCACCAGCCACACGGAATGCACGAGCCGTTTGAACCCTGCACCGCTCAGCATGAAGAGCCCGCACATCACGGCCAAGACCACCGCCGAGACGAGCCAGTCGACAATCAGGAACGAGGCCAGGCCGCAGCCCGCGACCAACACGAATTTCAGCCACAAGGGCGTGCGGTGCACGATCGAGTCGCCACGCACATAGTTGGGGATCAGGACCCCACGGCCCCTCACGTCGCCTGCACCTTGCCTTGGGAGGGTCCAGCGGCGACCCCGCGGACTTCGCCAGGTGCCGCTGCCTCAGAGCAAAGCGCACGGTAGTGTTCGACGGCGTCGGCTGCTCCGCCGTCGAACACTATCCGTCCGCCATCCACCACCAGGGCGCGTTCCGCTTCCAGCGCGAGCTCGAGATCGTGGGTGGACATGATGATTTGTTGCTCAAGACCGGCAAGCGTGCGTCGGAGCAGCTCCCGATTGCGCAGGTCCAGCAGCGTTGAAGGCTCATCGAGCACCAGTACAGCAGGATTCACCGCGAGGACGGCCGCGAGGGCGAGCAACTGCCGTTCCCCGCCGGAGAGCTCGTAAATGCTTTGATCAGCGAGCTTGAGGAGGCCGAACCGTTCCAGGACGGCTTCTGCCCGGGCCGCACGCTCTTTGGAATTCTTGATGGAACGCCGCAGTGAGAGTTCAACATCTTCCCGGCCGGTCGGCATGACCAACTGCGACAGGGGATCGGTGAAGACGAAACCTACCTGGCTACGGACCTGACGAACGTCTCCCATGCTGTCCGCGCCGTTGACGGTGACGGCACCTTCGCTCGGAGCGACCAAACCGTTGAGCAAACGCAGCAGGGTGGATTTTCCCGAGCCGTTTGCGCCTATGACGGCGATGCGCTCCTCGGTCAGTTCCAATGACACGTCCTGCAGCAAGGTCTTGGGCGCGGGGCTGCCATCGACGGCCACGCGCACCGAGACTTCGCTGAGAATGATGGTGTTCATGTGCTGATTGTTCCCGCTCTATTTGGCGCGGCGTCTATTTGACGCGGCGGACCAGGATGTCCGGGAATGCTTTGTGGAGGGCGACGGCGATGATCGCGGCCAGGACATTCTTGATGGTATCGCCGGGGTAGTAGGGCAGGTCGGCCAGGAATGCCTTGGCGAAGTCGAACTTGCCATTGACCATGAAGCCAAGCACGCCGAGGCCGTGGATGAGGACGATCGTGCTGACCATCGCTGCTGCAAACAAGAACACAGTACGGTACTTGACGGTCCTGCGGATCACGCGGGCCGCGAGCCATCCGGCGGCCGCGGCGGCGAGCGGGAACGCGATGATGTAGCCGGCTGATGGTGTGGCCAGGATGCCAAGCCCGCTGCGGCCACCGCTAAAGATCGGCAGCCCGGCAAAACCGAGCAGGGTGTACAGCCCGACGGCGGCAAAGGCCCGGCCACCGCCAAGCACAAGGCCGGTCAACAAAACGGCAAGTGTCTGTAGCGTGATCGGGACACCAAGGGCGCCTACCGGAATCCCTGGAATCATCGTTGAAGCGGCCACCAAAGCCGCGAACACCGCGATAAGGCCGATGTCAGTGGACGTCCAGCGGGTGCGGGTGCGCCCAGTAGCTGCGGTCTTGATGCTGCTCATGTTGTTTCCTGTCTGATGCCGGGGGCGGAATGAATCCCCTGAAACCGAGACTACAGAGCAGCCAAGCGCAGTATTTTGTAGGGTGTCCACGAGCAGTCCGGCAAGGCCTTGGAGCGAAGGGACAAAGAGCAGCGGACCTTTCGGGATCGGACTTGTCCTTCCGTCAGTCCACGCCGTCGTCGTCCACTGGAGGAAGCCCACCCGGTCCACCTTGCGGTGGTAGTGCATGCCGGCCAGGCCGCCCAGCACCGCTGCGACGAGGGTCACCACCGCCACGACGACGGCCGCGATGATGCCAGCCGTGCTCAGCTGTCCCTCGTTCATGGGAAGACGGTCTCCCTTGTGGCGGCACGTGGCTCGTATGCGGCCGGAACGACGCCATAGCCGCGTGTGTCGTCAACGTAGCCGGGGTGCGTACTATTTCGGGATCGTGGACGATGGATGCTCAACTTGTGCTCTGGCAAGCGTGGGACTCGGCGGGCGGTAGAATCGTATAGGCCGTTTGTTCGGCCCCCTCCACCCCAGCTGCGCCGATGACTTCCGTGCCGCGGGTGTTCCCCGTTGAAAGGCATCCCCCGAATTGATTACCGTCCAGGAACTCGAACTGCGCGCCGGCGCCCGCCTGCTCATGGATCAGGTCAGCTTCCGCGTGGACAAGGGGGACAAGATCGGCCTGGTTGGCCGGAACGGTGCAGGCAAAACGACCCTCACCCGCGTCCTGGCCGGCGAGGGGCTGCCCGCGGCAGGCAAGGTCGCCCGGAGCGGCGAGATTGGCTACTTGCCACAGGATCCGCGGACCCCGGACATGGAACAGCTGGCGCGCGACCGCATCCTCTCCGCCCGCGGCCTCGACGTGGTGGTGGGCAAGTTGAAGCAGGCTCAAACGGACATGTCCAGCGAAGACGCCACCGTACAGCGCAAAGCGATGAACCGCTACGACCGCCTGGAAGCTGAGTTCCTCGCCGGAGGCGGTTATGCGGCCGAGGCCGAAGCCGCAGCTATTTCCTCCAACCTGGCCCTTCCCGAGCGGCTCCTGAACCAACCGCTCAAGACACTCTCGGGTGGCCAGCGCCGCCGCGTCGAGCTCGCCCGGATTCTCTACTCCGACGCCGAAACCCTGCTCCTGGACGAACCCACCAACCACCTCGATGCCGACTCCATCACGTGGCTCCGCGACTTCCTCAAGGGACACCAGGGCGGGCTGATAGTGATCAGCCACGACGTGGAGCTCCTTGAAGCCACAGTCAACAAGGTCTACCACCTGGACGCCAACCGGGCTCAGATCGACTTCTACAACATGGGGTGGAAGCGCTACCTGCAACAGCGCGAAACGGACGAACGTGCCCGCAAGCGTGAGCGCGCGAATGCCGAGAAGAAGGCCCAGGTCCTCATGGACCAGGCCAACAAAATGCGGGCCAAGGCCACCAAGGCTGTGGCAGCGCAGAACATGGCAAAGCGTGCCGAGCGGCTGCTTGGCGGCCTCGAAGCAGTCCGCGAGCATGACCGCGTGGCAGCACTGCGATTCCCGGATCCCGCACCTTGTGGCAAGACTCCGCTTACGGCGGAAGGCTTGAGCAAGTCCTACGGCTCCCTGGAGATCTTCACGGATGTGGACTTGGCAATCGACCGCGGTTCCAAGGTGGTGATCCTGGGCCTTAACGGTGCAGGCAAGACCACCCTCTTGCGCATGCTTGCTGGAGTGGACAAGCCGGACACCGGCGAAATTGTCCCTGGCCATGGACTCAAGGTGGGCTACTACGCCCAGGAGCACGAAACCCTTGACCACGATCGCACTGTCTTGGAGAACATGCGCTCATCCGCCCCTGACATGAAGGACGCTGAAGTCCGCGGAATCCTCGGCTCGTTCCTGTTCTCGGGAGATGACGTCGACAAGCCAGCGGGTGTCCTTTCCGGTGGGGAGAAGACGCGACTGGCCCTCGCCACGATCGTGGCCTCGAGCGCGAACGTACTGCTCCTGGACGAGCCCACCAACAACCTTGACCCTGCCAGCCGCGCCGAGATCCTGGGCGCGTTGCGAAACTATTCGGGCGCCGTCGTGCTTGTCAGCCACGATGAAGGCGCCGTGGAGGCGCTCAATCCGGAACGCGTGGTGCTGCTCCCGGACGGCGTCGAGGACCACTGGAACGAAGATTACCTGGACCTCATCACCCTCGCTTAGAGGGCAGTCTTAGGGCATTTCCCACGGCACAGAGGCAAGGGGCCGGCCCAGTTCGATGTAGCTTTTCAGGTTGGAGAGGACGGCCGACCAGCCTCGGCTTGCAATGGCTAGCTGCTCCTCGTCGGCGATGTTCCTGTGGTGGACGGTGAGCCTGGCAATGCCGTCGTGTGACTCGATGGTGAAGGTGACCACGTCGGGCTTCACCACCTCTGGGACAGTGGGATCCTCCCACGTGTTGACGAGGCGCATCGGCGGCGTTGCTTCCAGGATGGTTCCCACGACGTCGGCCGTCCCGGAGCCATCTGTGCGCTGGTGCTCCCAGCGTGAACCTGCTTTCCAGTCCGAGACATTGGCGTGGCCCCAGTACTCGGCGGTCTGAGCGGCATCCGTCAGCGCCGTCCAAATCCGGTCCGGGGTTCCTTCGATGTACGTGACGTAGGTGTATTCAGCCATGCTCACCAGCCTAGCCCCGGACGGCGTCGGATCAACCGCCCGGCGGACCTGTAGCTCAGGACCTGCCGCTCAGCGGACCTGCCGCTTAGCGGACCCGCAAGGGCTGTGCGGCCGTAATCCGTTGCAGTTCGCTGTAGCTGATGGAGAACATCGAGTGATGGTCGCCCGCGCCTGCCCAAAGAAGCGGATGCTCCTGGAGGGATATGTCGAGGATGGTGCGTATGGGCTGTGGGTGGCCAACGGGAGCCACGCCTCCCACGGCCTGGCCCGTGTGTTCCAGGACGAAGTCCGGGGTGGCCCGGCGGATCCTGGCGGCGCCCAAAGCCGCTGCCACCAGGGCCGTGTCCACCTTCGCGGCTCCGCTCGCGAGAATCAGCAGGGGTGCGCCGTCGAGCTCGAAGACCAGGCTGTTGGCTATCGCTGCGACGTCGCAGCCCAAGAGGGAAGCTGCGGCGATCGCCGTCGGGACGTCATCGTCAAAAGTGAGCACCGTGTCCAGGGCGCCTGCCGCAGTCAGCGCCGACTTCACGTTCAGGACGGGGGCCGGGACCACCTCAGTAGCCTTGCGCATCCAGGATTGCGTCTTCCTCTTCTTCGGCCGTCGGCCGCTTTGACTTCCGCGGCGCGGGAGCCTTGCGACGAGGCGTCGCACTGATTTCTTCGTCCTCGTCCTCGGCATCAATCCGGGCATTGCGGGCCTGCTGCCTCGCCGCATAGCCGAACCCGACGAACATCAGCACGCCGAAGGCAAACCACTGCAAGGAATAGGACAGGTGGGTGCCTTCGTCCGTGGCGGGCTTGGGGAACGGTGCGGGCATCGGCTGGACAGCAGGCGATTCCGTGGCCAGCTGTCCATACGCCCCGGTCATGATGGGGTAGCCGAGTTCTACGGCGTAGGAGGGCAGGTCGATGGACGCGAGTTGGCCGTCGACGGCGCCGCGGTCCAGTTTCTGTTCCGAGGCCTTCAATCGCGCGACGACGGTGACCTCGCCGGCCGGCGGGGCCGGGATGCTGTCAGGGTGACCGGGAGTCTTGTTTCCGATGGGGAGCCACCCGCGGTCAACCACCACGGCTTCGCCGCTCGTCAAGCGGAAGGGGACCACTACCTCGTATCCGGGCTGGCCGTTGAGGGGGCGGTTACGGACGACGCGTTGGCCGGCCACGTCATAGCTTCCGCGCAGTTCCACCTGTGTCCATTCCCGCTCCGGGTCCAACGCCTGGAACTCCGCCTTGGCGGCGGAGAACGGAAGGGGAGTGGCCGAATAGTTACTGACGACACGGTTGATCTCCGCCAGCGTTTCGGCCCGGCGGTCCATTTGCCAGCGGCCCAGGAAAACGCAGCCCGCCGCGAAGATCACGGCCAGGACGAAGTAGCCCAGCCACTTGCTGGAAAAAAGAAAGCGGTACATTCAGCGGACCTCGCCTGGGTCTGTGGTCTTCGCGAAAGGTATTGTCTCTTTCCACAGGCCGCGGGTCTGCAGGTAGTCCTCGAGCCATTCCCGGTGTTCCTGGCAGGAAAGCCATACCTTGCGGCGATCGGGGGTATGGATCCGTGGGTTGTTCCACAAGAGCTGCCACGTGGCCTCTGCGCGGCAGGCCTTGCGCGAGCACACAGCCGCGGGTGACTCGCGATGACCAGCTTGCTGCTCATTCTCCAGGGCAAGGCCGCTCATTGAGAAGATGTTCATGATGCCGCCTGTTCTTCCCCGCTGTGCGGGTATTTGAGCTTGGCGCCGCCTGCGATGTCTTCAGTTTCCGGGTGGGAGTCCCGGTGCGCGGCGTCGTCGTCGATGAGTTCGCCCTCCAGGACCGTCACGGGCGCCGCGGGCTCCGGGCCTTCTTCAGCCGACGCTTCCAGCTCGATTGCCGGGACGTAGTCCAGCAAGGCATCGCTGTGGACTTCGGCTTTGTCGCTGCCATTGGCGATCACCACGGCAATCCAAGGCAGGAACACGGCTCCCGCTACGGCGATGATCTTGAACCAGCCGTCAACTACGAAAATGAGGATGATGCATACCATGCGGATGCCCATGGCCACGGCATACTTGATCATTCGTTCGCGCATGTCGTCCGAATGGGCGGCAGCGGCATCGGTAATGCTGTGCACTACGGGGTCACCTGAAACGGCGTCCGGGTCCCCGGGCGCCTGCTGCAGGGGACTGCTATCTCTTGTCACGGCTGATTCATCACGCTCCAACGGCTTCTCTCAATTCTCTCACCAAGGAACGGGCCACCCAAACCGCGCCGAGGGCAACAACCCGCGGCTACCGGCTGCCGGCGGCTAAGATCGATCCAGGAAATCACCCTTTTTCAAGCGGCACCGTGCTGCCGCGGAACTCTGGAGAACAGCATGTCTGAAGCAGTATCAACCGCCCGCAGTGTCCTCATCACGGGCGGAAACCGCGGCATCGGCCTAGCTATCGCAGAGTCATTCCTGGCCAACGGCGACAAGGTTGCGGTGACATACCGCAGTGAAACGCCCCTTCCCGAAGGGATCCTTGGCGTCAAAGCCGATGTGACGGACGAGGCTTCACTTGACGCGGCATTCAAGGAAGTTGAGGCTGCCCACGGTCCGGTTGAAGTCTTGGTGGCCAACGCCGGGATCACCAAGGACACGCTTCTCTTGCGCATGAGCGAAGACGACTTCACCTCGGTCATCGACACCAACCTGACTGGTGCCTTCCGCGTCATCAAACGGGCTTCCAAAGGCATGATCCGCCTTCGCAAGGGACGCGTTGTGTTGATCTCCTCCGTCTCGGGTCTTTACGGCGCCCCGGGCCAGATCAACTACTCGGCTTCGAAGGCGGGCATGGTGGGCATCGCCCGTTCCCTGACCCGCGAACTTGGCAGTCGCGGCATCACGGCAAACGTGGTGGCCCCCGGCTTCATCAACACTGACATGACCGCCGAGCTTCCCGAAGATACCCAGAAGGCGTACTTGGCCAGTGTTCCGGCCGGACGCTTCGCCGAAGCGTCCGAGGTGGCCAACGTGGTCCGGTGGCTTGCAAGTGACGAGGCTGCTTACATTTCCGGTGCTGTCATCCCGGTCGATGGCGGCCTGGGGATGGGCCACTAGGCGCTTCCCTTCGCGGAGCGAGGCGCGTGGGCGAAACCGAAAAAATCGCCCATCCGTTCTTTGTGGGGAATCCACAGATGGAACGATGAAGCCCGCTGGCATGATTGACTCGGGACTATGAGAACTTGGATGTTTTGAACAAGTTGGACGTTTTAAATAAAGGAGCACGAATGGGACTGCTGGACAACAAGACGGCAATCGTCACCGGTTCTTCACGCGGCATCGGCGCTGAAGTAGCCAAGATCCTGGCCGGCGAGGGCGCTGCGGTCGTCGTCAACTACCGGCAGAAGGCCCCGCGGGCCAACAAGGTAGTGGGCGATATCCAAGCGGCCGGCGGCCGTGCTGTCGCCGTTGGGGCGGACCTGACCACGCAGGAAGGCGTCCAGTCTCTGGCCAGCGCCGCCATGGAGGAATTCGGTTCGCTGAACATCTTGGTGCTCAACGCCTCCGGTGGCATGGAATCCGGCATGGAAGAGGACTACGCCCTCAAGTTGAACCGCGATGCCCAGATCAACATGCTCAACGCGGCAATTCCGCTGATGCCGGAAGGTTCCCGCGTGGTCTTCGTCACGAGCCATCAGGCACATTTCGTCGAGACCGTGCCCACAATGCCCGAGTACGAACCGGTCGCCCGTAGCAAGCGCGCCGGTGAGGACGCGTTGCGCGGACTTCTCCCGAACCTCGCCGAGAAAGGCATCTCCCTCGTGGTGGTTTCCGGCGACATGATCGAGGGCACCGTCACGGCCACTTTGCTGGACCGCTCCAACCCGGGCGCCATTGAGGCCCGCCGCGCCGAGGCCGGCAAGCTGTACTCCGTGGAGGAATTCGCCGCCGAGGTTGCCAAGATGGTGACTGCCGACGTCGAGAGCGGCCACACCGAATACGTGGGCGGCGCCGACTACTTCGGCAAGAGCGCCTAGCCTTTTCCGCATGAAGAAGCGGCCCGGGACTGGCTGAATTGCTCAGTCCCGGGCCACTTCAGTGTTGCTTCTGAGTTGCGTGAATTCCAGCTAGACGCCGGCGATATGCCGGACCGCGTCCAGATATGGCATGTTGATGGCGGCATCGGCTACCGCCCGAACGGCAGGCTTGGCGTTGAACGCGACGCCGATCCCAGCTGCCTCCAACATGTCGAGGTCGTTCGCGCCGTCGCCCACGGCGATGGTGTGCTCCAGATCGATCCCCTCGGCAGCTGCCCACTCGCGGAGGTATTTCTCCTTGGCTGCGCGGTCGATGACGTCGCCGAGCACCTTGCCCGTGAGGACGCCATCAACGATTTCGAGTTCATTTGCGATCCAGTAGTCCAGCCCAAGTTCCTCCGCGATCGGCTTCAGGATCTGGTTGAAGCCACCTGACACCACCGCCACCGCGTGGCCCGCGGCTTTGAAAGCAGCAACGAGTTCCGCCGCACCCTCGCTCAGGCGCACCTCGGCACGGACGGCGTCGACGACGGCGGCCGGCAGGCCTGCGAGCACTGCCACGCGGGCGTGGAGGCTCTGCGCGAAGTCCAGTTCGCCTCGCATTGCGGCCTCGGTAACGGCTGTTACTTCCTCGCGCTTGCCGGCGTGTGCAGCAAGCAGTTCGATGACTTCCTGCTGGATCAGCGTGGAGTCGACATCCATGATCAGGAACTTGCGTGAAGCGTCGCGCAGGGCATCGGCGACGATCGCAGTGTCCATGCCGGGAGCCGCGGCGTCGGCGATCCGGCGCCGGAGGCCGGACAAGTCGGCGGCAGTTGCCCCGTCAACGGCCAGGCCGAGGGTGTAGACCCCAAAGCGATCGTCCCCCGAACGTGACTCGGACGTGAAGGAAGCCCCGGAACCCGACAGCACCTTGCGCAGGTGCTCAAGCTCCGAAGGGGACAAATTCACGCCATAGCTGACCGCGGTCAAGTTCGAACTCATGGCTGCAATCTTAGCCAGCGCAGAACCCCCACCCGAATTCCTGTTTCTTCCAGTGCGGCGCGCAAACAGTGCGACCGAAGTTTCGGTTATCTATCGCCCCCATTTTTGTCCTAGTGTCTACTCCTATGAGTGATGTTCTTGAATTGGCTTCCGTCAGCGTTGTCCGAGGTACCAAGACCCTGCTGGACAAGGTTGACTGGCAGGTCAATGAAGGCGAACGCTGGGTCATCCTCGGCCCCAACGGTGCCGGCAAGACCACTCTGCTGCAGATAGCCGCCGCGCGGATGCATCCCACCAGCGGAAAAGCGGGGATCCTTGACGAGACGCTGGGCCGGGTGGACGTCTTTGAGCTCCGCCCGCGCATTGGCCTTTCCTCCGCGGCACTCGCCACCCAGATCCCGGAACATGAAAACGTACTCAACGTTGTGGTCACTGCCGCCTATGGGGTGACCGGCCGCTGGCGCGAGGGATACGAGCGCGACGACGAGCGCCGCGCCTTTGGCCTCCTCAACGAATGGGGCATGGGACCGCTCCTGAACCGTCCGTTCGCCTCGCTTTCCGAGGGCGAACGTAAGCGCGTGCAAATCGCCCGGGCCCTCATGACCGATCCTGAGCTTCTTCTGCTCGACGAGCCTGCCGCCGGCCTGGACCTTGGCGGACGCGAAGAGCTCGTCCACAAACTCGGCGAACTCGCCCTCGATGAAGACGCCCCCGCAATGGTTCTCGTGACGCATCACTTGGAAGAGGTTCCTCCGGGATTCACCCACGCCATGCTGCTTCGCGACGGCGGAGTGGTCGCCGCGGGCCCCATCGAAGAAGTCTTGACCGCAGAGCACCTCAGCAACACCTTCGGCCTGCCGCTGGACGTAACCGAGAACTCGGGCCGCTACACGGCCACCGCCCGCCGCTAGGCCCGGGCACCGAGAAACAGTGGAGATCCTTAGCGGCATCCTGATCTTTTTCGCGGGGCTCTGGGCCGGAACCATCAACAGCGTGGTCGGCTCGGGCACGCTGGTGACGTTCCCGGTCCTCATCGCCCTGGGCTACGCGCCCGTCACCGCAACCATCAGCAACGCCATGGGGCTTGTGGCGGGCAACGTCACCGGGTCCTGGGGCTACAGGCATGAGCTCAGGGGCAGGGGCCGGCAACTTCTGCGGCTCCTGCCTGCGTCGCTTCTTGGCGGCATCACGGGTGCCTGGCTGTTGCTTCACCTCCCAGAGAAGGTTTTCTACTACGCCGCTCCCATCTTGATCGTCGTCGCGCTGCTTATGGTGCTCTTCCAACCCAAACTCCAGCGGTGGGTCCAGGACCGGGCTGGCAACCCGGAGCATGCCATCCACGACAAGCGGCACACCGTGATCCTCGTGGTCCTGGTGTTCCTGGCCGGAATCTACGGTGGCTACTTCGTGGCTGCCCAAGGAATCCTGCTGGTCGGCATTCTGGGTGTTTTCATGACGGGCACCATCCAGAACGCCAACGCGATGAAGAACATCCTGGTGTTGGCCGTCAACGTGGTAGCAGCATGCTCCTACCTCCTGTTTGCCTTTGGCCGGATCGAATGGCCGGTCGTGGCAGTCATTGCGGTCAGTTCCTTGATCGGCGGCCTCGTGGGCTCCAAAGTGGGACGACGCCTGAAGCCCCTCGCGCTGCGCATCGTGATCTTCGCGCTTGGCATCGTGGCGCTCGGCTTCATGATCGCCAACCTGCTGAAATAGGACCCTGTGACTTTCCACTATCTCGAAACCGCTGACGACCCGCGGGTTGCCGACTACACACAACTGACGGACGTTCATCTCCGCAGGCTCCGCGAGCCCGCGGAGGGCATGTACATTGCCGAGTCGTCGCGGGTGCTTCGACGGGCCCTCGCGGCCGGACACAAGCCACGTTCCTTCTTCCTCGCGGATAAGTGGTTGAAAGATCTCGACGACATATTCCAACAGTTTCCGGAAGTCCCGGTCTACATCGGCAAGGCTTCCCTGCTTGAGGAAATCACGGGATTCCACTTGCACCGCGGCGCCATGGCAGCCATGCATCGCCCGGCTCCGATGCCCCTCGAAGAACTCCTGGCCGGCGCCCACCGCGTGGCGGTATTGGAGGGCGTCGTCGACCACACGAATGTGAGGTGTTCCAAAAAACCGCATCGGTCGAGGATCGCGGTCTTGGAGAATCTGACGGACCATACGAACGTTGGTGCCATTTTTAGGTCAGCGGCGGCGATTGGTGTCGATGCTGTGCTGGTGACGCCGCAGTGTGCCGATCCGTTGTACCGGCGCTCGATCAGAGTCAGTATGGGCACCGTTTTCCAGGTTCCGTGGACGAGGATCGACCCGTGGCCGGCCAGTATCGAACAGCTGAAAGAGGCGGGCTACTTTGTAGCGGGCATGTCTCTGGGGGAGGGAGCCATCACTCTTGATGAGCTGGTGGATCAGGATCATCAAAATCTGGTGTTGGTCTTCGGTACCGAAGGTGATGGGCTGAGGCCTGAGACCGAGCAATTGCTCGATGCGCGCGTGACGATTCCGATGATGAACGGCGTCGACTCCCTCAACGTCGCCGCCTCGTCAGCGGTTGCGTTCTATGCGACGAGATAGCGTGGCGCGAATGTCTGATTCGACCCGAGCCAGAACGTCCCGGCGGTTGGACTCATCTGGCCGCGGTATCTGGTTAGTAATGTGCATAGGTCGATATGGGTCAAAATCGACCGATTTCGCGCATTTCTGCAGTTCAAAGCCATTTCCATTACCCATCTGCGGCCAATAGTTTGTGACCACCAATGTTCACATTCACGGATCTGGATGCGCGCCCCCTGAGACTTCGCCTTGCGCGAACTACCGCTCCATGGGCTGGGCAGTGGTTGCCGGTTGCGCCAGGCTTCAACGAGGCTGGCGATCGTCGGAATGAGGCCTGGATCCTGAATCCGCTGACGAGCACAGAAATGGCAGCGGCAACCGTCACGGCCGCCCACCTCGATTACGTCAACCGCTGATTGCGTCGTGTCCGGGCGGGCGCCCCGCCAAGCCGGAAAGGCTCGCCCGGTGCGAGTACACGGATGCGCTTGGGGTTGACCACGGCGTCCCGGAGTGTGTCTGGGTCGGCGTTGAACGGGGGGAAATCGGGGGAGTCCACCGAGCCCCAGTGGTGCAGGAGAAGGTCCGTGTCCGGGTAGGCATTGGCCATCTCGACCGCGCCGTCGAAGGTGAAGTGCCACTCGCTGTCGGAGAAGTCGAACAACAGCGCGTCGGGTGGCGGCATGGTCAGGTGGTGTTCGCGGATCAGCCGTGAATCCCCTGGTGCCCAGATCGCGCCGTCGAGGGTCTCGATCCAGAAGCCGCAGGAGTCCTCATCTCGGAAGGTCCGCTGCCCGGGCTGGGGAGCGGCATTCTGCCAGGCGTGGTCGGCAGGTGTGACCGTGACCCGGACCCCACCAACGGAGAAGGCATCGCCGACGCCGTGGCCGTCGGCGGACATGCCCAGTTCCTGCATCAGCTCGGAGACGAAACGGGTTGAGTGGAACCGTTGCGTGACTTCTTTCAGGGCCGTACATGTCGGCACGCTGAAGTGATCATTGTCCGCGTGAGTGACCAGTATCCCGTCGAGTCGGGGGACGTCTACTGCCTGGAGCGGGAAGTCGATGAGCACGGGCATGTCGAAGTCCTGGAGCAGTGGGTCGACGGCCAGCAAGGTCCCTCGGGAGTTGATCAGAAATCCCGCCATGCCGAGCCAGTGCAGGACGGTGGCGTGTGGGTCGTCGAAGGCCTCGGCCCGAATCGGCATCATTGGCGGGGCCATGGCCTGCCCACGGGGGCTGCGCCGTATTGGTGTGTGCGGATCATTCATCATGTCTCCTTGGGACAATTCTGGGGTGCAGCAGGTTCTTCTCCGATCGAGTCGGAACGGGCACCTGTCGGTTTGTCATCAGGCGCGCGTCTGCGGGCCTGTCCGCCCAGATCGCCACTCAACGGGTCCAGTCTGGTCGTACAAAGAAGCTGTAAACGCTCAGCTCTCTTCCTCGATGATGCCCTTCAATACACTCATCGCGCCCATACCGTTGGGCCAACCGGAGTAGAACGCCAAGTGCAGGAGGGCCTCCTTCAGCTCGTCCGCGGTGACTCCGTTCTGGCGGGCGAAGCCGAGGTGGAATTTCAGCTGGTCCATCTTGCCCAGGGCGGTCAGCGCCGCGACGGTGATCAGGCTGCGATCGCGCTTGTGCAGGTCCGTACGTTCCCAGACCTCGTCGAAGAGGACTTTGTCGGTGTAGTGGACCATTCCGGGCGCGAAGTCGCCGAAGGCGTTCTTCCCACCGCTCCAGCCAGTGTTCCGCTCTTTGGCGCTCATGGTCTTACTCCTTCGTCGTTGATTTAACGAGTCCAGTCCATCGCAAAGGCGGCAGGGGAGGGAGTCTCCAGTGAAGGGTGTACCAGTGGGGACTCCCTCCGAAGCGGTCGCCGAAATAACGTTGTCTGCATGGATACCAGAGACGAAGCACGGGAGTTCCTCATGTCCCGTCGGGCGAATCTCAGCCCCGAGCAGGCTGGACTGGCGGTCTCGGGGCACCGTCGCGTGGCGGGCTTGAGGCGGGGCGAGGTCGCGATGCTCGCGGACGTGAGCCCGGAGTATTACGCCAAGATCGAGCGGGGGAACCTCATAGGAGTGTCAGACTCTGTGCTGGAGTCGGTTGCACGAGCTCTGCAGCTCGACGATGCCGAGCGCGAGCACCTTTTTGATCTCGCGCGAGCGGCAAACGGGGGCGCGCAGCCCGTGCGCCGGCGCAAGCCGAAGACGTGGGTGGCCCGGGATAGCCTGACCCGTGCGCTGGACGTCATCGTGAACGGCCCGGCATTCGTACGCAACGGGCGGATGGACATCTTGGCGGCCAATGCCCTGGGCCGCGCATTCTACGATGAAGTCTTCGACGGACCCGGGCAGGGGAACCTCGCCCGGTACTGCTTCCTCGACGAGCGCGCCAAGTCCTTCTACCCGGACTGGGAGGCGGCCGCAGACGTCACCGTGGCGATCTTGCGCACGGAGGCCGGTCATGATCCTCGTGACAAGCAGTTGCATGACCTGGTCGGTGAACTCTCCACCTGCAGCGATGCGTTCCGTATGCGGTGGGGTACGCACAACGTCCGCCGCCACGGCTCGGGTACAAAGGATTTTCACCATCACGAGGTCGGCGACCTCACCCTGACGTATGAGGGTTTGGAGCTGACCGCCGAGCCGGGGCTTTCGTTCCTCATCTACACCGCCGAGTCCGGTTCGCCGAGCGAGCAACGGCTCCAGCTGTTGGCGAGCCTCGCCGCCACTGTGACCGCGTCGCTGTCGCGCCACCTGCTCGATGACCCCACTACTACGAAGGACTGATCATGCACATCAGAACACTTGGCCAGGGCCTCGAGGTCTCCGCGATCGGGCTCGGCGCAATGGGTATGTCCCAGAGCTACGGACCCAATCCCGGCGATCGCGACGAGATGATCTCTGTGCTGCGCTCGGCCGTCGACGAGGGCGTGACGTTTTTCGACACGGCAGAGGTCTACGGGCCGTACGCAAACGAGGAGCTCGTCGGTGAGGCGCTTGAGCCGATCCGCGATCGGGTCGTGATTGCCACCAAGTTCGGCTGGGACATTCGGGACGGCAGGATGGTCGGCTTGGACAGCCGGCCCGAGCAGATCCGCCGCGTCGCCGACGCGTCGCTAAAACGGCTGCGCACGGACGTGATCGACCTGTTCTACCAACACCGCGTCGACCCCCACGTGCCCATCGAAGACGTCGCCGGTGCTGTCGGCGAGCTCATCGCCGAGGGCAAGGTCAAGCACTTCGGCCTCTCCGAGGCCTCCGCCGCCACAGTCCGCCGCGCTCATGCCGTGCACCCGGTCACCGCGGTCCAGAGTGAGTACTCGCTCTGGACACGGGATCCCGAGGCGGAGGTGCTGCCGACCCTGGCGGAGCTCGGCATTGGCTTCGTACCGTTCAGCCCGCTCGGCAAGGGCTTCCTCACTGGCACCGTCGACGCATCCACAGCGTTCACCGAGGGCGACATCCGTCGGCGTGTTCCGCGGTTCGAGGCTGAGAATCTCGCCGCGAACCAGAAGCTCGTTGACCACGTCAAGAGCCTGGCCGAGTCAAAGGGCTCGACGCCGAGCCAGATCGCCTTGGCCTGGTTGCTGGCGCAGCAGCCGTGGATCGTACCGATTCCCGGCACTCGACGTATCGAGCGCATCCGAGAGAATGCAACGGCCACCCAGCTCGCCCTCTCCGCGGACGAGCGCTCCGACCTCGACAGCCTCGCCCAGCGCATCGGAGTACGCGGCGACCGCTACAACGCCGAGCACATGGCGTACGTCAACCACTGATCACGACAAAAGGAAAAGCAGAATGACTGACAACAACTTCAAGCAGATCTTCCCGCTCGGAGCTCCCAACGACGCCTTCGCGCAGTACTTCATCGGCCAGAGCTACCTGGCCCCGCTCGCCGGCGGGGATGTTCCCGTCAGCAACGTCTCCTTCGAGCCGGGATGCCGCAACAACTGGCACATCCACCACGGCACCGCTGGCGGCGGTGACCAGATCCTGCTCTGCACGGCGGGCAGCGGCTGGTACCAGGCCGAGGGCCAGGACCCCGTCAGCCTGGAGCCGGGAACGGTGATCCACGTCCCGGCCGGGACGAAACACTGGCACGGCGCGAAGGTCGACTCGTGGTTCTCCCACCTCGCCTTCATCACCCCGGGCGAGAACGTCAGCAACGAATGGCTCGAGCCCGTCACCGACGAAGTATACGGAGAACTACAGAAGAACGGAGAGAAGGCATGAGCATCCTAAACGAGAGCTACAACCTGGCCAACGGGGTCGAGATTCCCAAGCTCGGCCTGGGCACCTGGTTCATCGACGACGACAAGGCAGCTGCCGCGGTCCGTGCCGCGGTGGAGATGGTTTGCATGACCGCGTGGACCCCGCAGCAGCTCGAGGAACGCCACTTGAGGTGACGGAGCCAAGCAAGTTCGAGCCGATCACCACGCCTTGCGCCCGCTGCACTGTGGGTCATGAGGGACACCCGATCGGTGACGCCGGTACGTATCCTGATCGCCCAGCGATCTGGACGGCTTGACGTGACTCATATCACCTGACATGATGGTTTCTGGTTCTTTCGAGACCTGGGTATGTAACTCGCTTCGGGCGAGGCAAGGCTCAAGCTCTGCGACCTTCATCGGTCAACCGGCTTGGGTCTTTTTTGTGCCCTGAACCAGGATTATCTGAAACAGCTCAAGCCGTGTTGCCTCACACCTCCGCCCAATGAAGGGCGGATCTGAGAACGCGAGGAAATCATGAGCAAGCAATACGCTCCCTTAGCCGCAGACATCGTGCGGCTGGTTGGCGGCAAAGCCAACATCACCGAGGCCTACCACTGCCAGACCCGGCTTCGTTTCGCCCTCAAGGATGAATCCGCCGTCGCGCTGGACGAGCTGAATGCCACTGAAGGCATCGCAAAAACCCTCTCCAAGGGCGGGGTCTTCCAAGTGGTGGTCGGCATGCACGTCAAGGACGTGTTCGACGAACTGGAGCGCGAGCTCGGCGATCTGTCTGCGAACGCCAAGGACGCCGACGGCGAAGCCAAGGACAAGCGCAAGAACATCGGATCCGCGGTCATCGAGTTCGTCTCCAGCGTCTTCCAGCCCCTCATCCCGGCCCTGTCCGGCGCTGGTATGGTCAAGGCCCTCCTTGCCCTGCTGGTTGTCCTGAAGGTGGTGAACACCGGATCCCAGACCTACGCGCTGGTGAATCTCTTCGCAGATGCGGTATTCTACTTCCTGCCCGTGCTCCTGGCGTTCAGCGCGGCACAGAAGCTGAAAATCAGCCCCATCCTGGCCGCCGCGGTCGCCGCCATGATGCTGCACCCCAACTGGGTCGCCCTGGTGACAAAGAAAGAGCCGGTCAGCTTCTTCGAGATCCTACCCTTCCCGCTGGTGAACTACTCGGGCGCGGTCATCCCGATCATCCTGGTCATCTTCGCCCAGTACTACGTGGAGCGCAGTTTGACCCGGGTAATCCCGAAGTCCGTAAACCTGGTGTTCGTCCCCATGCTGACCTTCCTCATCATGGGCACTCTGGCCCTCGGCGTCCTCGGACCCATTGGCAGCATCCTCAGCGGCTACCTGGGCTCGTTCTTCACCTTCCTCAGCACCAACGCCGCCTGGGCACCGGCCTTGTTGGTCGGTGCGACACTTCCGGTCATGGTCATGTTCGGCCTGCACAACGGCATCGCCCCGCTCGGTGTCGTTCAGCTGGCCCAGACCGGCAAGGAAAGCATCTTCGGCCCCGGTGCCCTGGTCTCCAATATCGCCATGGGTGCTGCGTCCCTGGTCGTCGCTTTCCGAACCAAGGACAAGAAGACGCGTCAGATTGCTACCGCAGGCGGTATCACCGGGCTCATGGGTATCACCGAACCGATTCTCTACGGTATCGCCCTGCCCAAGCGCTACCCGCTCATCGCCGCCATGATCGGCGGTGGCGCGGGCGGCCTGTACGCGGGATTGACCCAGACGCACCGCTTTGCCACCGGCTCCTCCGGCCTGCCCGCCGTTCTGCTCTACATCGGTGACAACACGCTAGTGAACATGATCAACATCATCATCGCCCTGGTCATCTCCGCCCTCGTCTCCGCCGTGCTGACCTTTGCCCTCTCGTTCAAGTTCGAAAAGCCCGCCGTCGAAACGGCCTCGGCAGCGGACGACGACGCGGCCCCGTCCCGCCGTCGCTCTGCTGCCACTGAGACCGCCGCCGTCGCCGGTGGCACAGCAACTCTGGTGAGGACCGAAACCATCGAATTGGCAGCGCCCTGCGCCGGCACAGTTGTTCCGTTGGCCGACGTCAGCGACCCGGTCTTCGCCTCCGGAGCCATGGGCCCGGGCATCGCCGTGGAACCGTCCGAGAGCGTCATCGTCTCCCCGGTGAGCGGCACGGTAGCTGTGGCCATGAAGACCGGCCACGCTTTCGGCATCAAGACCGACGACGGCGTGGACGTACTGGTGCACGTGGGCATCGACACGGTCACCATGAAGGGTGAGGGTTTCCACGGCGCACTGGAACGCGGCACCCGTGTGGAGGCAGGGCAGCCGCTCGTCACAGCCGATCTGGATGCTATCCGCGCCGCCGGTCACCCGGCCACCGTGCTGGTTGTCGTGACCAACGGACCCAAGAACGCCCCTGTGGAGCAGCTTGAGGGCGGCCCCGTGGGGGCAGGCGCGGCGATCGCCGTCGTCGGACGCTGACCAAGAAGCCACGAAAGGAACCGCAGAATGCAGCACGAGCAGCCCACCTCGTTCCCCGGGGACTTCCTCTGGGGAGCCTCCACCTCCGCCTATCAGGTGGAGGGCGGCTGGGACGCCGACGGCAAAGGCCCGTCCGTGATCGACATCCACATGCACCGGCCGGACGGCGTCACGGACTTCACCGTGGCCGCTGACCACTACCACCGCTACGCCGGAGACGTGGAACTCTTCGCCGAACTGGGACTGAACGCCTACCGTTTCTCCATCGCGTGGACCCGGATCATCCCGGACGGCGACGGCGAGGTGAACCCGGCCGGCGTCGCGCATTACCATCGGGTGATTGACGAGCTCCTGGCCAAGGGCATCGAGCCCGTCGTGACCATGTACCACTTCGACCTCCCCGCGGCGCTGGACGCGAAGGGCGGCTGGTCGGAGCGGGCCACCATCGATGCCTTCGATCGTTACGCCCGGGTCCTGTTTCAGGAGTACGGCTCCAAGGTGAAGTACTGGCTCACCATCAACGAGCAGAACATGATGATCCTGCACGGACGTGCCATCGGGACCACCGGCCGCAGCGGCCAGGTGGAGGGGCGTGAGCTGTACCAGCAGAACCACCACATGTTCCTGGCCCAGGCCCGGGCCATGTTGCTCTGCCACGAGCTCCTGCCGGAGGCGAAGATCGGGCCGGCCCCGAACATCGTCTCCGTCTACCCGGCCACCTGCGCCCCGGAAGACATCATCGCGGCAGATGACTGGGACGCCATCCGCAACCTGCTCTATGTGGATCTGTCCGTCCGGGGCAGTTACCACAATCTGGCCTGGGCCTACCTCTGCGCCAAGGGCTGGGAACCGGAGATCCTGAACGGTGATCTGGAGCTACTGGCTGCGGCCAAGCCGGACTTCCTCGCGTTCAACTACTACTCGACTCAGACGGTCGGTGCGTCCCGCGGGGACTCCTCGGACATCCAGGTGCGGGGTGGGGACCAGCAGATCGTGCGCGGAGAGGTGGGCCTCTACCGCGCGGTGAAGAACGAGCATCTGCCCGTCAACCCCTTCGGCTGGGAGATCGACCCGGTGGGGTTCCGCACCACCATGCGCCGCCTCTGGGATCGCTATCAGCTGCCGCTCATCATCACCGAGAACGGTCTGGGTGCCTTTGACGAGCTGGTGGACGGGCGGGTCCGGGACGACTACAGGATCGAGTTCCTGAAGCTGCACCTGGAACAGATCCGCCTGGCCATCAGCGACGGCGTGGACGTGTTCGGCTATTGCCCGTGGACGGCGATCGACCTGGTGTCCACGCATCAGGGGATCTCCAAGCGGTATGGGTTCATCTATGTGGACCGCACGGAGGATGACCTGAAGGGCCTGGCCCGAGTGAGGAAGGACAGCTTCTTCTGGTACCAGCGCGTCATCGCCTCCGGCGGGGACTCGCTGTCCCCCTGAGGACAGGCCCGCTCTGCGGGCACCGGTGGTGGGCTTGCCCGCTTCCTGGATGACATCCCCTTGGACTGCCTGAACGCAGCCGGCGAGGTCGCGGCGCTGGCGCAGAAGCGGCTCGACCTGCGGGTCAGCCAAGCCTTGGTGGTGCCGCTCGCGGATCACCTCAGCTTCGCCATCGAGCGTCTGCAGGAGGGGATCCCTGCCCAGTTCCCGCTGGCCTGGGAGGTCTCCCAGCTGTACCCGAAAGAGCTGGCCACCGGACGCGAGGGGCTGGGCCTGGTGGAGGCGTCCCTGGGGGTGAGGCTGCATGACGACGAAGCGGTGGCCCTGGCCATGCACTTCGTGAACGCTCAGTTCGCTACGCCCGGCATGGAGAAGGCCATGCAGATGACCGGTGTCATCGCGCAGACATTCGCGCTGGTGGATAAGACTTTCGGGTTCACCGTGGACCAGCAGTCCATGAACGCGGCACGCTTCGTCACCCATTTGAGATACCTGTTCAGCCGAGTCGCCTCGGGCAAACAGATCTCCGAGAAGTCCTCCGTGCTGGTGGACGCGATCATTCAGAGCCACCCGGAGGCCGTGGTGTGCGCCGCCAAGATCCAGTACCTCCTGGAAATGGGACTGGACACCAGCCCCACCCGGGACGAGGTGGCATACCTGGCGTTGCACGTGTCACGCCTGGTAGCGGACGTGAGTGAGTACCGCTAAAGCCCAGACGCGTCGTGCCCCGCGGCGTTCGGCGGCCGAGGGCATGCCCACGGAGCGACAGTCATGACACGGTGGGCGACACCGTCACAATCTTCCCTCAACCAACCGGCACCACTGATGCACGCGGGGCACTGTTGAACCGAACAGACGAAAGAGAACTTCGATGGAAGCTATAGCGCTGAAAGTAGCAGGAACCACAAGGCTCCAGGGGGTCGGAGTCAATCCGGGCCGTGTTATCGCCACCGTCCGACACATGCCAGAGCCACTCACGGAGCCCCGCGCCGGGGAGGCCCTGGCGGCCGGGGCTGACCCGGCGGAGGCCATCGCGGGTCTGAAGGCCGCGGCCCTGGCCGTGCATGACGAACTCAAGGAGCGGGCCACGCGCGCCAGCGAGGACGGCAAGGCAGTCCTGGAAGCCACCGCCCTGATGGCCAAGGACACCATGCTCCTGAAGGCTGCCGGCAAGCTCATCAACGCCGGGACCGGCGTGGAACGGGCCGTCTGGGAGGCCGCCGAGGGCGTCGCCGCGCAGTTCAAGGCCCTGGGCGGGTACATGGCCGAGCGCGCCACGGACGTCCTGGACGTCCGCGCCCGCCTGGTGGCTCATCTGCGCGGCGTTCCCGCGCCGGGCATCCCCAGCTCCGCCACCCCGTTCATCCTCGTGGCCGAGGACCTGGCCCCCGCGGACACCGCCACCCTGGACACCTCCGTCGTCCTGGCCCTGGCCACTTCCGGCGGCGGCCCCCAGTCCCACACGGCCATCATCGCGCGCTCCCTCGGCCTGCCCGCCGTGGTCGCGGCAGCGGGCATCGACGAGATCCCGGAAGGTGCCGAGGTGTACGTCGACGGCGCGGCCGGCGTCGTCGTCGCGGAACCCGGTGACGCGGAGCGCGAGGCCGCCGCCAAGTGGGCGGCGAGCGCCGCCACGCTGGCCACTTTCGATGGAACCGGCACGACGGCGGACGGTCACCAGGTGCCGCTGCTGGCCAATGTGGGCGGGGCCAAGGACGCGGTGGCCGCCGCCGGACTCGGTGCCCAGGGTGTGGGCCTGTTCCGCACCGAGTTCTGCTTCCTGGAGAGGGACACCGAACCGACCGTCGCCGAGCAGGCCGCGGCCTACCGGGCCGTGTTCGCCGCGTTCCCGGGAAAGAAGGTGGTGGTCCGCACGCTCGACGCGGGAGCGGACAAGCCGCTGCCGTTCCTGACCGATTCCACCGAGCCGAACCCCGCCCTGGGCGTGCGCGGCTACCGCACCGACTGGACCACCCCGGGGGTGCTGGAGCGGCAGCTCTCCGCGATCGCGGAGGCGGTTGCGGACACCGAGGCCGAGGTCTGGGTCATGGCCCCGATGATCGCCACCCAGCCGGAGGCCGCGCATTTCGCCTCGCTCTGCGCCGCGGCGGGCCTGAAGACCCCCGGTGTCATGGTGGAGGTGCCCTCTGCGGCGCTGACCGCCGGCAGCGTGCTCCAGGAGGTCGGCTTCGCCTCGCTGGGCACCAACGACCTCACCCAGTACGCGATGGCCGCGGACCGGATGCTCGGCCCCCTGGCCGGTCTCAATGACCCCTGGCAGCCGGCCGTGCTACGCCTGGTGCAGCTGACCGTGGAAGGCGCGAAGGCGGCCGGGGACAAGGCCGTGGGCGTCTGTGGTGAGTCCGCGGCGGACCCGGCACTCGCCGTCGTCCTGACCGGTCTGGGCGTGAACACGCTGTCCATGACGGCCCGTTCCCTGGCCGCCGTGGGCACCGTGCTGAAAACCGTTACCCTGGCCGAGGCACAGGAGTACGCAGAGCTGGCCGTGAATGCCGCTACTGCCGCGGAAGGCCGGGAAGCCGTCCGGGCCCGCCTACCGATCCTGGCCGAGCTGGGCCTCTGACTCTTGGGACTAGTGGGCTTTGAAGAAGGACCGTCACTTTGTCGTCGAGCGATGGGAATGCACCGAGGGTATGGCCGTGAGCGTCTATCGCGCGGGAGGCCATATCCGGACCGGAACCGTCGACATGGCGGCTCCGACAGGAGAGTGTGTGTGGATCGCCTCCGACCCTAACGAAGGGCGGATGCTCATCAACCGGAGTGAGGGCTACATCCTCACCGTGGATGAAAAGCAGTCTGCGTTCCTCAACGGCCTGACGTAACCGCCGAACAGATTTCCATACCCATTTGAAAATCAGATTCTTGAAGGAGAACCCCATGCCCGAACGTAAAGCAGTCGTCGCCTGTGCCTCCGGCCTGCACGCCCGTCCCGCCGCGATCTTCGCCGAAGCGGCCGCTGACCTAGACGTCGAGGTCACCATCGCCCTGGACGGCTCTGCCGAGGACGAAGCCATGGACGCCTCGAGCATCCTGTCCCTCATGACCCTGGGTGCGGGCTACGGCCACACCGTGGTGCTGCGCGCCGAGGGTCCAGGGAGTGAAGAGGCGCTGGACAAGCTGGCAGCCCTCATCGAAACCAACCTCGATGAGAATCTGTCGCCCACAAACTAGATTCGGGCATGGGCACAGTCTTCCAGGTTCCCTGGGCACGGCTGGAGTCCTGGCCGGGTGATCTTGAACGCCTCAAGGAACAGGGTTTCACTGTCGCCGCCATGGAGCTGACCGACGACGCAGTGGACCTCGACGAGCTTGCCGCACGAGACCCCGGAAAACTCGCCCTCGTACTGGGCACCGAAGGCGCGGGCATGAGCGCGGAGACGCTCGCCGCCGTCGACCTCGCGGTAAAGATCCCCATGCGGGCCGGTGTCGACTCGCTCAACGTCGCGGCCGCCTCTGCCGTGGCTTTCTGGGAACTGCGGCCGCGAAGCTGACGCGCCCAACGGGGTGATGCCACCCACATGTGGCCGGTTCGTGGCAAGGTGCGGTTTCCGCTATGATTGATTGTTGGCCCGGCACCGGGAACCTGTTTTCAGTGCGCGGACCGAATCCATTCATACCTGGCAGCTGGCAAAATCCAGCTGCGTGAACAAAAGGTCCCATTATGAAGTCTGATATCCACCCGAAGTACGAAGCTGTTGTTTTCAACGACCTGGCTTCCGGCGTCAAGTTCCTGACCAAGTCCACCGTGTCTTCTTCCAAGACCATCGAGTGGGAAGACGGCAACACCTACCCGGTCATCGACGTCGAAATCTCCTCGGAGTCCCACCCGTTCTACACGGGCAAGCAGCGCATCATGGACTCTGCAGGCCGCGTCGAGCGCTTCAACGCTCGCTTCAAGGGCTTCGGCGGCAAGAAGTAATCAACTTCACCTCCAAGCTTCTGTGAAAGCCCGCACCCGTCGTACCTTCGGCGGCTGCGGGCTTTTGCGTTTTCCGGCAGGATGGACACCATGACTTCCAGCGCGGCATTCCAACACCACGACCCCTTGCTCCATGGCGAGTACAAGGTCCCCGGCGGAAAGCTGGTGGTGGTTGACCTCGACGTGGTGGACGGGCAGTTCGCGCGCGTCTCATTGAGCGGCGACTTCTTCCTCGAACCGGACGAGGCCCTGCTGGACATCAACCAGGCACTCACTGGCCTCGCGGAGAGCTCGACGCCGGCCGAGATATCCGCTGCCGTCACCGCGGCGTTGCCTTCCGACGCCGTCCTGTTCGGCTTTTCGGCCGACGCCGTCGCCGTTGCGGTCCGCAGGGCACTGTCCAAGGCCACCGGCTGGGCAGACCACCAATGGGAGTTCATCCCGCCGTCCGTCCTTCCCACGCACCTGAACGTAGCCTTGGACGAGGTCCTCACCGAGCAGGTCGGGGCCGGGCTCCGCAACCCAACCCTGCGCTTTTGGGACTGGGAGGAGCCGTCAGCGGTGATCGGCAGCTTCCAGTCTTACCGCAACGAGGTGGATCCCGACGGCGTCGTTCGCCACGGCATCACGGTGGTCCGCCGCATCAGCGGTGGGGGAGCCATGTTCATGGAGGCAGGTAACTGCATCACGTATTCGCTCTACGTGCCGCAGAGCCTCGTGGATGGCATCAGCTTTGCGGACTCCTATGCCTTCCTGGACGCGTGGGTCATGGCCGCGCTGGAAAAACTGGGCATTACCGCTTTCTACGTCCCGCTCAATGACATCGCCACCGAGCAAGGCAAGATCGGAGGCGCCGCGCAGAAACGGCTCGCCAACGGCGGCATGCTGCACCACGTCACCATGAGCTACGACATCGACGCCGACAAGATGGTAGAAGTCTTGCGCATCGGCAAGGAAAAACTCTCCGACAAGGGCACCCGCAGCGCCAAGAAGCGTGTGGATCCGCTCCGCAGGCAAACCGGCCTGGCACGGACCGAGATCATCAAGGCCATGCAGGAAGTCTTCGCCGAGCGCTACGGAGCCACGGAGTCCCGCATCACCGACGCCGAATTGGCAACGGCCCGGGAGCGGGTGCAGTCAAAGTTCGGTACCGAGGAATGGCTGCACCGCGTTCCCTAACCCGCGGCTTGGGCGGTTAAGGCGCGGAACAAATGGCTCCGCTGCTCAAGGACGATGCGCCGGAGGGCCCGCGGGGCTGCCGGGTGGTTCGCAAGCCAATCGTCGGTACGCCGGAGCACCGGATGTTCCGCCGGAGCCATGCCCGGGGCGAGGTCCTGGGCCGAAGGGAAAAGACCCCGCACAATCCGGCCGGCGATCTCGATGCTCCTGGACTCCCAGACGCTTTCCAAGCAGTCGAAGTACGGTTCCGTGAACCCATCCAGGAGTCCGGACGGCGCTATGGAGAAACCTGCGATCGTCGCGCTCAGAATCTCGTTTGAGAGGGTCGTGTTGCTGACTGCGGCATCCCACGCGGCTGTCTTGACTGCGGCATCGGGGCGGGCAGCAGCGGCCAGTGCATGGCCTTCCTGTCCGGCTGCGGTGCGGTCCTTGGCAAGTTCGGCATCCAGTTCCGGCAGCCCGGCCGCTCCATTGGCTGCGAGGGCTTGCCACAGGCTCCACCGCAGATCCGAGTCCACCGTCAGGCCGTCCACCGTGACGCTCCCCGAAAGGACGCCCCGGAGGAACTCAACGTAGGAGCCATCATGGCGGGACAACTCGGCGAGAGTCCTGGCCCAGGCAAGTTGCTGGTCCGAACCTGGACCGCACGAACGCAACTGCAAAGCACTTGTTTCCAGCAGGCTCCCGCGGACCGCATCGCGATCCGTGGCCGGGACGTAGCGTTCGACGGCGGTCACTGCGTTACCCAAAACGTTCAGCAGCACGCCGATTCCCGATTCGGCGGGGGCGAAGCGCTCGACGGCGGCGACGTACAGCGCCGCCGGCGTGACGGCGTCGCGGGCTGAATCCCAGAGGGCTGTCCAGCACAACGCCCGGGCCATGGGATCACTGAGTCGGTCCAAGGCGGAACGCACTGTTGCCTCAGACGCCGCATCCAGGCGGACCTTCGCATAGCTGAGGTCTTCGTCGTTGACGAGGAGAAGGGCCGGACGCCGCCTGCCCGCCAGTTCCTCCACGGTGGTCTCGGCGCCGTCGACGTCGGTTTCGATGACCTCGGTGCGGAGCAACTCGCCGCTGCCGTCGAAGTCGTAGAGACCGATCCGGAGCCGGTGGGGGCGGTGTTCCTGGCTGCCGGTGATGGGGTCTTCGGATTCCTGGCGCAGGCTGACTGCCTCCATGACATCACTGGCCCCGGTGATCTCCGCCGTCATGGTGGAAATCCCCGAAGTCTGCAACCACTGGCGGGCCCACGCTCCAAGGTCCCGGCCCGATGCTGCGCCAAGGGCTTCGAGCAGGTCGGTCAGGGTGGTGTTGCGGTACTCGTGATCCCTGAAGTAGCGTCGCGAGCCGTCAATGAACGCTTCGAACCCGACGTAGGCAACCAATTGCTTGAGGACGGATGCACCCTTGGCATAGGTGATGCCGTCGAAGTTCTGCTTGGCAGCCTCCAGGTCGGGGATGTCCGCGACAATGGGGTGCGTCGTCGGCAACTGGTCCTGCAGGTACGCCCAGGATTTGCGCTTGTTCGCGAAATTCACCCACGCGCTGTCCCAGTCCGTGGCCCTGTCCACGCCGAGCGTGCCCATGTAGTCAGCGAAGGATTCCTTGAGCCAAAGATCGTCCCACCAGGTCATGGTCACGAGGTCGCCGAACCACATGTGGGCCATCTCGTGCATGAGGGTGTTGGCGCGGGCTTGGTACTGGGCATCCGTCGCCCGCGAGGTGAAGACGTACTTCTCCGTGAACGTGACCAATCCGGGATTCTCCATGGCACCAAGGTTGTACTCGGGCACGAACGCCTGGTCGTACTTGCCCCAGGGATACGGATAATCGAAGAGCTCGTTGAAGAAGTCCAGGCCGTTCTTCGTCAACCGGAAGAGTTCAGCGGCATCGAAGGACTCTTGCATGGATGCGCGGCAATAAAGCGCCAGTGGCACCTCAAGGCTGCTTCCGTCGTCGAGCGTCTTGCTCCAGTGGTCCGTGGCCTGGAAGTAGGGACCGGCCAACACAGTGGTGATGTAGGTGGACATCCGTTTGGTGGTGGCGAAGTCCCAGCGGCTCGTGGCCGGATCGGTGGTCAGCTGCGTCCGAGCGACCTCGGCGCCGTTGGAGGCCACCTGCCAGCCGGAAGGGGCCATGACATGGAAAGTGAATTCGGCTTTCAGGTCCGGCTGCTCGAAATTCGCGAACACGCGTCTGGCATCCGCCGGTTCGTATTGCGTGTAGAGGTAACACTCTCCGTCGGCGGGATCGACGAAACGGTGCATGCCCTCTCCGGAACGGCTGTAGAGGGCGGTTCCAGTGACCGTGACCTGGTTTTCGGCCTGGAGATTCTCCAGCCGGATCCTGTCTTCGTCTACTACTTCGGCGACGTCGAGGCCTTTTCCGTTGAGGAAGACGCTGTGGACTCCGCCGTGGATGAAATCCAAGAACGTGGAGGACCCGGGCTCGGCGGAAAAGTTGATGACGCTACGGCTCGTGTACCCCGGCACGCCGGGATCCGCTGCCTCGCGGATGTCGAGGGAGACGTCGTAGCTGTGGGTGCTGATCAGGGCGGAACGGGTAGCGGCCTCGGCGCGCGCCAGATTGTGATTCGACACCCAGCTATCTAATCATGAGCCAGACGGCGCCCAGGCCCAGCAACGCGATGAGGAACCAGGAGCCCAGGGCAACCAGCACGGCGCGGCCCCCGGTGTGCAACAGCGTGCGGACGCGCACCGCTGAGCCTAGCCCGAACAAAGCGGAGGCGAGCAGTATGTCCTGGATTCCTCCCGCGGCTTCCAGGAGTCCGGGACTGAGCCAGCCCAGCGAGCGGGTGGCCACCATGGCAATGAACCCGAGGACGAAGAGGGGAACGATCGGCGGAAACTTGCCGCCGTCGTCGTTCGCCTCACCGCCGTTGCGAGACTTCCGCCGCATCGACCATCGTTGCGTCAGGCCGGCCCCCGCAACGATGGGAGCCAGAAGGATCACCCTGCTGAGTTTAACGACGACGGCGATCGCCAGCGCCGCCGGACCGGCGGTTTGTGCCGTCGCGACGACTTGACCGACGTCGTGGACGGAGGCGCCGGTCCATGCGCCGAATTGTTCCGGGCTCAACCCCAAAGGGTGCATGAGCAGGGGCAGGACGCCGATGGCGAGCGTACCGCACAGCGTCACCAAGGCAACGGGCAAGACCGTGTCCTGGTGCTTGATGCGGCGCACCGCGGCCATGGCTCCGATTGCCGAGGCGCCGCAGATAGAGAAGCCCGTTGCAATCAGCAGGGCACCCTCCCGGGGAAGCTTCACCAACCGGGCGAGCCCATACGTGCCGGCGAAACTCAGCAGTACGACGGCGGCAATCAGGACAAGCGCAAACCAGCCAAGGTCAAGACCATCGACAACGCTCACCTTCAAGCCCAACAGGACGATGCCTGCCCGCATGTGGTGCTTGCCGGCGAAGTCCAGGCCCGGACGGGCGCGTCCGGCGGCCCATGCCGCCGTGCCCGGTATATTTGCAGCTAACAAACCCAGCGCTACGGCCGCTGTCATGGCAGGGATAGGGGGAAGCAGGGCATGGACAATGAACGCAAGTCCAGTTGCCGCCACTGCCATGACAATCCCGGCTCCCCATCGGGAGACGGATGCCGGAAGACGCTTGGGGTGCATTCGTCAACCTTGATGCATGCAAGCGGTGAAATGCGAACCGGTGCACACTTGGTGTCGCAACATGCAGAGCGCGAAATGCGTTCGTAATCGAAAAGGTGATTGTCTGAGTCCCATGTCAGAGCTATTCCGGGATTACTCCGAGGCCGCCGCCCGTTCCGGCGCCTACGACGAAATGTTCGCCCCAGGCACGGTTGCCCGAAAATCGTACGGCCAAGTGGACGGCGCACTCCGCGAGCTTTCGCTTGCCGATGTGAGCGCGCGTGCCGAGTCGATGGCGCGGACCTTCTTGGACCGGGGCGTGACCTTCGATTATGCGGGCGAGGAGAGACCGTTCCCGCTGGATATCGTTCCGAGGGTGATTCCGGCTGACGAGTGGGATGTTCTTGAACGGGGGGTCAAACAGCGCGTGCGTGCGTTGGAAGCTTTCCTGGACGATGTCTACGGGCGGATGGCGGTGGTCGCGGACGGTGTAGTGCCGCGAGCGTTGGTGACCACGAGTGCGCATTTCCACCGGGCAGTGCATGGTTTCGAGCCGGCGGGCGGCGTGCGCGTACACGTGTCCGGTATCGACGTGGTCCGTGATGCGGCGGGCACGTTCCGGGTGCTCGAGGACAACGTGCGTGTCCCTTCCGGGGTGTCCTACGTGTTGGAGAACCGGCGGGCGATGGCAAAGGGTTTGCCGGAGGCGTTCGGGCAGCAGCACATCCGTCCGGTCGAGGAATACCCGCGCCGCTTGCTTTCGGCATTGCGCAAGACGGCGCCCTCCGGGGTGGATGACCCCACGGTGGTGGTGTTGACCCCCGGGGTGTTCAACAGCGCCTATTTCGAACACACCCTGTTGGCCGGGTTGATGGGCGTTGAACTGGTCGAGGGCAGGGACCTGATCTGCCGCGGAAACCGGGTATACATGCGCACCACCGCCGGTGAGCAGCGCGTGGACGTGATTTACAAGCGGATCGACGACGAGTTCCTGGATCCCTTGCAGTTCCGCTCCGATTCCATGCTGGGGTGTCCTGGACTGGTGAACGCGGCCCGGGCAGGCGGGGTGACGATCGCAAACGCCGTAGGGAACGGGGTGGCTGATGACAAGCTGGTCTATTCCTATGTGCCTGACCTGATCCGGTACTACCTCCACGAAGAGCCGGTGATCGCCAATGTGGAGACCTTCCGGCTGGAAGAGAAAGAAGCACGCGAGCAGGTCCTCGACCGGCTTGAGGAACTCGTGGTCAAGCCGGTGGACGGGTCCGGGGGCAAGGGCCTGGTGATCGGCCCGGATGCTTCACGGGACGAACTGGATGCTTTGCGGAAGCGAGTGCTGGCGGATCCGCGCGGCTGGATCGCCCAGCCTGTGTTGCAGCTTTCTACCGTGCCCACCCTCTCGGGAGACCGCTTCGGCCCCCGGCACGTGGACTTGCGTCCGTTCGCGGTCAACGACGGCGACGACGTCTGGGTGCTGCCCGGCGGGCTGACCCGGGTGGCCCTGAAAGAAGGTTCGCTGATCGTGAACTCTTCCCAAGGCGGTGGCTCCAAGGACACCTGGGTTCTCTCGGACTCCCCGCAACTGCCCGCCGTCGAGCTGCCCCGGTCCTCCATCACGGTCCGTGAACAGGTCTCGGTCTGGCCCGTCGAAAGCAACTGGCGGGACCGCCAATCGGACCAACAGCAGTGATCCGTCACGTCATGATGCCGGAGCAGGACACATTCATCGTCACAACGCAGGACCCGAAGGAGGCACAGCCCCATGCTGAGCCGTATTGCTGAATCCCTTTTCTGGATCGGCCGTTATGTGGAGCGGGCCGACGGGACGGCCAGAATCCTGGACGTTCACCTCGAACGCCTGAACCACCTGCCGCTCGAGGAGCAACGCAGCGTGGCGAGGGAACTCCTTGCTGTCATGGGAGCCAGGCCGCAGAGTGAGGAATTCGGCTTGCCGGAGCTGCTTCACGCCCTCGCCTACGACAAGACGAGTGCCACGTCCATTGCAGGTTCGTTGGCGGCTGCGCGTGAGAATGCGCGGCGGGCACGCGAGACCGTGTCATCTTCATTGTGGGAGAGCCTCAACACCACGTACTACGGGCTGAACCAGCACCGTAAAGACGTCGTGGGTACGTATCGTTTCTGCAACTGGGTGCTGGAACGCACCGCCATGGTCAGGGGCCTCGCGGACACTACGGTGAGCCACGACGAAAGTTGGCTCTTCCTCGTCCTGGGCCGCTCGCTCGAACGTGCCGACATGACCGCACGCATGCTGTCCACGCGGGATGTCCTCTCCGCAGGAATGTCCTGGGTGAACATGCTGCGCTGCGCTGGTGCCTACGAGTCGTTCCTGCGGACCCGCCGTGCGGCCTTCGGGGACCAGCACGCTGCCGAGTTCCTCCTGTTGGACCGTTTGTTCCCACGCTCCATCGTCTTTGCCCTGCGCGACGCCGACGAGTGCCTCGCCAAGTTGGATCCCTCCGCGCAGCGGGTGGGCTTCATCAATGACGCCCGCCGGATCGTTGGCCAGGCCCGCACTTTCCTTGAGTTCCACCGCACGGACGACCTCATGTCCGAGCTGCCCGAACACATGGACCGGGTGCAGAAGGCGGTAACGCAGGCCTCTGACGCGATTTCCCGTAAGTACTTCAATCAGGCGGATGAACTTGCCTGGGTGGGAGAAGTTTCATGACCCGACTGAGCATCGTCCACAAAACGGCTTACAAGTACAACCGCCGCGTGACTCTGTCATACAACGAGGCGCGCATGACGCCGTTGACCGATCCGCAACAGGTGGTCCTTGAATCCTCACTGAAGATCACGCCGTCGCAAGCTGCCGTGAGCACCTACCGTGATTATTGGGGCACACGCGTGACAGCCTTCGACATGCAAATGCCACACGAGCGCCTCGAAGTCGTGGCCACCGCCACTGTGGAAGTCCATCGGGTGGAGCGAGTGGCCCTGGACGAGGAGATTGTTGGCTGGGATGTGATGGGCTCGGAAGAGATCCGGGACCAGTTCAGTGACTGGCTGCCGCAATCGCAGCTCAGCGGACCCGGTGACGAAGTCTTAGGCATCATTCCCCCAGTCGTCACCGACAAGAACCCGCACGAGACGGCCATGGCGATCTTCGAATGGATGCGCGGCGAAATGAGCTACGTGAAAGGCACCACGGGTGTCACCACGAATGCCGAAGAGGCCTGGAACCAGCGCCAAGGAGTCTGCCAGGATCTCGCCCATTTGGCCATCGGATCGCTTCGCAGCTGCGGCATTCCCGCGAGGTACGTGTCCGGCTACATCCATCCGCGTCCCACCGCAGAGATCGGCGAAACGGTGGCTGGCCAATCCCATGCTTGGTTGGAATGGTGGGACGGCGAATGGCGTAGCTGGGACCCCACCAACCACAAGCCTGCCGGAGATTTCCACGTCACCGTGGCGCGGGGCCGTGACTACCGGGATGTTCCTCCCCTTAAGGGCATCCTGTCCGGCGGCGGCGGCTCAGGCCTGACCGTGACTGTCGAGATCACGCGACTCACCTAGCCGGCCCGCGGCCCTCCCTCTGGATTTACCAGGGGGAGGGCTTATAGTCCTTCAGAAACACTCCGTACTGGTCTTCGCCGTTTTCGCCCATGACGATGGGATCGTAGACACGAGCCGCTCCATCCACCAGATCAAGGGGTGCGTGGAAGCCTTCCTCCATGAGACGGACTTTGGTGTAATGCGGGCGTTCGTCCGTGATCCACCCGGTGTCGACGGCGGTCATCAGGATCCCGTCGCTGTCCAGCATCTCCTGTGCGCTAGTTCGGGTCATCATGTTCAACGCAGCCTTCGCCATGTTGGTGTGCGGGTGCCCGGGGCCCTTGTATGCGCGGGAGAACTGCCCCTCCATGGCCGAGACGTTCACGATGTACTTGCGGTGGGCGGTGGAGCGCCTCATCGCCCCGCGGAGCCTGCTGACCAGGAGGAACGGCGCCGTCACGTTGCAGAGTTGAACCTCAAGCATCTCCAATGGATCGACTTCGTCTACCACTTGGGTCCAGCTGTTGATGGTCGCAAGGTCGGGAACCAAGCCTCCGGCGTCGATCGCGGTGCCCGTAGCGATTCGCTCCAGCGAGGCGGACCCCGTGGACAATGCGAGCGAGGTAATCGCATCCCCGGCGAGCACGGGATGTTCGGTAACGCTCTGGGTGATTGCCAGGGGATGCTTGTCGTGCGCGTGGCCGAATGTGACCAGCTCCGGACCGCCATTGGCTGCTTGCAAGGCTTCCGGCAGTGGCTCGTCCTCGGCATCCACCAGCGGCTTGTACGCATTCCCGGAACGCCGGACTGTTTGGGCGGCGTTGTTGATGATGATGTCGAGTGGGCCGGCTTCGTTGAGGGAGTCCGTGAGCGCCATGACCTGCGAAGGGTCCCGGAGGTCGATGCCCACAATCCTGAGCCGGTGCAACCAGTCCGCACTGTCCTCCATGGCGGCAAAGCGGCGCGCCGCGTCCTTGGGGAAGCGAGTGGTAATGGTGGTGTGTGCGCCATCGCGGAGCAGGCGCAGGGCGATGTACATGCCGATCTTGGCGCGCCCACCCGTGAGGAGGGCACGGCGTCCGCTGAGGTCCGTGCGGGCATCGCGCTTACTGTGGCTGAAGGCGGCACATTCCGGGCACAACTGATGGTAGAACGCGTCTACTTGCGTGTAGTGCTGCTTACAGATGTAGCAGGGCCGAGACCGGATGAGGTGGCCGGCGATTTCGCCGGTGGCCGAGGTAGCCAGCTTGTTGCCCCGGGTCTCGTCGTCGATCCTGTCCGGGGCTGCGGTGGCGGTCAGTGCGATGACAGCGCGGTCGGCTTCCGCGATCTCGTCCCGTTTGGTGACCCGGCGATGGCGCTTGACGGCCTTGAACATCTTTCCCGTGGCACGACGGATGGCGACGTAGTCCGGGTGCTCCTCGTCGTAGGCGTGGATGGTATTCAAGACCTTGAGGCAGGCCTGGATCTCTTCAGGCGTCAAATCGGCGGGGCTCATTGGCTCAATTTTACAGGGTCGGGCACAGCAAAGCCTCCCCGACGACTGAGGCTGGATGCCTGCTGTCGCCGGGGAGGCCGGGGAGCCGTCCGGGTTCCGGGTCAGACCTCTACCGAGGAAGCCTGGATTTTCGTAACCTGCTCCGCGGAGTCTCTGATGTCGGGGAACTTCTCCGTGGCAGCTTTGATCGCCTCCGGCACCGACCGGCGGTGCTCGGCTGCCAAGGCGAGCTCGGAAGCGTCAGGCTCCGGTACCACCTGACCCTTGGCGAGTACGGTGATTCCGGATTCGGTGACCTTGAAGCCGCGGGCACGGTCGAGATCGGGGTCCAAGCCAATGGCGGCCCCGGCAGGGACTTTCACGTTCTTGTCGATGATGGCTCGCTTGACCACGGCGCCTTCACCGATGCGCACCTTGTCCATCAGCACCGAGTCCTGGATCCTGGTGGCCGGTCCAACGTAGACATCGTTGGAGAGGACGGAGCCCTCCACGATTCCTCCTGAGATCACCGAGCCACTGGCCACGATGGAGTCCAAAGCGGTGCCGACCGTATTGTTGTCGCCCCGGACAAACTTGGCCGGCGGTGAAATGCTCTGCCTGGTGTAGATGGGCCATTCCGAGTTGTACAGGTTGAACACGGGGACCGGGGAAATCAGGTCCATGTGGGCGTCGTAGAAGGAATCGATGGTTCCAACGTCGCGCCAGTAGGTGCGGTCGCGGTCGGTAGATCCGGGAATGTCGTTGAGCGTGAAGTCGTAGACGCCGGCCTCACCCTGGGACACGAAGTAGGGGATGATGTCGCCGCCCATGTCGTGTTTGGTGTCCAGGCGCTCAGCATCGATGCGAAGTGCTTCCACCAGTGCGTCGGCATCAAAGACGTAGTTGCCCATGGAGGCAAGGAATTGCGTGGGGTCGGCGGCAAGGCCTTCGGTCTCAGCGGGCTTTTCCACGAACGCCGAAATCTTCTGGGGATCGTTTTTGTCGACCTCGATCACGCCAAACTGGTTGGCCATGTTCAGCGGCTGCCGGACGGCCGCAACTGTGGCCTTGGCTCCGCTGGCCACGTGCTGTTGAACCATCTGCTGGAAGTCCATGCGGTAGACGTGGTCCGCTCCGACCACCACCACGATGTCCGGGTTGGCGTCGTGAATCAGGTTCAGGGACTGGTAAATGGCATTCGCGCTGCCGAGGAACCAGCTCTTGCCCACGCGCTGCTGGGCGGGAACCGAGGCAACGTACCTGCCCAGCTGGGTGGACATCCTCCAGGTCTCGGAAATGTGGCGGTCAAGACTGTGCGACTTGTATTGGGTCAACACCACGATCTGCAGGTACCCGGAATTGACCAGATTCGAGAGAGCGAAATCGATCAAACGATAGCCTCCCGCAAACGGCACCGCAGGTTTGGCCCTGTCTGCCGTCAATGGCATAAGGCGGTTTCCTTCGCCGCCAGCCAACACAATTGACAATACTTTCTTCAACGCCATGGTGTTTGTTCTCCCTGTACGTCTTTGTAGCCCCCGAAAAAAGCCCGGGTTGCCGGACCCTTTCACACTAGAACACATACTCCGGAAGGACTACGTTAGGTAGCGTGCGCGTAGACATTGTGACTAAAGAGTTTCCACCCGAAATCTATGGAGGGGCCGGCGTGCATGTTGCCGAGCTCAGCCGCGTCCTGGCAAAACATGTGGATCTGCAGGTGCGCGCCTTCGGCGCGCCCCGTGATGCGGATTTCCACGGTGCAAAGGTGACGTCTTATTCCACACCTGAGGATCTGGGTACGGCCAATGCCGCCCTGCAGACCCTCGGGGTGGATTTGCGCATCGTGCCGGACATCGCCGGAGCGGACCTGGTCCATTCCCATACCTGGTACGCCAACATGGCCGGCCACCTGGCGTCGCTGTTGCATGGAATACCCCATGTGCTCAGTGCCCACAGCCTGGAGCCGCTGCGGCCGTGGAAAGCGGAGCAGTTGGGCGGGGGCTACGCTCTGTCCTCTTGGGTTGAAAAGACAGCCTACGAGGCCGCAGCAGCCATCATCGCGGTCTCGGACGGCATGCGGCAGGACATCCTACGCAGCTATCCCGACGTTGACCCCGCCAAGGTCCGTGTGGTCCACAACGGCATCGACGTCGACATGTGGCAGCCCGACGAGGGCGAGGACGCAATTCGTGCCCTGGGCATCGACCCCGACAAGCCCAGTGTGGTCTTTGTTGGGCGCAACACGCGCCAAAAGGGTGTTCCGTACCTCCTGAGGGCCGCTGCCAGCTTGCCGGAGGGTGTGCAACTTGTGTTGTGCTTGGGAGCCGCGGATACGCCCGAACTCGCCGCAGAAACGGCCAGGCTTATCGAGGAGCTGCAGAGCAAGCGAGAGGGTGTGCTGCTGATCGAGCGCATGCTTCCGCGCCACGAACTCATCCAGGTCCTCAGCCATGCCACGGCATTTGCCTGCCCGTCGATCTACGAGCCCCTCGGCATCGTCAACCTCGAAGCCATGGCGTGCGGTGCGGCCGTGGTTGCTAGTGCCACGGGCGGTATCCCCGAGGTTGTTCAGCACGGCGAAACCGGACTCCTCGTGGAGCTAGAGCAGGTAACGGACGGTACCGGAACCCCGCTCGATCCCGAGAAGTTTGTCGCCGATTTTGCCGCGGCCCTCAATGAGGTCGTCTCCGATCCTGCGCGCGCCAAGCTTATGGGTGCCGCCGGCCGCGTCCGGGCGGAACAGCATTTCTCCTGGGAGTCGATCACCGAAACTACCCTTGAGGTCTACCGTTCGGTCATCGCCTCCTGACAACTGGAGCCACTTGGGAAGAACGACGTGGGCGCCGCACTCCCGCTGAGGGGTGCGGCGCCGTCGTCGTTAAGGAGGATTCCTCAAATGTTCACCGGCCGGCCACGGCGGGATGCTAGCCGGACTTCCTTCCCTTCAATGCAAGCAGGGTCTTCTCCTCGGCTGGAGCGTTGCCACTGGCTCGTTGTGCCTGGAAATAGCTACGGGCTTCGTCCTGACGCTCCTTCTCGGCTCCGGACGCGATGGCCGCCCGCAGGTGCTCCGGACCGTAGCCGAAGGAATCAACGAGGTCCAGCGCGTGGGGACGGATCTTGACGAGCAGCCGGTTGATGTAGGCACCCACTGTGCGCCCGCGCTGCATGGAAAGGCGGCCGTTCATGAGGTACCAAGACAAGTGCTTTTCGATGAGCGAGAGGCCAAAGAGATCGCGAAGCCATGTCAGCACGCGAAGCGTGCCGGGATCGCTGATCTTGCCGAGGGCTTCCGTGAACGCTTCCCATTGCAAGAGTTCGGCGTGTGCCTGCGCGGCGTCGATCAGATCGTCTTGGTGTTGGTTGAAAAGGGCGGCGGCCTGGTGCTGTGGAAGCTTGTTCGCGCCCTTGAGCGCCGAACCGACCTCCGCCACCATCGATTGCACCCGGTCGGTCAGTAGCGTGCGCTGGCCTTCTTCGTCACGCAAGGCCAATGCTGCCTTCTGAACGGATCCCGTGTCAGCGACGAACTGTGCCACCTGCCGGAGCCCGGTGCGGTTGATCGCGACGTCCGCTGCCTGGGCTGCTACGAAACGAGCCAGTACGCCGAAGTCCACATTGCGGAACTCCTTGGCGTAGTCGGCCAGCAGGCGCTTCGCGACGAGTTGGAGCAGCACGGTGTTGTCGCCCTCGAAGGTGGCATAGACATCCAGGTCTGCGCGGAGCGAGGCGAAGCGGTTTTCGATGAGGAATCCGGCGCCGCCGCAGGCCTCACGGCATTCCTGGAGGGTGTCGAGAGCGTGCCAGGTGCTCAAGGGCTTAAGCGCTGCTGCGAGGGTCTCCAGGTCTTGGCGGTCCGCGTCGGTGTCGTGCCGGCCGGAGAAGACGTCGTCGAATTTTTCGAGCAACTGTTCGTGCGCGAAACTTGCCGCAAACGTGGTGGCAAGCCGGGTGAACAGTCGGCGCTGGTGGCGCTGGTAGTCCAGCAGGACCTCCTCGTCAGTGGGAGAGGATGCGTTGAACTGACGCCGTTCGGTGGCGTACCGGATGGCGGTCGTCAGGGCCACCTTGCTCGCGGCGACTGCGGCGCCGTCGAGGGATACGCGGCCCTGCACGAGCGTGCCGAGCATCGTGAAGAAGCGGCGGCCCGGGCTGGCGATCGGGGACGTGTATTGTCCGTCGGGGGAGACGTTGCCGTAGCGGTTGAGCAGGCTGGTGCGGGGGATGCGTACATCGCTGAAGTGAAGCCGGCCATTGTCGATGCCGTTGAGGCCGCCTTTGACGCCGTCATCCTCGCCCCCGATTCCGGGAAGGAACTCTTTGGTGTCCGGGTCCCTGAGCGGAACGTAAAACGCGTGGACGCCATGGTTCACATTGCGGGTCACCAATTGGGCGAACACGACGGCGGCCAGGCCGTCTACGGCCGCGTTGCCGATGTAGTCCTTCCACGCCGCACGGAACGGCGTGTTGATGACGAACTCCTGTGTGGCCTCGTCGTAGGTGGCTGTTGTCGCGATACTGGCGACATCGGAACCATGTCCGGTTTCGGTCATGGCGAAGCAACCGGGGATCTCCAGGCTCATGATGCCCGGCAGCCAGTTGTTGTGGTGTTCCTCGGTGCCGAGGTGCATGACGGCGGAACCAAACAGCCCCCACTGGACGCCGGCCTTGATCTGCAATGAAGGATCGCCGGTGACGAGTTCCTCGAAGCCTGCGATGTTGCCACCGTGATCGTCCGAACCGCCCAAACTGGTGGGGAAAGCCCGGTGCACGGCGTTGTTGTCGACGAGGTACTTCAGCTGCCCGAACACACGCTTGCGGTGCTCGGTATGCGTCAGGCCTTCGATCTTGTGTACCTCAGGGCGACCGGCGAGGTCGCGCGCCGTGCGCCGGATGTGGGCCCACTTGCCCAGCAGCAGTTCGCCGAGCGCCGCTACATCAACTACGGGTGCTCCGGGCTGTGTGGTTGCAGCGGTTCCTGCGGGCTCCCGGGTGCTGGAGGGGGTGCGATCCACTACTTCAGTCATGGTGATTCCTTCTTTGGTTCCGAACAACTGATGTGTCATTGCTGATTTTCTGCGGAGTTGGACTTGAGCTCAGGGGCTATTCCCACGCACAGCCAATCGGTGATCCGGGAGGCCATGGTTTCCTGGTTGGGCTTCGCGGGCGAGGCCGGACTGCCCAGCCACATTTCGCCGGCATTGCGGACAAGTCCGATTGCCGCCGTGGGCCAGTAGTCAATGAGTGCTTCCTTTTCCGCCCCCAGGTGTTCCCTCATGGGTCGGGCAATCATGGCGCTGATCGATTCGAAAAAGTGACCGAGGGCCCCGGAAGCGGCGATGGCGTCCTGAGCCGAGGGCTCGCCGTGCGTGAGCCGGGTGATGAACGCGTAGACGGCGGGGCTGGACTCCGCCATCTGCAAGTACGCGGAGACCATGGCGAACAAGCCTTCGCGTGGAGTCTGCGCGCTTTCCGCCGCTTCCTTCATCCGCCGTTGCATTTGTCCCAGCACTACTTCGCCCATTGCCTGTTGCAAGCCGGCTTTGTCCCCGAAGTACCGGTAGTACACGGACTTGGAGGTGTTGGCGGCGGCGGCGATGTCCTCCATGGACGCATCGCTGCCCAGCGCATGGACAGCTTTGCGCGCGGCTTTGATGAGTTCGCGGCGGCGTTCCTCACGGTGACTTTGCCAGCGGGCGGTGCGGCCGTCGACGACGGGGCTCCCGCCGCCTGCCGGGGCGGCGGTCCCGGCAGGGGGATCGGCAGAAAGTGCTGGGCTGGGGATGTTCACGATACTCAGCGTATCAGGTACGCTGAGTATCAGTAACCAGGTTTGATCAAAAGGAGAAACACATGCCTGCAGCAGCACAGCCCGCGAGCGCACCACAGGAAACCTCCGAAGGCCAGGGCACACTCCGCAAGGCCGTAGTGGTTGGCGGCAACAGGATCCCCTTTGCTCGGACCGGCGGCGCTTACACCAAGTCATCCAACCAAGACATGTTGACGGCGGCCCTGGCCGGGTTGATCGCGCGTTTCGGACTCCAGGAGGAGCGGATCGGTGAGGTTGCGGCAGGAGCTGTGCTCAAGCACTCCCGCGACTTCAACCTGACCCGCGAAGCGGTGCTTGGCTCAGCCCTGTCACCAGAGACGCCTGCTTACGATCTCCAGCAGGCGTGCGCCACGGGCCTTGAGACCGTTCTTGGCCTCGCCAACAAGATCAAGCTGGGTCAAATCGATTCGGCCATCGCAGGCGGCGTCGACTCTGCGTCCGATGCCCCCATTGCCGTCAGTGAGGGCCTTCGCGAAATCCTGCTCGACCTCAATCGGGCCAAATCGCTCCCCGAGCGGCTCAAGGTCCTCTCGCGGCTGCGTCCCAAGGACCTCGCCCCGGATGCTCCGAACACTGGGGAACCGCGGACCGGCCTGTCCATGGGTGAGCACCAGGCCCTGACCACGGCCCAGTGGAAGATCAGCCGCGAAGCCCAGGACGAGCTCGCGTTCAACAGCCACCACAACCTCGCCGCCGCCTACGAACGTGGCTTCTTTGATGACCTCGTGACTCCGTACCGCGGGCTCAGCCGCGATTCGAACCTCCGGCCGGATACGTCCATGGAGAAGCTTGCCACCCTCAAGCCCGTCTTCGGCAAGAGCCTTGGAGCCGAGGCGACCATGACGGCCGGCAACTCCACCCCGCTTACGGACGGTGCATCCACAGTGCTGCTGGGTGCAGAGGAATGGGCCGACGCCAGGGGCCTGCCCAAGCTCGCGGTTGTCGTCGACGGCGAGGCGGCCGCCGTCGATTTCGTCCATGGCAAGGATGGCTTGCTCATGGCGCCGGCCTTTGCCGTGCCGCGGCTTCTCGCCCGCAACGGGTTGTCCTTCGAAGACATCGACTTCTTCGAGATCCATGAAGCCTTCGCAGGCACGGTCTTGAGTACGCTTGCGGCGTGGGAAGACGAAGAATTCGCCCGCACCCGTCTGGGATTGGACGGGGCCCTCGGCAAGATCGACCGCGCCAAGCTTAACGTCAACGGCTCCTCCCTGGCCGCCGGCCATCCCTTCGCTGCCACTGGTGGAAGGATCGTCGCCTCGCTGGCGAAGATGCTCCACGAGAACGGCCCGGTGGACGGACGTCCGGCTCGTGGGCTCATTTCCATATGCGCCGCCGGGGGACAGGGCGTCGTCGCGATCCTCGAGGCCTACTCCGCTCCCGAAGGGCGGTAGCCGGCATGACCGACAAATACACGCAGTTTGTCAGCCACGGGTTCGGGAAGGACCTGGCCAAAAAGCTCGGACTGCCCCAACCTGCCGTGCTACGGAGGTACAAAGCGGGAGAACCGCTGGTTCCAGGGCCGGTACTTTTGCTGGGGAGCGGGAACGGGAACGCAGCAGGTGCCGATGAACTGGCTTCTGTGCTGCTCGGCTGGGGGCTGGACGTGAGGCGAAATGCCCTACCCAAGGAAAAGCTAGGAGCGATCATCCTAGTGCTCGACGACGTCGAGCATCCCCAGGACCTTGCCGGCCCCGTTCTCACGGCTGCGCAATCGCTCCGAGATTTGGTCCCGTGCGCAAGAGTCGTCACGATCTCCCGCACCTCGGCATCTGCGGAAAGCCCGGCGGTTGCCGCGGGCCGCCAAGGCATTGACGGGCTGTTGCGTTCGCTTGCCAAGGAACTCAGGGCGGGTGCTACCGCCAATGGCATTCTTCTCGGGGACGGCGCCGGCACCACCAGCCCCAGCACACTCGGTGCGCTGCGCTTTTTCTTGTCGGGTCGGTCCGCATTCGTGGATGGGCAGTTCCTGACGGTCACCACAGGTGTCGGTCAGCTTCCCACTGACGCTGACAGGCCCTTGGCCGGCAAAGTAGCTGTGGTAACCGGGGCCGCTCGGGGAATTGGTGCGGCGATCGCGCGAACCCTGTACCGCGACGGCGCCCGGCTGGTGGTGGTCGACATTCCCGCCGCGGGGGACCACCTCGCGGCCGTAGCCAACGAGGTGCACGGCACCGCCCTGCAGCTGGACATCACGGCGGAGAACGCCGGCGAGCGGATCATCGCCCACGCGATGGAACGTCACGGCGGCCTCGATATCGTCATCCACAATGCCGGTATTACTCGGGACAAGCTCCTGGCCAACATGGACGAAAGTCGCTGGAACTCGGTCATAGGAGTGAACATCGCCTCGCAGTTGCGAATCAACGAGGCGCTCCTGGCGTCTGGGCGGTTCGATAAATCCCCCAGGATTGTCTCGGTGGCTTCCACGAGCGGTATCGCGGGGAATCGCGGGCAGACCAACTACGCGGCTTCCAAGGGCGGAGTGATCGGAATGGTCCGAGCCACTGCACCCCTGCTGGCTGAAAGCGGTGGCTCCATCAACGCCGTAGCCCCCGGGTTCATCGAGACCGAGATGACTGCCCGGATCCCCTTTGCCACGCGTGAGGTGGCGCGACGGCTCAATTCCCTCCAGCAGGGCGGCCGCCCGGGCGACGTCGCTGAGGCCATCGCGTTCCTGGCATCGGATGCGGCCGCCGGCATCTCGGGCGAGGTGCTCAGGGTGTGCGGGCAGAACCTGGTGGGTGCATGAGTACAGAACAACCGCTCATCCTGGGCGACGTGCCGTCCCTCTCGAAGCTGTATGTGAACGCAGCTGCTACTGCGGCGCGTCGGAGGATGTTGGGTTTCCAGGCTGCCACCGTGCTCCCTCAAGGAAGCCATGAGGTCCGGGGGGTGCAAGCCGACGTCGGGAACCTCACCGCATACCAGCACCTGATCGGAGAGAGCGCCAGCGACGTGCTGCCTGCCGGCTTCATTCACGCCCTCGCGTTCCCGGTGGCCATGAGTGTGCTGAACCGCGACGACTTCCCGCTTCCACTGCTCGGAATGATCCACCTGCAGAACCATGTGGAGCAGTTGCGGGCGGTCCAATTCAGCGAACTGCTCGACATCCGGTCCTGGGCCGAGGACATGCGCGGCCACAGGGCGGGAACCCAGCTGGACGTCGTCGCCGAGGTCCGTTCAAGCACCGACGGGGCCTTGCTCTGGCGAGGTGTTTCGACGTACCTGGCCAAGGGAGTGTTCTTGCCAGGAGTCGATAAGGCGACGACGGCCGCCGCGCCGGGAGAGTTCACTCCTCCGGCGCTGACGGCCGTCTGGCAGCTCGGCGTGGATACGGGGCGCCAGTACGCCGCGGTGTCCGGGGACTTCAATCCGATCCACCTGAGCCTCCTCTCGGCCAAGGCGCTTGGCTTGCCACGGTCAATCGCGCACGGCATGTACCTTGCCTCCCGCGCCTTGGCGGACGTTGGTTCGGTGAAATCGGAGGCGTTCCATTGGGACGTGAAGTTCGAGGCACCCGTGTTCCTCCCGGCGCGGGTGGCCTTGGAAATCAGCACGCTCCACTCCGCCTCGGGGGCTTGGGAGGCTTCTGACTATGTCGCCTGGAACCCCCGGAGCGGAAGGAGGCACTTCAGCGGATCCGTGACGGCGCTGTAGGGCGTCGGGGAGTCGGCTGCAGCAAGCGGCTACGACGACGGCGGTCACCCACGCGGGTGACCGCCGTCGTCGTCTCTTGGGTCCGGTTCGCCGGCGTGCGGGAATTCGCGGAAATGAAATTCAATAAATGTGATGAATGCCGCATCGATCGCTGAAAACGCAAATTCATATTAAACAAACAAGGCCCGGAATCATTGCGATTCCGGGCCTTGCAATTGTGCGCGGAGGGGGACTTGAACCCCCACCCCCTTTCGAGGACTAGCACCTCAAGCTAGCGCGTCTGCCATTCCGCCACCCGCGCAGGTGGTGTTCGGAGCCTTCGTTCTGCGCCTCTCGGCGCTTCTCTTTCCTCCGAAGCAGCGAGAAAAACTCTAACACGGTTTCTGGGAAATAAAAAAATCGGAGCCGGCCACGGTGCCGGGACCGGCAATTAGTTCCTGTCAGTCCGCGTCAAAACGCCGGAAAACACGCGGCCAAACGGGCAGCCGGTGGGTAGGCTGGGGGAAGCGCGCGGGAGCGTCCGCACCTTGACGCCCGGCCGCCGGAGTACACGAATCCCAGCCAGCGAGGAGAGTTCCATGACTGATATCCGACCCGAGGACGAGGTAGTCCGGATTTGCCAGGAACTCATCCGGATAGACACCTCGAACTTCGGTGACGATTCTGGTCCCGGCGAACGCGCTGCAGCCGAATACGCCGCGGCGCTGATTAGCGAAGTGGGATTGGACGCTGAAATCTTTGAATCCGCTCCGGGACGGGCCAACGTCGTGACGCGCATGGCGGGGGAGGATCCCTCGGCCGGGGCCCTGGTTGTGCACGGCCACCTTGACGTGGTTCCCGCGCTCAAGGACCAGTGGTCCGTGGATCCCTTCAGCGGTGAACTCAAAGACGGCCTCATCTGGGGGCGCGGCGCCGTGGACATGAAGGACATGGATGCCATGATTCTCTCCGTCATGCGCGACTTCGCGCGGACGGGACGCAAGCCCAAACGAGACATCATCTTTGCGTTCTTCGCTGACGAGGAGGCCGGAGGCAACCACGGTGCGCGCTACGCCGTCGAACACCGACGTGAGTTGTTCGACGGCGCTACGGAAGCGATCTCGGAAGTGGGTGGCTTCTCGGCCACCATCGGAGGTCAGCGCACCTACCTGCTCCAGACCGCGGAGAAGGGCCTTTCGTGGCTGCGGCTGGTGGCCCACGGCCGGGCCGGGCACGGCTCGCAAATCAACACGGACAACGCCATTACCCGTCTGGCGGGCGCGGTCACTCGCATCGGTGAATACCGATGGCCGGTCGAGCTGACCCCTACCACCCGACAGTTCCTGGACGGTGTCACCGAACTCACCGGCGTCGAATTCGATCCGGACAATCCCGAGATCCTGCTGAAGGAACTCGGCACTGTTGCACGCTTCGTCGGTGCCACCTTGCAAAATACGTCCAACCCCACGCTGTTGCGCTCGGGCTACAAGCACAACGTGATCCCCGAATCGGCAGAAGCATTGGTGGATTGCCGCACGCTCCCCGGCCAGCAGGACTTGGTCTTCGAAACCGTCAAAGAACTTGCCGGCGACGGCGTGGACGTCAGCTACGTCAACAAGGACGTGTCACTCGAGGTACCGTTTGCCGGCAATCTGGTAGACGCCATGATCGATGCACTCCACTCAGAGGACCCCGGAGCCAAGGTCTTGCCGTACACGCTGTCCGGCGGCACCGACAACAAGTCGCTCAGCAAGATCGGCATCACGGGCTACGGTTTCGCCCCGCTGATGCTCCCGGAGGAACTCGACTTCACGGGTATGTTCCACGGAGTTGACGAACGCGTCCCGGCCGATTCCCTCAAGTTCGGATCCAGGGTGCTCAATACCCTGCTGAGCAACTACTAAAGGAGCATGGGTTGATTCCCGAGGCAATCCTGCCAGACGAGCTGCTGGATCGTATTCGGGGCCGCGCCGCGGGATACGACCAGAACAACTCGTTCTTCCACGAGGACCTTGTAGAGCTTGCCGCGGCGGGGTACCTGAAGATCTTCGTCCCAGAGCGCGACGGCGGACTGGGACTCGGGCTCGAAGCTGCGGCTGCGCTGCAGCGCCGGCTCGCCACGGCCGCTCCGGCCACGGCGTTGGCCGTCAATATGCACCTTGTCTGGACCGGCGTCGCGCATGTCCTGGCGGCCCGCGGGGACAACTCCCTCGAATTTGTCCTCAAGGAGGCCGGCCAAGGCGAGGTCTTTGCCTTCGGGATTTCCGAGGCAGGCAATGACTCCATGCTCTTTGACTCAGGGACCAGGGCCGAACCGCAGCACGACGGCGGGTACAGCTTCACGGGGCGCAAAATCTTCACGAGCCTGTCACCGGCCTGGACCCGCCTCGGGATCTTTGGCAAGGACGGTGCCGCACGGGACGGAGCGGGAGAGCTGGTCTTCGGCTTCATCCAACGTGATGCTCCGGGTCACCAGACGCTGGCTGATTGGGACACCCTGGGCATGCGCGCCAGCCAATCGAACACCACGCTCTTGCAGGATGCCGTGGTTTCACCGGAGCGCATCTTCCGGAAACTGCCGGTGGGGCCAAACCAGGATCCGTTGATCTTCGCGATTTTCGCATGCTTCGAAACGCTGCTCGCCGCGGTGTACACGGGCATCGGGGAGCGGGCATTTATCTTGGCTGTCGAGGCCGCCAAGCGCCGGACCTCGGCAAAGTACGGCGGCCGAAGCTTCTCCCAAGACCCGGACATCCGCTGGAGGATCGCCGATGCCGCCATGGCGATGGATTCCATCCAGCCGCAACTGGCGTCCGTTGCCCGTGACGTGGATGCCCTGGTTGACCATGGGGCCCAATGGTTCCCGAAGTTTGTCGGACTTAAGGTGCGGGCAACCGAGAACGCCCGGAGCGTGGTGGACGTGGCAATCCGCGTTTCCGGCGGGTCCAGCTATTTTTGTGGCTCCGAACTTGAGCGGTTGTATCGCGACGTTCTGGCCGGGATATTCCACCCTTCCAACGACGAGTCTGCGCACACCACGGTCGCTAACGCGTGGCTCGGCCCGCTCGAAAGCTGAATTGCTCGAAGGCGGGAGCGCACGAAGGATGGACTGTGGACCCCGGAAACGAGGCCCGCAGCTAGACGGTGCGCTGCACGTTGAGTACCCTGCGGCGCAGCCAAAACCGGCGTCCGCCGCCAATATAGAGGATGCTGCGCTCCAGTTCCCACTTGCCATATTCGGAGTGCTCCACGAGCCGACGCCGCGCCTCGGGCAAGGAATCGTCAGGGCTGACAGTCAGTACGAGATACTCGTACTGCCTTGCGTAGTCCCGCTGACGCTCTACCGAACTGCTCAGAAATTGTTCTCTCATCCCTCTCCATTTTCGTCTTTTTCGGGCTAACGTGAAGTCATGAGCATCGATCCGCGTGTCGCGCTTCAGTCATTGACAGCCGCCTTGGAAGAGCACCTGATTGCCGCTTCCGCCCGCCGGGGCGAAGGAGATCCCACTGTGGAGGCAGCGTTTTTCGCCGTCGCAGATGCCTTTGAGGTATATGAGGACTCACTATACGAGGCCTACTCGGAAGTCACACCCCTTCAGGTGTTTGACGACGATGAAGAAGACGACGACGAGGAGAACAACGAGCTCCTCGACGAGGATGAGCTGGAGATCCTTGATCAGTAATGCCGGGCCAGTATGCCGATCAGTAATGTCGCGGTTTCAGCTGAGTCAGATCGCGGAAACGTCCTCCAGCGCGCGGGAGATCTCGGTGGGAAGAGGCGCCAGTTGCGCATCGAGCAGTTCCTTGAGCTGGACAGTGTTGCGCGATCCCACAACTGCTGTTGACACGCCCGGGCGGGACAACAGCCAGCTGAGCGACACGTCCACAGCCGAGCGTCCCAATCCACGCCCAGCCATGGCCACTGCTTCGACGATTCGCGCTCCACGCGCGTCGAGATATTTTTCGGCGTAGCTGCTCAGGAGACCTTCGGCCGCACGCGTGTCGGAAGGGATCTGTCCCCTGTACTTGCCACTGAGCACGCCGCGGCCGAGCGGCCCCCACGCCATGAGGCCCAGGCCGGCGTCCTCGACGGCGGGCACCAGCTCCTCCTCCGGCTTCCGATGCAGGAGCGAGTATTCAGATTGGTTGGCGACGATGGTGAATCCCGCCACCGCGGCCGCCTTGGCTGTCTGCCAACCGTTGTAGTTGGAAATGCCGACGTACCGCGCGCGCCCGGACCGCAGTGCGAGGTCGAGCGCGGAAAGTGTTTCGTCCAGCGGGACGTTGCCATCAAAGGCATGGGCGAACCAGATGTCGACGTAATCCGTTCCCAAGCGGGCAAGGCTGGCGTCGAGCGCGGACAACATGGAGCCTCGGGAGGCATCGACAGTGCGTCGGCCGTCCGACGTCGAGACGCCTGCCTTCGTCGAAAGGACTACCTCCGAACGCGCCACAACGTCGCCCAGCATGGACCCCAGGAGAGCCTCGGCTTGTCCACCCGCATAAGAGGCTGCGGTGTCAATCATGGTGCCGCCTGCAGCAACGAAGGTGTGGAGCAGTTCCCGTGCATCCTGTTCGTCCGTTTCTTCCGCCCAGGACATGGTGCCCAGGGAAAGGGTGGACACCCGAAACCCGCTGTTGCCGACGTAACGCTGCTGCATAGCTGATAGCTTACGGGGAGTTCGGGTAGTTCATGACGTAGGGTCTATTCACGTGAACTGGATAGAAGCGGCCTTCCTCGGCCTCGTGCAAGGCCTGACAGAATTCCTTCCGATTTCTTCAAGCGCACACCTGCGTATTGTCGGCTCATTCCTGCCCAATGCGGCAGATCCCGGTGCTGCTTTCACGGCCATTACGCAGCTGGGCACGGAGACGGCCGTCATTGTCTTCTTTTGGCGGGACATCGTCAGGATTGTGCGGGCTTGGTTCGGATCGCTGCGCGGCAAAGTGGCGAAGGACGATCCCGACGCCCGGATGGGTTGGCTGGTCATTCTCGGCAGCCTGCCCATCATCGTGCTTGGACTGCTCTTCCAGGACCAGATCGAGTCCGTCCTCCGCAGCCTGTGGATCGTGGCCACCATGCTTATCGTCTTCGGCATGATCCTTGCGGTGGCCGACGCCGTTGGCCGGCAGAAACGGGAGTTGAGCCAACTGACCTACAAGCACGGCATCCTGTACGGGCTGGCCCAGGCCATGGCGCTCATCCCCGGCGTATCCCGTTCGGGCGGAACCATTACAGCCGGCCTGTTGATGGGCTACACCCGTGAAGCCGCCGCGCGGTACTCTTTCCTGTTGGCGATCCCGGCCGTCTTCGGAAGCGGCCTGTACCAGCTGTACAAGGTGGTGTCGAAGGAAGGAATCACCGGACCCTTCGGCCTTCCGGAAACAGCGCTGGCTACGGTCATCGCCTTCGTTGTGGGCTTCGTCATCATCGGCTGGTTCCTCAAGTTCATTTCCACCCACAGCTACCGTGCCTTCGTGTGGTACCGCATCCTCCTTGGCCTCGCCCTCTATGTATTGCTCGGTTTCAATGTCATCAGCGCCTAGCACTATGGTTGAGGCTGTGAAATCGTGGATCTCCCGCCCTGTGCCTGAACTGCCCGGCAGCATGCCCCAACTGCGACTGTTTGATACCGCCCTTAAGGCACTGGTGGACATCGAACCGCGCGGCGATCAATCCATGTACGTCTGCGGCATCACGCCCTACGACGCCACCCACATGGGCCACGCGGCCAGTTACGTCGCCTTCGACCTGCTCAACCGAGCATGGCGGGACAGCGGTCAGCGGGTTGCCTACGTCCAGAACGTCACCGACGTCGACGATCCCCTCCTGGAGCGCGCCACCGCCACCGGCGTTGACTGGCGCGAGCTGGCAGCGAGCCAGATTGAGCTTTTCCAGACCGACATGGACGCCCTCAACGTGCTGGCACCCAACCACTACATCGGTGCCGTTGAGGCCATCCCCATGATCGTCCCGGCGATTGAACAACTGATCACGGACGAACTCGCCTACCGGGTGCATGGCACCGGCGGCGAGCCCGACGGCGACGTCTATTACGACGTCGAGGCCGCGGGCAAACGCTCGGACAGCCCGGATGCCTGGACCCTCGGCGACATCTCAGGTCTCGGTGAAGTGGAAATGCTGGAACTCTTCGCCGAACGCGGGGGAGATCCCGGCCGTTCCGGCAAACGCAATGCGCTCGATCCATTGCTGTGGCGCGTTGCCCGCGACGGTGAGCCAAGTTGGCCCGGTGCAAGCTTGGGCGAAGGGCGGCCCGGTTGGCATATTGAGTGCACGGTCATCGCCCAGAAGTACCTGCCCGCTCCCTTCACCGTGCAGGGCGGCGGCTCGGACCTCGTGTTCCCGCACCACGAAATGGGCGCCGGACACGCATATTCGCTTCGCGGAGTACCCTTGGCGCACCACTATGCCCACGCTGGAATGGTTGGCCTGGACGGCGAAAAGATGAGCAAGTCGAAGGGCAACCTGGTGCTGGTCTCGAAGCTCCGCGCCGCGGGGGAGGAGCCTGCGGCAATCCGCCTGGCGATCCTGGCAAACCACTACCGCTCGGATTGGTCCTGGACCGATGAAGGATTCGCCAAAGCCAAGGAACGCCTTTCAACGTGGCGTACCGCCCGGGACATTGCTCCCGAAGGGACGGCGTTGGAACTCCTGAAACGGATGCGTGCCGAACTGGCCAATGACCTCAACGCGCCTGGCGCGATCGCTGCCGTCGACGCCTGGGCAGCGGCCGCCCTCAGCGAGCCGTCCAATGCAAAGCACGGCGCGCTGGACGCAGCGCTGGTGAGCGACGCCGTCAACGGATTGCTCGGCGTCGAACTGTAGCTACGCTCCCGAAACGAAAATCGACCCGGGTCCCTGCGGGATAAGCCCTGGCGGCACGGCCGTCAGGGCTTATCTTTGCCCCGGCGCTTGAGGTAGCGCTCGAATTCGCGGGCGATGGATTCACCGCTTGCTTCGGGAAGGTCGGCCGTGTCTTTGGCTTCTTCGAGCTGCCGGACGTAGGCGGCGATTTCCGGATCCTCGGTGGCCAACTCGTCCACGCCGCGCTCCCACGCCTCGGATTCCTCGCTCAATGCATGCGTTTCCAAGGGCACCTGGAGAAGATCCTCGATCTTGTTCAAGATGGCCAGTTGCGCCTTGGGGGAGGGCGCCTGCGCGACATAGTGCGGCACGGCCGCCCACAGCGATACGGTGGGCAGGCCCGCGAGCAGGGCGAATTCGGCCAGGACGCCGACAATGCCTACCGGCCCCTCATACTGCGAGGCCTCCAGGTTCAAGCGCTGCCTCAGTCCACTATCGTCCGACGTGGTGCTGACGGGGATCGGGCGGCTGTGTGGGACATCGGCCAAGAGGGCGCCAATCAGCACAACGTAGTCAACCTTGAGCGTTTCGGCGTGAACCAGAAGCTCTGCGGTGTAGGCGCGCCAGCGGTAGGAAGGCTCCGTGCCAAGCACGAACACCACGTCCACATTGCTGTCCGGGACGCTGGCCTTGTAGAGGCGCGTGGAAGGCCATTTCACCTTGCGGGTTCCTGCCGCGGTGCGTCGAACCGTCGGCCTCGTGAACTGGAAGTCGTAGTAGTCGTCGGCATCTACGGATGCCACTTTCTTCCCTTGCCACAACTTGTTCAAGTAGTGCAAGGAATCACTGGCGGCCTCACCGGCGTCGTTCCAGCCTTCGAAAGCCGCCAGCATCACCGTGATGCGCTGGCCCTCGGGTACAGGCTGGAGAAGGCGCTCAGGCTCCGGTGAAGTGGCCTGTCCGTCAGGGGCTCCGTCCAAACTGTTCATCCACTCACCCTACGTCCAAGACCGCCACCCACGCATGGCCTTGAGGGGGTCGGCGTGGCCACACTTCGCCCCCGGCGTAGAACGACAATTGCCTCCTGTCCTTCCACGTAGACTTGAGGCATGCATGCCTCAGCCACCCAGCCCCTCCTCAAAGCCGCGCTATGGGATATGGATGGCACCCTGGTGGACACCGAGCCGTACTGGATTGCTGCAGAACGCGCCCTCGTAGAGTCCCACGGCGGCATGTGGAGCCATGAACAAGCCATGCAGCTCGTAGGACAGTCGCTGATGCACTCTGCAGGTATTCTTCAGGCGGCCGGTGTGAACCTGGCAAAGCGGGCGATCGTGGACATCTTGAGCGGCCAGGTCATCGACCGCCTCCGCGTCGAGGTGCCATGGCGGCCCGGCGCCAAGGAATTGCTTGACGAGCTCTACCAGACGGGCGTCCGCTGCGCGCTCGTAACGATGTCCGAAGGTCCCATGGCGCGGGAAGTCGTGGCGAACCTCCCCAAGCCGTACTTTGAATTCCTCATTACCGGTGACACTGTCGGCCAAGGAAAACCCCACCCCGAGGCTTATCTCACCGCCGTCGAGCGCCTCCAGAACACCGACCCTGAGCTGACCGCGGACCGTTGCGTCGCACTCGAGGATTCCGTTCCGGGAGTTGCGTCCGCGATCGCGTCCGGACTGGTGACCGTTGGAATTCCGCACCAGATGCCGCTTCCTGAGGACCCCCGCAGGGCAACTTGGGACACCCTCCAGGGCAGGAAGGTCGCCGACCTTGAAGCACTTGTTGTTGCCCGTGCCTCGGCCAATGTGCTGGATAACGCCCTCCTCGGACAGGCAAACTAGGTGAGCACTCCCCGGAATGGCGGCCACAGCACCCGTGGCGGCAGGAAGGACGGGATACCGCTCGGCCGCATAGCTGGGATCCCCGTCTATCTTGCGTATTCCTGGTTCATCATTGCCGCGTTCACGGTCGTCGTCTATGGACCCGCGCTGCTCGTGAGGAACCACTCCTTGGGAATTGGCGCCTACTTTGTTGCCTTTGCCTACGCGCTCCTTCTTGCGCTCTCAGTGCTCGTGCACGAACTGGCCCACGCGCTGAGCGCCAAGGCCTTCAAATGGCCCACCGAGAAGATCGTGTTGAACCTCTGGGGCGGGCACACGCAATTTGAGGGCTTCATCGCCTCCCCGGGACGCTCGGTTGTGGTTGCCTTGGCAGGACCCGCCGCCAACTTTGTCCTCGCGGGCGCAGCCTGGCTAATGCTGGAGGCAGGTGTCATCACCGGGGTAGGGGACACCCTGACCAACATTTTCATGTGGGCCAACCTGCTGATCGGGATTTTCAATGTGCTCCCGGGTCTTCCCCTTGACGGGGGTCGCTTGGTGGAGTCCGCGGTATGGAAAGCGACAGGAAGCCAGGAAAAGGGAACAGTGGCGGCCGGATGGGCCGGACGGGTCATCGTGATCGTCCTGGTTCTTTGGTTCATCGCCTTACCCTTGCTGAGTGGCAGCACGCCAGACGTGAGTTTGATGCTCATCACACTCCTGGTCTGCAGCTTTCTTTGGATGGGCGCTTCAGGTGCCATCAGGCACGCAACCCTCCGCGGCCGCCTCCACTTGGTGAGTGCCGCCGCGCTGGCCGAACCCGCCGTCGGGATTCCGAACTCGGCCACCGTCGCGGATGTCCTGCGCGTGGCACCCTACGGTATTCCCGCCGTTGTGATCTGTGGACCGGACGGACGGCCACAAGGACTCGTTGATCCTGCGGCCACTGCAGCCGTGCCGGCCTCGGAGGTATCCACCACCATGGTCACAGCAGTTTCAACTCCGCTCGCCGAGGGCGCCTACGTACCCAGGACATCAAGCGGCCAGGAGCTGATCCAGTATTTGGCCCAGCTCAGCGGCGGCGAATATGCCGTGGTGGATGAAATCGGCACCGTCACGGGTCTGCTAAGGCAGCAGGCCGTAGTGACGGCGATTACAGGTAAAGTAGCCCGCCGGAGCGGGCGCCCGTAGGACCTTTCCCGGTAGAGTTACCTGCCGGCCGCGAAAAAACCCGGCCGGCAGTGCGCATCCCTAAGCAGTAACTGCGGCAACAATTGACGGCCCAGCCGTACAGGAGCGAGGAAATACCCATGAGCAGCGAAACCGCCGCCAACTACACGGCCACCGCCGCCGCCAACCCTGCCATCCAGCCGACTGGTGCGGCACGGCGCCGCGGGCCGTTCCGAGTGGGTGAGCGGGTCCAGCTCACGGACGAACGTGGCCGGATGAACACCATCACCTTGGAAGAAGGCGGGGCCTTCCACACGCACCGCGGCTTCCTGAACCACGATGAAATCATCGGCCAGGTTGACGGCTCCGTGGTGGCCAACAACATCGGTCAGCAGTACCAGACGCTCCGGCCGCTGCTCTCAGACTTCGTGCTGTCCATGCCCCGCGGAGCTGCAGTGGTGTACCCCAAGGATGCCGGGCAGATCGTCACCATGGCCGACATCTTCCCGGGCGCGCGCGTTGTGGAAGCCGGCGTGGGTTCCGGTGCTCTTTCGATCTCCCTGCTTCGTGCAGTGGGCGACGGCGGTTACCTGCACTCTTTCGAGCGCCGCGAAGAATTCGCCGACATCGCCCGTGGCAACGTTGAAACCATTTTCGGCGGCCCGCACCCGGCCTGGAAGATCTCGCTGGGCGACTTCCAGGAGGAAGTAGTCCGCAGCGAAGAACCAGGATCCGTGGACCGTGTGGTGCTCGACATGCTGGCTCCTTGGGAATGCCTTGATGCGGTGGCGACGGTCCTGGCCCCCGGCGGCGTGTGGATCAACTATGTAGCCACCGTCACCCAGCTCTCCCGTACTGCCGAAGCCATCCGTGCCGACGGCCGGTTCACGGAACCAGACGCCTGGGAGTCCATGGTCCGTGGCTGGCACCTCGAGGGCCTCGCCGTCCGTCCTGACCACCGCATGGTGGCCCACACCGGCTTCCTGCTCGTGACGCGTCGCCTCGCGGACGGTGTTACCGGAATTTCCGTCAAGCGCCGTCCGTCCAAGACGGAGTTCAGCGAAGAAGACTTGAATGCCTGGACGCCGGGAGCCGTCGGGGAGCGGGCGGTTTCCGACAAAAAACTTCGCCGTGCGGCACGCGACGCGATTGCCGGGACCAACGTCAAGGACGAGCCCTCGCCCTCGCACTAGTCAAACATCACAAACTGGTCCGCATTCCGGATGTCACAGGTTTCCCGACGCTTTTGAGGGCTAAGGTCTATTTATAGAAAGCGGGAAGGAGCTGATGCTTCGTGGATACGTCGAACAATGACTTCGGGCGGACAACACCTGAGGAGCCATCGAACAAGGCCGTGGCTGAAGGAAAAGTGGGACATGGCGGTGGAGCAATTCAACCGGCGGAGGACGCCGGTGAGCTCACCGTTGCGGAACGCCAGATAAACATCCTTCGCGACAAGCTGCGCCACATCGACCGTCAGTTGGCCGCCGCCACCCAGAACAACACCAAACTCGTGACCATGCTGGAAACGGCCAAGGCCGAAATCCTGCGGCTCAAGGGCGCCCTCGAACAAGACGGCCAACCGCCTTACAGCTTCGGGACCATCCTTCAAATCAACCCCCGGCGGCAGCCAACGGCAGGCAGCACGGGGCAGGCGGCCACCGAGGAATCGGTTGACATCTTTAATGCCGGCCGAAAGATGCGCGTAGGCGTCAGTCCGCTCGTGAACCTGAACCAGCTGGCGGTTGGGCAGGAGGTCCTCCTCAACGAGGCCCTGCTCGTGGTAACCGGCCTAGGCTATGAAAGGGCTGGCGAACTCGTCACGCTCAAGGAAATGCTTGGCACCGACCGCGCCCTGGTGGTTGGCCGGGCAGACGAAGAGCGGGTTGTCAGGCTTTCAGGCGCCCTGCAGAAAGTGCACCTGCGCGTCGGTGACGCACTGTCGCTCGATTCCCGCACCGGCTATGCCCTTGAGAAAGTGCCCCGGGCGGAAGTTGAGAACCTTGTCCTCGAGGAAGTCCCCGATATCACCTACGAGGATATCGGCGGCTTGGGCCCGCAAATCGAACAAATCCGCGACGCCGTCGAACTGCCGTTCCTTCATCCGGACCTGTACCGGGAACACGGACTTAAGGCGCCCAAAGGCATCCTGCTTTACGGCCCTCCGGGTTGTGGCAAGACGCTTATCGCCAAGGCCGTGGCCAACTCCCTAGCCGCGCGCGCGTCCGAACGGGCAGGCAACGTGGACCTGAAGAGCTACTTCCTGAATATCAAGGGTCCTGAACTCCTTGACAAATACGTTGGCGAGACAGAGCGCCACATCCGCCTGATCTTTGCGCGTGCCCGGGAAAAGGCCTCGGATGGCAGCCCCGTGGTGGTGTTTTTCGACGAAATGGACTCACTGTTCCGCACCCGCGGCACAGGTGTCTCCTCCGACGTCGAGACAACCATCGTCCCGCAGCTCCTCAGCGAGATCGACGGCGTCGAGCGGCTGGACAACGTGATCGTCATTGGCGCCTCGAACCGCGAAGACATGATCGACCCCGCCATTCTTCGCCCGGGCCGGTTGGACGTGAAGGTCAAGATCCACCGACCCGACGCAGAGGCGGCTGCTGACATTTTCGCCAAGTACATCACCACCGACCTGCCCTTCCATGCGACGGATCTGGCTGAACACGGCGGCGATGTGCAGGCCACCGTGGATGCCATGATCCAGCGCACCGTTGAAGCCATGTACTCCACCGAGAAATCCAACGAGTACCTCGAAGTCACCTACGCCAATGGCGACACCGAGATGCTCTACTTCAAGGACTTCAATTCCGGAGCCGTTGTCCAGAACGTGGTGGACCGGGCCAAGAAGTACGCCATCAAGGACCTCCTGCTGACCCAGCAGAAAGGCCTGCGGATCGATCACTTCCTGCGCGCCGTCGTCGATGAATTCCGCGAACACGAGGACATGCCCAACACCACCAACCCGGATGACTGGGCACGCATCTCAGGCAAGAAGGGCGAACGCATCACGTATATCCGCACCATCGTCCAGGGCAAGGCCGGCCAGGAGCCCGGGAAGTCGATCGAGACGACTCCCAACACCGGCCAGTACCTGTGACGGCCCGGCCGGAAGGCCTGCCCTCGGAGAAACTTCCCGTGGGCGGGGCCATGCGGGTCATGGGATCGGAAACCGAATACGGTATCCACGCGCCCACGGCGCCCGGGGCGAACGCCACCATGATGTCCGCGCGAATTATTCAGGCCTACGCGAACCTGACGCGGCAGCGGGCGGCGGGGGGCGCGGAAACCCGGTGGGACTATACGGACGAAGAACCACTGCACGATGCACGCGGTTGGACGCTTGAGCGCAGTGCGGCAGATCCCAGCCAACTGACTGACAGGCCTCCCGTGCTTGACGCCGAGGCCGTTGCGCTTGCCTATGGGCGGCAGGAGCTCGAAGCCGATGGCAGCGACGAATCTGGTTCACTGCTGATGAACATGGTCCTCGGTAACGGGGCGCGCCTGTATGTGGACCATGCCCATCCGGAATACTCCAGTCCCGAGGTCACGAATCCCCGCGACATCGTTGCTTGGGACGCGGCCGGCGATCTGGTGGCCTTGGCCACGGTTCGGAAGGTCGCAGCCGATCCCGATTTGCCGGCCATCAACCTGTACAAAAACAACACCGACAACAAATCGGTGTCCTACGGTTCCCACGAGAACTACCTCATGCCGCGATCGGTGCCGTTCGGGGAGATCGTCCGTGGCCTGACGCCGTTCTTCGTCACGCGCCAAGTCATCTGCGGGGCAGGGCGACTCGGCAAGGGCCAGGACGGTTCGACTGCCGGATTCCAGATCAGTCAACGTGCGGACTTCTTCGAAGCCGAGGTTGGACTGGAAACCACCATCAGGCGTCCGATCATCAACACCCGCGATGAGCCCCACGCAACGGCGGACAAGTACCGTCGCTTGCACGTCATCATCGGCGACGCCAACCTGAGCCAAGTGTCCAACTACCTGAAGTTTGGCACCACGGCGCTGGTCCTGAGCCTCATCGAAGCCGGCCAAGCCCCGAAGATCGAAGTGCATGAGCCTGTGGCAGGACTGCAGGCAATCAGCCACGACACCTCCCTGACTGCTACGGTCAGGCTTCTTGACGGCCGACGTGTAACAGCGCTGGATATCCAGTGGATGTATTACGAGGCTGCGGCCAAACTTGCCCAGGAGAGCGGTGTCTCCGATTCGTTCAGTGGAGACGGCCATACCCGGGATGTCCTGGACCGCTGGGAGTCGACATTGGGGCTTCTGGGGAGCAACCCCGCTGGTGCCGCGTCTTCTGTCGAGTGGCTCGCCAAGATGTCCCTGTTGGATGGCTATCGGAACCGTGACGGACTGGAATGGAACGACGCCCGCTTGGGGCTGATCGATTTGCAGTGGTCTGACGTGAGGCCGGAGAAAGGCTTGTACTACCGCATGCTTTCCCGTGACCGCATGCAGAAGATCGTCGACGACGCAGCCATCAGCCGCGCCGTCGTCGAACCGCCATCGGACACGAGGGCATATTTTCGCGGGAAATGCGTTTCCAGTTTCGGTAAGGACGTAGTGGGCGCCAGTTGGGATTCGGTCATTTTCGACGTTCCCGGCATTGGCAAACTTCAACGGGTGCCCACGCGGGAACCCCTCCGGGGCACGGAAGCACTCACCGGCCAGCTCTTTCAAAAGCACGCCACCGCGGGTGCCTTCCTCCGTGAATTGCTCGGACTGGACCCGTCCCCGCCCGCCTGAACCGGCAGGGGATGAAAGGCCGTCAAACGGGCTCTTAAAACCGCAGCGTCGCGGCCCGCCCCGTGGCAGTATGGCATTACAGGAAGTCCCCGTTGCCGGGGATGGACAGAATGGAGAAGGAAATGGCAGCTCAGGAGCAGCAGCAACCGCAGTCCCGCGACGTCGAGACAGAAGCTGACGTCCCGGAGGCACCGCCCGCAGCACCAGAAGCGCAGGCTTCGGTCGCCACCCAGGGCGTGGACGATCTCCTCGACGAAATTGACGGTGTCCTTGAATCGAACGCCGAAGAGTTCGTACGGGCGTTCGTGCAAAAGGGCGGCCAGTAAGAAGCCGCCAGCTAATCTCAGGGCCCGGCCGGCGCGAGGCCGCCGGGCATCGGATGTCAGAGTCGAAGGAGCGCAGCAATGCAGGATCCAGCAGCCGGCCATCTGGCCACCCAAGCAACGTCTTCGTTCACAGAGCATCTGCAACGCTCCAGGCCTGAACTCCTTCCCTTCAATCAAGCGCTTCCCGTGGGACAGATCCCTCCGGTGCCCCATGCCACAACAATCGTTGCCCTGAGTTATCCGGGTGGCGTCCTGATGGCGGGGGATCGGCGCGCCACCATGGGCAACGTGATCGCCAGCAGGCACATCGAGAAAGTCTTCCCGGCCGACGATTACTCTGTCCTGGGCATTGCCGGCACTGCCGGGCTCGCCATCGACATCACGCGGTTGTTCCAGGTGGAATTGGAACACTACGAAAAGATCGAAGGCACGCTGCTGAGCCTGGATGGCAAGGCCAACCGGCTCGGGGCCATGATTAGGGGCAACCTGCCGATGGCCATGCAGGGTCTCGCAGTGATTCCGCTCTTCGCGGGCTTCGATCAGGCAGCCGGCGTGGGACGGCTCTTTTCCTACGATGTGACCGGCGGACGATACGAGGAATTGGAGCACCACTCCGTGGGCTCCGGTGCCGTGTTCGCCCGTGGTGCCCTGAAGAAACTGTGGCGGCCGAACCTCACCGAAGAGGAGGCAGTCGCCGTCGCCGTCGAAGCCCTCTATGACGCCGCCGACGACGACTCCGCCACAGGCGGTCCGGATCCAGTCCGCCAACTCTGGCCGGTGGTGTACACGGTCAATCGCGCCGGTGCCCGTCGGGTTTCCGAACGGGAGTTGGCGGCGATCGCCGGAACCATTATTGAAGCGCGCGCAGTTGCCGGACGGGAGGCCTGATATGACCCAGCAGTTTTATGTTTCGCCCGAGCAGCTGATGAAGGACCGCGCGGATTTCGCGCGGAAGGGCATCGCCCGGGGCCGTTCAGTTGTCGTGATCAGTTGCGCGGACGGTATCGCCTTGGTGGCGGAAAACCCATCGCCGTCCCTCCATAAGATCGGTGAGATCTACGACAAGATCGCCTTCGCCGCGGTGGGCAAGTACAACGAGTTTGAGAGCCTCCGGCAGGCTGGTGTGCGCTACGCCGACGTCCGCGGCTATTCGTATGATCGCGAGGACGTTACTGCCCGCGGGCTGGCGAGCGTCTATGCGCAGAGCCTCGGCGCCGTCTTCACCGCGGAACAGAAGCCGTTCGAAGTGGAGCTTGCGGTGGCAGAGGTCGGGCACACCCAAGCCGAGGATCATCTGTATCGGCTGACCTTTGACGGTTCCATTGCCGATGAGAACGGCTTTGTGGTCATGGGCGGCTTGGCCGAGCAAGTAGCTGAAGTCGTGGCTGCTGGCTGGCAGGCCGAGCTTAGCCTGGCCGGCGCCCTACGCCTGGCGGTCAAGGCACTGGCCACGGACAAAGAGGTGGACGCCCTGCCCGGGACCGCTGTCGAAGCCGCAGTGCTGGACCGAAGTCCGGAAAGCGGGCGCGGGTCCCGTCGGGCTTTCCGCCGGCTCCGGGCAGAAGAAATCACGCAGCTGCTGGCAGGGGAGGCCTGAGATGGACAAAAGAATATTCGGGATAGAAACCGAGTTCGGTATTTCGTATTCGAGCCCGGATTCTAGGCCCTTGGCCCCCGAGGAAGTCGCCAGGTACCTTTTCCGCAAGGTGGTGAGCTGGGGACGCTCCTCCAACGTCTTCCTGACCAATGGCTCGCGCCTCTACCTCGACGTCGGCTCACACCCGGAATACGCCACGGCGGAATGTGACGACCTTGCGCAGCTGATCGCCCACGACCGGGCGGGTGAACTCATTCTCGATGACCTCGTAGACGAAGCGCAGGCGCGCCTTGCGGCCGAGGGATTCAACGGCACGGTCTACCTGTTCAAGAACAACACCGATTCCGCCGGAAACTCCTACGGCAGCCACGAGAACTATTTGATTCCCCGGCGGGGTGAGTTCTCGCGGCTCGCCGAGATCCTCATTCCCTTCCTCGTCACACGGCAGCTGATCGCTGGTGCGGGCAAGGTCCTGAAAACGCCCCATGGTGCCACCTTCGCGTTCTCTCAACGGGCAGACCACATTTGGGAAGGCGTATCTTCGGCAACCACCAGGTCCCGCCCCATCATCAACACGCGCGATGAGCCGCACGCGGATGCCGAATTCTTCCGTCGCCTGCATGTGATCGTTGGGGATTCCAACATGTCCGAGACGAGCGCCCTGTTGAAGGTGGGAACGGTGGATCTGCTCCTGCGGATGATTGAGGCCGGAGTCATCATGCGGGACATGCGCATGGAGAACCCCATCCGTAGCATCCGCGAAATCTCCCACGATCTGAGCGGCAAAGCCTTGGTGCGCCTGGCCAACGGGAGGCAACTGACGGCCCTGGATATCCAGCGCGAATACCTCGCAAAGGTCAGCGCCTTCGTGTCCTCGAACGGGGCCCACAACCCCCACGTACCGCTCATCCTGGACCTCTGGGAGCGCACGCTCAACGCCATCGAAAGCGGCGACACCAGTGGGATCGACACCGAAGTGGACTGGGCCATCAAGAAGAAGCTGATGGATGGCTATATGCGTCGCCATGGAATCGGCCTGGATTCCTCGCGGATCGCGCAACTGGATCTTACCTATCACGACATATCGCGCAGGCGCGGGCTCTTCTTCCTGCTCCAGTCACGTGGTGCTGCCCGGCGCCTGGTGGCAGACACAGACATCAAGGACGCCGTGGATGCGCCGCCACAAACCACCAGGGCCAAACTCCGCGGCGACTTCGTCCGGCGGGCCCAGGAACTTGGCCGTGACTACACGGTGGACTGGGTCCATTTGAAGTTGAACGATCGCGCCCACCAGACGATTTTGTGCAAGGACCCCTTCCGTAGCGTCGACGAGCGGGTGGATGCCTTGTTGGACTCAATGAGCTGACTCCCAGCTTCACCGGTTATTCTGGAGGTTGGCCTTTGACGGGCCTCTACGTGCATGGCCGAGCCTGGCCCGGCCGTGCTCTCCTTTTGCCCCGACGAAAGTTCATTTGTGCGACGTCTACTAGCAATTCTTATCCCCGGCCTCTTGCTGCTCACCGCCTGCGGCGGAAGCCCGGCACCAACAGCAACTCCGGAGCCCACCAGTCAGTCCGCCGGCGAAGTCGCCAAGCTGGATTCCCTCAAGGTCTCCGACAATGGAGACAAGAAGGCTCCCGGCCTGGAATTCACCAAGCCGTTGGACGTAACGCAGCCGACCATCAAACTGGTCAGCGACGGCACCGGCGACAAAGTGAAGGCCGGCCAGATCGCTGAGATCACCTACATCGCCGTCGACGGCAAAGATGGCAAGACCCTTGAAGACACCTTCACTACGGGACCCATGCCGGTCGAACTGAACGACCAGCTCAAGACCGGCAGCGCTGTGCTCTACAACGCGTTGGTCGGCGCGAAAGTGGGCGCCGACATCGCTTTCGCCGTCCCCGGAACTGCGGCGAGCGGAACAACAGCGGCAACTTCGTCGCAGCTGGTGGTCTTCAAGATTACCTCCGTCAAGGACGCCACCAAGGCCCTGGATAAGCCCGAGGGCGATACCGTGACGCCTCCTGCGGGCCTTCCCACAGTGAAGGTCGATGACAAGGGGATCCCGCAGATCTCAGTCGACGGAGCGACGGCACCGCAGAGCCTTGTTGCCCAGGACCTGATCAAGGGCAAGGGCGCAGTCGTGAAGGAAACGGACACCCTGACGGTCAACTACGTCGGCGTCAACCTGGTGGGCGGCAAGAAGTTCGACTCCAGCTACGACCGTGGAAAGACTGCAAGTTTTGCGCTGAACGGCGTCATCAAGGGATGGACCCAAGGCCTTGCCGGCAAGACAGTCGGCTCCAGGGTTCTTCTGGTTATCCCCAAGGACCTCGCTTATGGCGACGCCGGTCAAGGCGACGCGAAGGGCGATCTCGTCTTCGTCGTGGACATCCTCGGCGCCAACTAGCTTCGGCAAATATTCACACCGCATTGTCCCTATCAAATTGAGGAGTACCCATGTCATTTGGTCAGCGTGATTACGACCGCACTAAGCCGGAAATCGACTTCCCGGAGGGCGACGTCCCCACGGAACTCGTCATCAAGGACCTCATCGTCGGTGACGGCGCCGAGGCTCAGGCCGGCGACACCGTGTCTACTCACTACGTTGGCGTTGCGTGGTCCACCGGCGAGGAATTCGACGCATCGTGGGGCCGCGGCGCGCCGCTGGACTTCCGGGTCGGCGTCGGCCAGGTCATCCAGGGCTGGGACCAGGGCCTTCTTGGCATGAAAGTGGGCGGCCGTCGCCGTCTCGAAATCCCCTCGGAGCTTGCCTATGGCTCCCGCGGCGCGGGCGGGGCCATCAAGCCCAACGAAGCCCTGATCTTCGTCGTGGACCTCGTGGCAGTTCGCTAGCTTCCACAGCATGAGAAGGCGCGTTTGCAGCCGGAGGAATCCGGCCGCAGACGCGCCTTCCGCCTTTGCCGCGGGAATTTAGTAACGTTGCAATCGTGTCCGCATCACGTACCGAACGACTCCTGAACCTGCTGATCGCCCTTCTGAACACGAAGTACGGGCTGTCCCGGGCTGTTCTGAGGGACAAGGTCTACCACGACGCCGGCGACAGCGACGTCGCGTTCGGACGCATGTTTGAACGGGACAAGGTAGACCTGAAGCAGTTTGGCTTCGACATCGAGACGCTCCTAGACCACGGTTTCGGCTCGGACGATCCCGCTTCCACGCGCTACCGCATCGGCAGGGAATCCAACCGCCTGCCGGATGTCCATCTGACCCCCGCGGAGGGAACAGTACTGCTTTTGGCCGCGCAGTTATGGGAACGCGCTGCCCTGGGCTCAGCAGCAGCCAGTGCGCTGCGGAAACTGCAGGCCTCAGGCGACCTTGCCGACGTCGAACTTCCGGCAGGGGTCCAGCCGCGCATCAAACCTGCGGGCCAGGCCTTTGACCACATCATCGCCGCCATGAACGGTCAGCATCCCGTCAGTTTCCGCTACCGTGCCGCGAGCACCGGAAAAGAGGAGGACCGGCTGGTAGAGCCTTGGGGCCTCGGGAGTCGCTTCGGCCAGTGGTACCTGGTGGGCTTCGACCGGGGGCGGGACGCGAAACGCTTCTTCCGCTTGTCCCGGATGACAAGCGAGGTTCATATCGAGGCACGGGACCACTGCGAGATTCCTCCGGGCTTTGACACCCGCGCCGAACTGGACAGCCTCAGTGAACTTCCCTTGCAGGAAGCCCTCCTCGACGTCGCCGAAGGCCGTTTGCTAGGGCTTCGCAAACGGGCGGTGAGCATCACGGGCGTTGCTGGCGCCAGCGGCCCCCAGAACGGCAGGGAGCGCCTCTGCGTGCCGTTCCGGGACAGTGAGCTCCTCGCCGAAGAACTGGCCTCCTACGGTCCGCATGTAAGTGTGGTAGGCCCGCCTGAGCTGCGTGACGCAGTGGTCCGGCGGCTTGAAGCCGCCGCTGCCTTCGCCGCGCGCCCCGCCGTCGAGGTCCGTTTTCCCGAGGCTGGTCCCGCGCCCCGGGCACGCAAGCGAACCTCGGAGGACCAACTCAACCGAATGCTGCAATTGGTGCCCTTCCTCGTCCATAACCAGGGCTTGCCCATCCAGGAGGTGGCGGACCGCTTCGGTATCACTCGCAAGGAACTGCTCGAGGACTTGAAGATACTGATCTGCTCCGGGCGTCCCGAGGGCTATCCGGATGACTTGTTCGATATCGATTGGGAAAACGAGCACGTCTACATCAGGGAGCACCTCGAACTCAACCGGCCCATCCGTTTCAGCGTTGAAGAAGCCTGCGCGCTGCTGACGGGCCTCGCCACCCTAGGCGGACTTCCCGCGCAGGCGGGAATGTCGGAAGACGAACAGAGCGGCGCCCTGGAGTCCGTGACCCTGAAGCTCACAGGCGCGGCGGGGGAGGCCGGCCGTTTGGCGGCGGCCGTCGCCGGCCCTCCCGTGACTCCGGCCGACGCCGGAGCTTTCGGCACCATCACCCGGGCGATCCAAGCGGGCAGCCAGTTGCGTCTTCGCTACTTGTCACAGCAGCGCGATTCAGTCTCCGAGCGGGACGTCGACCCCCTCCGGCTCTACTCGCTGGACAACACCTGGTACTTCGAGGCGTACTGCCACAGCAAAGCAGGGTTGCGGAACTTCCGGCTGGACCGCGTGGAGGAGCTCGCACCGAACGGCAGGGTTGTTTCGGGGGCTGCCAGCGCCGAGGGCGGCGTTCCCGTGAAGCTCTACACTCCCAACGACGACGACGTCGTGGTTGTCCTCCAGCTAACTCGACAAGGCACCGGGCTTGCTGATGACTACTACGCGGAGCGGACAGCAGTGCTTCCCGACGGCGGCCTGCTTGCTGAGATCCGATTCGGGAATGCGGATTGGTTGCCGATGTTCGTTGCCCAGCATGGCGGTGCGGTCCGGATCCTCCAGCCTGCCGAACTGGCGGGTGCCTCGGCAGAGTGGCTAGCCGCGGCCCTGGCACAGTACAAGCAACCGGACCCAATGCGAGCAGTGAAGGCTGGATAGACTACTCAAATGTCTTGGTGGTCCTGGATCCTTCTGTGGGTCGCTCTGATTTCGGTGTCCCTGCTTTGCTACGTCCTTTTGGGCATCAGGCTTTTCCGGAAATTCATGGCGACGGTGCATGAGTTGAGTGCGGCGGGGGAGCGGCTGGGGCATCGCACGTACCTTCCCGCACACTCCGACGACGACGGCGGAGCGTCGCCGAAAGTGTTCGGAGCGGCCGTTTTTGCCTCACCGGAACAGATGCGTCATGATTACGTGACGGCCAAGGCCTCCCGCCAGGAAGTGCGTCGCCAAAAGCGCGTTAAGCGCAAAGCAGAACGGGGCCAACCCCAGTCTCTGCACGACATCGAATTCAGTTAGACGTAGGATGTATTCCAACGAAAGGACTTCCCGTGGGACGACTATTTGATGGCCCTTGGCCAATTGTCATTATCATCATCGTGGCCCTGCTGCTGTTTGCAGCACCCAAGCTGCCTGCTATGGCCCGCAGCCTCGGCCAGTCGATGCGCATCATCAAATCCGAAGTCAAGGAAATGAAGAACGACGGGAAGCCTGCGGCCAAGGACGACTCGGACCCCGTTGAAGGCAAAGTGGTCAACCACCCCGAAGCCAACTCCAAGAGCGGTAACGACACTGACGTTCCGCCAGCAACCCGTAGCTAAGCAGTAGTGGCAACGAAGACGGGCCGCAAAGCCAACCCCGAAGGGCGGATGGCGCTCCTAGACCACCTAAGGGAGCTTAAGAACCGGCTGATCAAGTCTGCCATCGGCGTGTTCCTAGGCGCCGTGGCAGGATGGTTTCTGTATGAGCCTGTGGTCAACAGCTTGTCGGATCCCTTGGTCAAGATCGCCCAGGAGACCAAGCGGACAGCCGTCCTGAATTTCGCGAGCGTGGCGGATCCGTTCGACTTCAAGCTCCGTATTGCCATCCAGATCGGCCTGGTGATCTCCAGCCCGATCTGGATCTACCAAGTCTGGGCATTCATCACTCCAGGTCTGACCAAGAAGGAGCGCCGCTACACTCTCGGGTACATGGCGGCGGCGGTGCCTTTGTTCCTGGTAGGCGTGTATGTCGCATGGTTGGTGATTCCGAACGTCGTGCGGGCATTGCTGCAGTTCACGCCACAAAACGGTGCCAACAACATTGACGCATCGCAGTATCTGACCTTCGCCACGCACATGCTTCTCTTCCTCGGCATCGCCTTCCTGGTCCCCGTGGTGTTGGTGGGCGTCAATATGGCAGGCGTTTTGAGCGGCAGGACCATCCTCAAGGCGTGGCGCATCACCGTCTTCCTCGTGTTCGTCCTGGCCGCCGTGGCGGCGCCCGGTGCGGACGCTCTGTCGATGTTCATGCTCGCCGGCCCCCTCCTTGCGCTGTTCTTCGCCGCAATCGGGCTGTGCATGCTCAACGACAAACGGCGGGCCCGCCGTCAGGCCAAGGTCACGGCTGAGACGGAAGCCACGGCCGACGTCGCAACACCTGCTTCCGATCTGGAGAATCTGTAGTCTTCCGGCCACTAGGCTTGAAGCATGTCCTCCAATTCAGGGGCCCTTTCGCCCTCAGAAGCCTTTCAAGCTGCAGCGCAACGGAGTGCTGAGTCGAAAACCTATCTCGGCACCTTCGCCCAATCCTTGGAGTTCGAACTCGACGATTTCCAACGTGACGCGTGCCGTTCGCTCCAGGAAGGCAAGGGCGTGCTCGTTGCGGCGCCCACGGGGGCAGGGAAGACCATCGTCGGAGAATTCGCGATCTACCTTGCCCTCGAGCGAGGGCTCAAGGCCTTTTACACGACGCCCATCAAGGCACTGAGCAACCAGAAGTTCTCTGAACTCTCGGCGAAGTACGGCGCATCAAGCGTGGGACTGTTGACCGGTGACACCACCATCAACGGCGAGGCTCCCATTGTCGTCATGACCACCGAGGTCCTGCGGAACATGTTGTACGCGGACTCGGACACCCTGGGTGACCTTGGCTATGTAGTGATGGATGAAGTGCACTACCTTGCAGACCGCTTCCGCGGCGCCGTCTGGGAGGAAGTGATCATCCACCTACCCAGCGAGGTACAGGTGGTTTCCCTCAGCGCCACGGTGTCCAACGCTGAAGAATTCGGTGCGTGGCTGGATACCGTGCGCGGACACACCGATGTGATTGTCTCCGAGCACCGTCCCGTTCCCTTGTGGCAGCATGTCATGGTGGGCCGCGAGCTCGTCGATCTCTTTGCTGGGGACACCAGTTTTGATCAGATCGCTCCGGGAGCAACCGATGGTGGGACACCCCTGCCAGCGGCAGTCCAGGAGGCGGACCGGATTTCCAGGCAGAAGGAATTCGAGGTCAATCCCGAGCTGTTGTCCATGGCCAGGGCCGAGAGTCAGATGAACTTCCGGGGCCGATTCGGCCACGGTGGACGCAGCCGCCGCAGGCAGGACCGCCAGCGTGACAACAGTGCCGCGGAGCAGCGAAGCCCCGTGCGCAAAGCCAGCCGACCACAAATCATTGCGAGCCTGGACCGCCAAGGACTCCTGCCGGCCATTACCTTTATTTTCTCCCGTGCCGGCTGTGACGGGGCTGTGGCACAGTGTGCCGCAGCCGGGCTGTGGCTGACCACGGAGCAGGAACAGCAGATCATCGCGGCCCGGGTAGATGAGGCAAGCCGCGAGATTCCCGCGGACGACCTCGATGTGCTGGGTTTTTGGAGCTGGCGTGATGGCCTGCTCCGAGGGCTCGCTGCGCACCACGCCGGTTTGCTGCCTACTTTCAAGGAAGTCGTCGAAACCTTGTTCGCCGACGGCCTGGTGAAAGCCGTGTTCGCCACGGAGACCTTGGCGCTGGGTGTCAACATGCCGGCCCGCTGCGTGGTCCTCGAGAAGCTCGACAAGTTCAACGGCGAAGCCCACGTCAACATCACCGCGGGGGAGTACACCCAGCTGACCGGCCGTGCGGGAAGACGGGGAATCGACGTTGAAGGTCACGCTGTGGTCCTTTGGCAGCCGGGAACGGATCCTGCGGCCGTCGCCGGCCTTGCCTCGCGGCGCACCTATCCTCTCAACTCGAGTTTCCGGCCCACCTACAACATGAGCATCAACCTGATCGCCCAGTTCGGGCGTCCCCGGGCGCGGCAGATCCTCGAATCATCGTTTGCGCAGTTCCAGGCCGACCGTTCCGTCGTAGGGCTGGCCCGGCAGGTTCGGAGCCGTGAAGAGTCACTGGCCGGCTATGCGGAGTCGATGAAGTGTCACCTTGGCGACTTTACCGAGTACGCCAAGCTCCGGCGGGATCTCAGCGAAGCGGAACAGTATGCATCACGCAGCACCTCCAGGGCCCGCAAATCCCTCACGGCAGACTCCCTCACCCGCCTCATGCCTGGAGATATCGTCAAGGTTCCGGGTGGACGTTCGCCAGGTTACGCCGTCGTGCTCGATGCCGATCCCAATGCGCGTGAACCGCGGCCCGCGGTCCTCACGGAAGACAATCAATTGCATAGGATCGGCGCCCACGAGGTCGAAGGTCCGGTCGCACCCGTATCCTGGATCCGCATTCCGAAATCGTTCAACGCGAAGCTGCCCAAATCCCGCCGTGATCTGGCATCAGCCATGCGGAACGCAGTGCGGGAGGGGCGACCGCCTGCCCGGGGGAGCAGCAGGAACGAGGACTTTGGCCGCGCCCGCTACTTGCCGGACCAGGAAAAGAAGATCGCGGAGCTGCGAAGGGCGTTGCGCGCCCATCCTTGCCACGGTTGCAGCGAACGTGAAGACCATGCCCGTTGGGCCGAGCGTTGGTGGAAACTGCGCCATGAGACCGACGGGCTCGTCCGGCAGATCCAAGGCCGTACCAACACGATCGCGAAGACTTTTGACCGCGTGTGCGATGTCCTCGCCGCTTATGGCTACCTCCAGACATCCGACGTCGGCCATGTCACCATCAGCGCGGATGGACAACGCCTTCGCCGTATCTACGGCGAAAAGGACCTGCTGATCTCCCAGTCCATTCGGCAAGGCGCCATTAAGGACCTCGACGCCGCAGAACTGGCTGCGCTGGCCAGCACCATGGTTTACCAAGCCAAGCGTGACGATCGCGGTCTCCGGCCCAAGATGCCGTCCATCTCCCTCGAAACATCCGTGGACATCGTGGTGCATGAATGGTCCGCGCTGGAGGACGTCGAGGACAAAAACAGGCTCCCGTTGACCGCCGAGCCGGAACTTGGACTCGTATGGCCCATTTTCAAGTGGGCCAAGGGTCGCCATCTTCAGGAGGTGCTTAGTGGCACCGACCTCGCCGCAGGTGACTTCGTGCGCTGGGCGAAGCAGGTGATCGATCTGCTGGACCAGCTGGCCAAGATCCCAGGGCTTGAGCGGCGCCAGGCCAAGACATGCCGCGAAGCGATCGATCTGGTCCGCCGCGGTGTCGTGGCCTACTCCAACGTCTCCTGACCCACCACAGATTCCCAGCAAGGAGCATTTCCATGACCCATCCAGGCATGCGCACTGAAACCAAGCCCCGCAAGGTCACCATGTACCGGAACGGTTCCGTCTATACCGCGGCAGACCCTTTTGCCACGGCAATGCTGGTTGACGGAGACACCGTTGCCTGGGTCGGTTCAGAGCAAGCCGCGACGTCGATTGCCGATTCCTCGATGGAAATGATCGATTTGCGGGGTGCCTTGTTGGCTCCCGGTTTCGTAGATTCACACATGCATCTCACCGAGACTGGAATTGCATCCGATGCCCCCCAACTGGCCGGGGTCCGCTCGGCCCGGGAACTGCTCGACGTCGTCGCGCGCGCCGCGAAGTCCCTTGGCGCCGCCGGCACCGTACTGGGCCATGGCTGGGATGAATCGACCTGGCAGGACGGGACACTGCCCACTTCGGAACAACTCGAACGCGCCGCCGGTGGACGCAAGGTGTATCTGGCGCGAGTGGACGCGCACTCAGGCCTCGCGTCATCGTCCTTGGTTTCAGATGCCGGCCTCGACGGCCTTGACGGCTACGACGGGTCGGCGCACGTTCTGCGGGCAGCCCATACTGCCTCGCGGTTGGTCGCCCGGCAGTTCCCCGAAGCCGAGCGCCGCCGGTACCAAGAACTGGCCCTCCGCGAGGCTGCGGCTAACGGCTACGTGGCTCTGGCAGAGATGGCGGCGCCACACCTATGCAGTGTCGAGGACCTGCGGATGTCCTCGTCGTGGAACGAAAGCAGGGAGGGTGTCGCCGAGATCCTGCCCTATTGGGGCGAGCTTGCCGCCTCTGCCGAGCATGCCGCTTCCATCCTGGCAGGCTTGGACGTGCCTGTTCTTGGCTTGGCCGGCGATTTGAACATCGACGGTTCCATCGGGTCCCGTACGGCAGCCCTTCGCTCCGACTACTCTGACGCGCCGGGGCACCGTGGAAGCCTGTATCTCTCTGTGGACGAGGCCGCCCGCCATCTGGCCGCTTGTTCAGCCTTGGGTATCCAGGCAGGTTTCCACGTCATCGGCGACGCCGGCCTGAAGACTGCGCTGGATGCCTTGGACCTTGCCGCTGCAGAAGTGGGGGAGCAGCGGGTCCGTGCAGCAGCGCATCGCCTTGAGCACGTGGAAATGGCGGATGCTTCTGATCTCGCCCGTCTTGCCAAGTACTCGATCACCGTGAGCGCCCAGCCTGCGTTCGATGCCGCCTGGGGCGGATCAGGAAAACTCTATGAACGGCGACTGGGCGCCCGGAGTGCAGCGATGAACCCCTTCGCCTCCTACTACTCCACCGGGGTGCCTGTGTGCTTTGGAAGCGACAGCCCGGTCACCCCGTTGCGCCCATGGTCCAGCGTCAGGGCATGCTTGGAGCACAGCAATCCGGATCAGCGTATTTCGGCACGGGCCGCTTTTCTTGGACACACCCGGGCGGGTTGGCGGGCCAGCAAGCAGCGCAATCCGCTCATGGGGCAATTGGTTCCTGGGGCGCCTGCAAGCTTTGCGGTATGGGAAGTTGAAGAACTGATGGTTCAGGTGGCAGATGACCGTGTTCAATCCTGGTCCACGGATCCACGCGCCCGCACGCCCCTTCTGCCCGCGCTCGACAGCGGAAACGACCCCGCCTGCCTGCAGACCGTGCGCGAAGGTCGGGAGCTCTTCTCAAGTGATTCATTGCGGTCATAGTTGCAAATATCCTGCCGATCCTGAAGGCCCCCTGACCTGCGTCTATGAGTGAAACCGCAGGTCAGGAGGCGCTTGACAGGATTTGTGAAGCCCGTAGCATTTAGGGTCAACAGGCTGCCACAGGGAACACCTGGTGGTCTGGCCACGGTGGGGTCCGTGTCAAAACAGCGGGCCTGCTTTCCAGACCGTGGCACTCGTAGTGGGCAGGTCCACTGTGCAGCAGAAAACGGTTCGGCCTCGAGTTGAAAACACGGGCCGGCACTGGACCTGGGCCTGTGGACCTGCCCGCGGCCAAGCGCGCTCAGCGTGTCGAGGGCCACACTTGGCCCTGAGTACGTCGGGTTGTCGTCCTATAATGGAGAGTTGCGCCGGAATCCCAGCCATGCTGTTGCTCTGGCCGACTGACCGCTCCATCAAGGAAAGGCCTCTTCTTGCGTGTCCTGACGATCATCCCTACGTATAACGAGCTGGAATCGCTACCCAAGACCCTCGGACGGCTCCGTGCCGCTGTCCCCGCTTCTGACGTCTTGGTTGTCGACGACAACAGCCCTGACGGCACGGGACAGCTCGCCGACAGCATCGCGGCCGAGGACAGCCAGGTCCATGTCCTCCACCGCAAAGGCAAAGAAGGCCTCGGGGCCGCCTATATCGCCGGATTCAAGTGGGGTATGGCAGCTGGCTACGACATCCTCGTAGAGATGGACGCTGATGGTTCTCACCAGCCCGAGCAACTGCCGTTGTTGCTGGATGCCATCAACGACGGCGCAGACCTCGCCATGGGCTCGCGTTGGGTTCCCGGCGGAGGAACTGTGAACTGGCCGCTGTACCGCCAGGCGATCTCACGCACGGGCAGCACGTACGCTCGCCTCATGCTTGGCCTGAAGATCAAGGACATTACCGGGGGGTACCGCGCCTTCCGCCGCAGCACCCTAGAGGCGCTCAAGCTGGACCAGGTCGAATCGGTCGGCTACGGCTTCCAGGTGGACCTTGCGTGGCGGGTCGCCAAACTCGGACTGAAAATCGTAGAACGCCCCATCACCTTTGTGGAGCGCGAACTAGGGGCGTCGAAGATGAGCGGCAACATCGTTGTTGAAGCCATGATCAACGTGACCAAGTGGGGGTTGGCCGCCCGCTGGGCAGCGTTGACCGGGAAAAAGGCTCCGGCTTCAAAGTAGGCCAGGACAAACGAAGGCCGGGTCCGCGCTCTGCGAAGAGTGCGGACCCGGCCTTCGTCTTGGGCCGGCGCGTTATGCCGAGCGGCGCTCCCCGCGGCGCTCGCGCAGGATGTTCAGCCGGTCTTCGAGGATCTGCTCGAGTTCGGGAAGGCTACGGCGTTCCAGCAGCATGTCCCAGTGGGTGCGGACGGCCTTCTCGTTGGTGTCAACAGGGCGTTCGCCATCAACCAGGAGCGCTTCCTTGCCCGTCTTGGAAACCCAAACAGGGGGAATTTCCGCTTCGGACGAGAAGGTCACGAAGACCTGTTCCCCGTCCGCGCAACGGTATTCAACCCTCTGGCGCGGTGCCGGCTCGACACCGGATTCGGTTTCCATGCTCTGGGCGCCAAGACGCATGCCCCGCAGGCTGCGATCGCTCATGATTACTCCCTCTGTCTGTTCACGGAACCAGGCTCCGCGCTAGCCGGACGCCGAATCGACGCCGCCCGGGCTACTGTATGCACACGTTGCATCACTAGATGAAACGCCTGACCAAGCGTTAATGTTCCGTTCGGACTGAACCGGCCGGACAAATACACCATTATACTCGGATCGATGCAGGCAGGACAAAGCGAGGGGGACTGGCCAAAGAATTTGGCCAGTCCCCCTGCAGGCTGTCCGCGGTTACGGCGACGGTTCCTGTGTAGCTGGCGTCGATTCAGCGTGTCCGGAACTCACTGCAGTGGTGGCAGCCGGTGCGGAAACCTCGGCCGGGGGTTTCCCGGAATCGCTGAACAGGTCTGCAACGCCGGAACCTCCGTTGACGCCTCCCAGTGCTCCGCCGATACCCTTGAGCGCTTCACCGACCTCGCTGGGGATGATCCACAGTTTGTTGGATGATCCTTCCGCGATCTTCGGCAAGGTCTGAAGGTATTGATAGGCCAGCAGCTTTTGATCCGGATTGCCCTTGTGGATGGCATCGAAGACCTTCTGGATGGCTTGGGCTTCACCGTCGGCGCGCAGGATAGCCGCCTTTGCGTCACCCTCGGCGGCAAGGATTGCAGCCTGCCGCTGGCCTTCGGCCGTCAGGATCTGTGACTGCTTGGTACCTTCGGCAGTCAGAATTGCGGCACGCCGGTCGCGCTCGGCCCGCATCTGCTTTTCCATCGAGTCCTGGATGGAGTGGGGTGGGTCGATTGCCTTGAGCTCCACGCGTGAAACGCGGATTCCCCAGCGTCCCGTGGCTTCGTCCAAGACCCCGCGGAGCTGGCCGTTGATCTGATCACGCGAGGTGAGCGCTTCTTCGAGATTCAGGCCGCCCACCACATTACGGAGCGTTGTGGTGGTCAGCTGTTCAACAGCCTGGATGTAGTTGGCGATCTCGTAGGTCGCGGCCCGAGGATCCGTCACCTGGAAGTAGACCACCGTGTCGATGGAAACAACCAGGTTGTCTTCGGTAATCACCGGCTGAGGCGGGAAGGAAACCACTTGTTCGCGAAGATCCAACAGCGGCAGCAGGCGGTCGACGAAGGGGATCAGGATGGTGAGCCCGGGGTTGAGCGTGCGCTGGTACTTGCCCAGGCGTTCGACGACGCCAGCGCGCGCTTGCGGGATGATCCTGATCGAGCGGACCAACACGATGATCACAAATATGACGAGAACGAGCAGCACGATCGCGGCTGCAGTTCCTCCCAAGCTATCCATACATCTCCTTCATTCCCCAGTTACGTATTTGATGCGGTCTTGTGTACGGCAAGGCGCCGATTGTTGTTCAGCGAAGTCCGGGCTTGTACCGCCACGGGACGCCGCTCAGTGCGGGCTGTTTTCCGCCGTTGAGGCGACTACCGCCGTCGCGCCGTCAATCCTGGTGACTTGCACTGTCTGGCCGGCGTCAATGATTCCCGCAGCGCTGCGGGCGGTCCACACGTCGCCACCGATCTTCACCAATCCTGCCGTCGCGGAGACGGGCTCCATGACGAGCGCCGATTGGCCGATCAGGCGGTCCACGTTGGTACGTTGTTCGGCGGGACCCTTGCGCAGATGCCTCAGGGCGATCGGGCGGACGAAGGCGATCATGAGCAAGGACACGACGCAAAAGACGACGATTTGAAGCCAGAGATCAGCTCCGGCGAAGTCCGCGGCCAGTGCAGCCAACGCGCCACCGCCGAGCATGATGAAGAAGAAGTTGAGCGTCAGCATTTCCACTACGGCAAACGCGAGGAAAACCGTGAGCCAGAGAGCCCACCAGTTGCTGCCAAGCCATTCAAACATCGTTCCCCCTGTTTCCGGACTTGCGGCGGCAGCCGGCCTGGTCCGGACTGCAGCGTCGGCAAAATCACAGTCGCTGTTTTTCCATCCTAGCCCGGTGCGAAGCTTCGCGTTAGGAGCGTCCCTCCGGGGAAGTGAAAACACTGAGGGTGAACTTTGCGGTGGCACGGACTGATGATTCCGCGGCGGTCGACGCCAACAAGGCAGAGCGCTCAAGGTGGTGACCTGCCGGGCCCATGAAGGCGACATCGGCAATATCGCGCCCATTGAGTGTGAGCTCCACGTCGAGTTCTACGGAATCCGCGGGAGTGAAGAATTCCTGCATGGACTCGGCCAAGCGCTCGTCTTTGCCAGGCTCGATGCTGAGCATCCCAGTGCGGTCCGCAATCTCCTTGAGATGTCCGTTCCGGGGAGTCACCACGATCACCCGGCCTCCAGGTCGCAATACTCGTGCAAACTCAGGAGGATTCCGCGGCGCAAAGACCACGATGATGGCATCGACCGTGTGGTCGGCGAGCGGCAAGGGACGCCAGATGTCCCACACAAGATTAATGGCGCCGGGATTCAGCCGTGCTGCCCGGCGGAGGGCGAACTTCGAGATATCGATGCCAATAGCTGCCGCGGGAGTGCGCTCCAGCACCGTACGTAGATAGTGGCCGGTGCCCGTCCCGGAGTCCAGGACGAGGGATCCCGGCGCCGACAGGACGGGCGCTGCCAGCTTCGCGATCGCATCGGTGAGCGGGGCGTAATGGCCGCCGCCCAGGAAGTCGTTGCGGGCTGCGACCATCTCTGCCGTGTCCGCCTCGAAGACCGTGCCCTTGCCGGTGAGCAGGTTGAAGTAGCCCTGTTTCGCGGCATCGAAATTGTGGCCGGCGACGCAATTCAGCGAAAAGGGGGCCGCGCCCCTGAGCCCGAAAGGCCCCTGGCAGACCGGGCAGCGCAGGGAGGAGACGGCGTCGGAAAGCATACGGACAATCCTACGGTGGCCGGAGTGGCGCATACCGTCGCGGCGGGTCGGCCGCTAGGCTCACCAGCGTGAAAGCCGAACAACTCCCGCTGCTGAAGTCCGTCTCTTCCCCTGCCGCCCACCCGGACGGCACCCGCGCAGTCGTGGCCGTCACCCGGCCGGATTTCGACGCCGATGCGTACGTAGGGCAACTCTGGAATGTTGCTTTCGACCCCTCAGTGCCACCTCGCCGGATCACTCGAGGCTTCCGGGACACCGCTCCGGCATTTTCGCCGGACGGCAGGGTGCTGGCATTTCTTCGGGCGACGCCAGACGGCAAGCCGCAGCTGCACGTAGTGGAAGCCGGCGGTGGGGAGCCGCAAGCCATCACGGAACAAAAATTGGGAGTCTCGGAGTTTTCCTGGTCGCCCGATTCGCGCCGTATTGCGTTCTCGACGCGGGTTCCGGAACAAGGCCGCTATGGGACGGTTGACGGCGTGGGCCCGGGAAGCGAAGACCCCCGGCTGATCACGGACAACCAGTACCGGCTCAACGGGCTTGGCTACACGGCGGACAAGCCCGCCCAACTGTTCGTGGTCGACGTCCCGGAGCCCGGAGCGGAACCTCCTGTGGCTCCCGCGGGTCGGGCTGCGAAAGACAGCGGAACTGATCCGCCGAGTTTGCTGCCGACGGCGGTGCAGCTGACGTTCGACGACGCCGATCACACGTCACCGTCCTTCAGCCGCAATGGCGAGAGCGTCTATTTTGTTGCAGCACTCCATAAAGGGCACGACGCCGATATCGCTTCCGGGATCTATCGCGTCCCGGCCGCGGGCGGCGAGCCAGAAGCCGTGCGGCCGGACGCTGCGCCGCAGTCTGTCCAAGAAGCCTGCGAATCGATCGACGGCGAATGGCTGTTCTTTACGGCGCAAGACCTCGGCGACGACGGTCTGGACTTCGTCGCCAGGAACACTGCCCTGTATGTGATGCCTGCTCGCGGGGGCGAAGCCACCATGCTGAGCGATGTGGAGAACCAGGACATTTCCGGCCCCCTCGAACCTTTCGGGGTGGATGGCGTGCTTGGTCTGAACGCCCGGCGGGGGAGCGTCGAGCTGGTCAAATGGACGGCCGACGGCGGGAGTGCGGTCCTGCTCGAAGGAGCTCGGGTGGCCGGGGGTGCTTCTGCTGTGGGTGGCGTGGTGTCGGTCAGCGTCAGCGACGCTTCAAGGAATGGCGAAGTCGGCGTTCTGGAGCAGGGCGAGCTGCGCTTGCTTACGGACTTCTTTAAGGCACTCCGAGCCGAAGCAACGATTCTTGAACCGCAGGAATTCACTGCCACTGGCAAGGACGGCTACCCCGTCCATGGCTGGGCGGTGCTGCCGGAGGGGCAAGGTCCACATCCGGTGCTGCTGAACATTCACGGCGGCCCGTTCGCGCAATACACAGCCGCGTTCTTCGATGAGGCCCAGGTGTATGCCGAGGCGGGATATGCCGTGCTGATGTGCAACCCCCGTGGTTCTGCCGGATACGGTCAGGCACACGGCGGCGCCATCAAGGAGAAAATGGGCACGGTGGACATGGCGGATGTGCTTGCCTTCCTTGACGGCGCCTTGGACGCCTTCCCGCTGATGGACAGGGAAGCGATCGGCATCATGGGTGGGTCCTATGGCGGATATCTGACGGCCTGGGTCATCGGACATGAACACCGCTTCAAGGCGGCCATTGTGGAGCGGGGTTTCCTTGACCCCGTCAGTTTTGAAGGCTCCTCGGATATCGGGTGGTTCTTCGGCGGCCAATATACGGGTGGATTGCCCGAGCAGATGGCGGCTCAAAGTCCCATGGCCGTCGTGAATGCCGTCCGGACGCCTACGCTCGTGATCCACAGCGAAAACGATCTCCGTTGCCCGGTTGAGCAGGGCCAGCGCTACTTCGCCGCCTTGAAGGCGCAGGGCGTGGAGACTGCGCTGCTGCTCTTCCCCGGCGAGGACCACGAACTTTCGCGTTCGGGAACGCCACATCACCGTCGCCAGCGATTCGAACAAATCCTCGCATGGTGGGCAAAGTACCTGCCTTCCGCGGCAAACCCATCGCGCGAATCCGGCACGGCTAAGAGTTAAGGAATCCCAGCCCGCGGCGTGCCTCGTCGATTCCGGGGTACGCCCAATGGGCGCTGTATTGCTGATCATCGGCAAGGGACCGTAGCTCTGCCCTGTCCAAATAGAGTCCGCCTCGCAGGTGGTCGGTCTCGTGTTGGACTATCCGTGCCTGCCATCCGGAGAATCCTTCCGAGGCCGTACTTCCATCAGGACGTTGGTAGTGCAGCTGAACATCCCGATGCCGCGTCACCACGGCCTGGAATCCACGCATCGACAGGCAGCCTTCATAGAACGACGCCGTGGAAGTCCCTTCGGGCTCGTACCGGGGGTTCAGGATCGCGAAGAAACCCAGTGGTGTCCTCCCGCGGATCTCTGAAGCGACGGGGTCAACGTCGAAATGGTCCTCAAGCACGGCCAGCTGCAAGGGGATGCCGAGCTGGGGTGCTGCAAGGCCAACACCGGGGGCGGCGTGCATGACATCCCGCATCCGCTCGATCAATTGTGCCAGCTCGGTGTCCTCGAGCTGGCCATCATAAGGTGCGGCAAGTTGCCGTAGCACGGGGTGGCCGACCTGGACGATCGGTGGGAGACCGTCGAGCGCCAGTAGATCCTGAACCGCGGCGCGGATTTGGGAGGCGGTGAACGTCGTCTCCGGGCCGGCAGACAGGGGTCGAGTCTCAAAGTCCATGGATCGAGCTTAGTGCGCTGACCCCTCAACCGTCCCCGCAGCTCTTCGTGACGAAATCGTAGATGCTCCCGCGCAGCGCATTACCGGCGGCGACCTTGATAGTCCCGGCGACTCCGTTGACGGTCACGTGAAGCGGCATGAGCGTGCCCACTTTGTCCTCCGCGACGGCATGCGGGTCGCAACGCGCGGGGCGGATGCGCAGGCTGAGGGTCGAGTCGTTGTCGGTGCCATGAATCACGACGCCATGGGGCCACGGGCTGCCCGGATCCGCGGCGAGGAGAGTGGTTTCGCCGATTGACTCGATTGTCATGGATCCTGTTCCGCCGCGGGGTTTGACCATGATGGTCATTGTTGCTAGCCCTTTCTGGGGTCCCGGGTCCAACGTCGGCAGGAGCTCCAGGCCCGCTATGTCCGAGGCGCTGCGTTCCAGGCACAGTTCGCTGTTGTTCCGGCCCAGCACGCCGAAGGGGTCCGTCGCGGATTCGCTGAACACGTGATCCGAGCCCGCCAGGACAAAGTCAACTGTCGGTTCCAAGGAGCCCGGGGGACACGTGGCAGACGGAAGCTGTGCCGGCAGGCTCTTGGTCTGGCCCGGGGGAATGGCCGTGCCATCAGCGTTCGAAACCCATCCTATGCTTCCGTCAAAGGTCCCCGTCCGCAGCGCGGCCCGCACTACGGTGATGGTGTCCGGGCCGGGGTTGCTGAACTGGATCTCGATGACATGCGTGCTGTAGTTGTCCCGGAACTGGTTCAGTTGGACAGTCAATACACTTGCTGGCGTCGTGGGTTGCGGTCCTGGCGCAGCCGAACATCCTGCTGTGGCGGCTGCCGCGATGCCCACCAGGCCGGTGAGGACGACGGCGGCCGCCCGCCGTCGTCGCGCGCTCACTTTTCGCCCCTGGCGGTCATGGATGCAGTCTAAAACGCAATCACGCACCGGTCACGGTGCTGCGGGTCGCGCCGGAATAAGGTGTACTACGCTCGTTGAATGAGCGATTCGACCCCCTTGGAATGTGTGCTCGGATTTATCCGCGCGGTGGAGAGTGGAGGTGGCTCGGAGAGTGTCCGGCCTTACCTCGCGGACGATTTCAAGCTCACGGAATGGCCGCATGTTCTGTCCCCAACCGGCGCCATCCGGGATTTTCGGGCAACTCTCTCCGGCGCCGAACAGAGCAGGAACGTGGTGCGGGACCAGCATTTCGACATTGTCCGAAGCACGAGCGAAGGTGGCCGGGTGGTGCTGGAAATGAACTGGTCCGCAACCTTGCTGTTGGATCTTCCGCATTGGAATCCCGGAGAAATCATCCGCGCCAGAAGCACCGCCGTGTTTGAAGTGGTCGAGGGAAAGATCCGGAGCCAGGACAGTTACGACTGCTACTTCACCGAGCCCGGGCAAGAAGCAGTCCCCGCCGGCGGCAGTGTGCAAAACGGCGCCTAGTGCATGGTGAATCGGCGGGCCACGAGCTCCGAGAACATCGGCAAGGTGATCGCCCGGCCGATCAAGGCGTTCCGTGCGCTCAGGACTTTCGGGGGCAGCGGGCGGCCCAGCGCCATGTTCAGACTCGCCTGCCGGATGGCTTTCTTTGCTGCGCGCTGCCGGTTGCGCTCAAATTCCGCGAGTTCCTTGCTGGCAGGCCTTCTTCCAGACGTGCGCAACGCCTCGCTGATAATCGGCGCCAGCGCGGCCGCATCCAGCCAGCCCAAATTCATCCCTTGACCGCCGATCGGGCTGATCTCATGTGCGGCATCACCGAGCAAGGCAACCCGTCCGTGAACCATTCGGGAGACAAGGCGCGAGGTCACACCAAACGCACTGATCATCGTATTGCTTGCTGAGTCCACCGCCGTTCCGGTCCGCTTTCGGATCAGGGCGGCCAGTACGCGGGGAGTGGGTTCCTGACACGGGGCGTCAAGCCGGACCACCCACCTTCGGATACCGCCGGGCAGCGGAAAAGACTCGACGATCCCTCCCGGTTCAAGGAAGAGGACTGCGCTGCTGCCGTACGTCGATTCATCGTGGAAATCGCCCATGACGTAGTAGTCGGGGTAAGTCCGCAATCGCGGCTCCATGCCAAGGCCCTCACGGACGGCCGAATGGACACCATCGGCTGCAACCACGAAGCGGCCCAAGAACTCCACCGCCGCCCCTCCTTCCTGTCCGCGCAACCGCAGGTACCTGCCGTCGCCGACGACTTCCTCGATGTGTACGCCGCGGAGAAGGGCGCCTGGATCGAGTTCGATAACCCTGGACTCGAGGGCTTGGGTGGTGAGATATTGCGGCACGGAAAGGATGAACGGATACTCAGCTGACGGGCGGGCAAAGTTCATGTCGGCGACTTTGCGGCCGCCGCTGTACGCGGTCCCGTGGGTGATCCGGATACCCGCGGAGACCAAGGGGCGGGCAGCACCTACGGCGTCGAGCGCCGCGAGCGCTGGAGGATGGATCCCGATGGCGCGGGTTTGGCGGCCCGGCGTCGCGCGCCTTTCCAGGATGGCAACGCGGTGCCCGTGTTGTAAAAGCAATGCGGCCATGTAGAGCCCTACCGGACCCGCTCCGACCACTACCACGTCAAACATGCGGAGCCTCAATGGGACTGTAAATCAGGAGGTTGTGCCACAGGCCGCTGCCTTCTACGGTCCAGGCCGGGGGAGCGGCAGCACGGAGTTCGACCGCCGTGTAGCTGCGCCTGATGGACGTGAGCCCGTCGCCGTGGATGTAGGAGCCAATGCCGAGTGGCCAGGCGCCGGCCCAGAAGAGAGAGTAGGCGAGGCGGCTGCGCTTGAGGTCGTTATGGAGGGCAAGCCGGTGGCAGAGCTGTTCGGAGTCGCTGAGGAAGGAGGCGAGTTCCGGGGTGGTCAAGTGGTGCAGGACGTGGTTGGAGATGACGACGTCGAATTGGAGCCCTTCTGATACGAGCTCCGAGCTGAACGCCTTCCGGTAGCTCACGCCCTCGACTTGCGGTGCGGAGTTGGCGAAATGGAAGGCGCGCTCGTCCGGATCGACTCCGGTGACATCGAGCAGGTATCCGTCCGCGGCGGCCCAGAGAGCGAGGCTCCGGGCGACGTCGCCACCACCGCAGCCGATGTCAAGGACTGTGGTGGGTACCGCCGTCGTGAGCAATGGCTTGATCCGGGTCCGGTACGTATCGCGCCAGCCAGATACCACTGCGTTAACGAGCCGAAACCGCGCGTAACTCCGGTTGAGCCGGTCAAGATCGCAATCGAGACGGTCCATGTCTTCCACTGCGGTTTCATCCCGCACGTCGAGAAAGCCGCCTGGGCGGGGGAGGGCAGGTATCACAACGTTGGGGAAATCCGGGTGAACAGCCCCGTCTCCACGGTGAGACCGGGCCCGAACGCCATGGAACAGATACGTTCTTCCGGCTGTTCCGCAGTTTGTCCGAGGATGTGCTTCAAGACGAAAAGCACGGTGGCGCTGCTCATGTTGCCGTAGTTTCGAAGGACTTCGCGGGCGGGAATCATTTGTTCTTCGGTGAGTTCAAGCTTCGATTCGACTTTGTCGAGAATGCTGCGGCCGCCGGGATGGATGGCCCAATGCGTGATGTCCCGGTAGGGGAGTCCGGCGAGGGAGGGGTCCCGTGCAAGCAGGGGTTCGAGCGCCCCGGTGATGTGTTCTTCGATGATGTGAGGCACGTAGGTTCCGAGAACCATTTCGAATCCCTCGTCTCCGATATTCCAGGCCATGGCTTCTTCGCCGACAGGCGTCAGGACGGTCTCGAAATGATCCAGCCTGATCACCGGGTCCGGTCCCTCAGGCTCACGGGAAGTCACGACGGCGGCGGCCGCACCGTCCGCAAAGATCGCCGATCCCATGATGGTGTCCGGATCATTCGAGGTCCGGACGTGTAGTGAGCAAAGCTCCACACAGGTCACCAGGACCACAGCGGAGGGATCGGCCTGACAAAACTGCCGGGCTGCCCGGAGGGCCGGGAATGCAGCGTAGCAACCCATGAAGCCGAGGTGATAGCGCTGCACGGCCGGGCTAAGACCGAGGGCCCGGACTACCTTGTAGTCGGGCCCGGGGTTGAAGAAACCGGTGCAGGAAACAGTGATGACATGAGTTATGTCAAGTAAATCAATATCGGGACACTTCCCGACGGCGGCTTTGGCCGCCTCAATAAACAATTTGGTGGCCTCGACGGCAAAGATTTCGTTGCGGACCTTGGTACTGGGGCTCAAGACCCGGCCCGAATCAGGATCGAAGAATGACGGGTTGTCGGTGTGGTTATCAAGGGTTAGTTCGGCAACAGCGGTAAACCGGGTGTCAATGGCAGCTGAATCGAAGCACGTCCGGACGAGCCGGGATCCGAGCCGCGTCAGGCCGGGTTGGGATGCAAAAACGTCGCGTGCCTGTGGTTGCACAAGCACTGTGGGCGGTACGGCAGTTTCCAGGGACCTCACGTAGACCGGCATGCTTCATTGTTGGCGACGAAGATGCCGTTGACAATGGCAGAGGGCGGAAAAGTGGATGATTTGAGGGTTCAATTTCGCCCTGTGTGGCGGGTGCCGCTGAGGTGTTCAATATCGCCGATAATCTACATTATGTAAAGTAGAATCGTGAGGGACCGGATAGTCGGTGCGTCGATGCGGACGAATCTCAGAAGGCCGCGACCACGTCGGCTGGCCGCTCGGCGGCTCGGATCAGAGGAGGGCTGGCAAGGAGCGAGTCGATGGAGGCTCGGTAGTGGGAGACATCAGGGGGTTCATCCCGCACCTTGTAACGGTACATCGACATGCCTGCGAGCAGGTCCAGGATCAGGTTGCAGTCCGTCTCCGGCGGGAGCTGACCACGGCGTATCCCCCGCTCCAGTATCTCAAGGCCGAGCTGCCTCCGCTTGCCTAGGGGACCTTGCCAAAGGATTTTGACGACATCGCGTTCGCCAAGCGCGGCCCATCCGATCCCGGCCCCCATCGTCGGGACAGTCCTGTACCGCCGGCTGGATTGGAGGACGTGCTGGAGGAGGTCCTCCCCTACTTCTCCTGTGTCAGATGCTGCCGCATCCGTTTCCGAGAAGATCTCGGATGAAACGGCAGCAGCGACGAGCTCGGCCTTGTTGGGCCAGCGCCGGTAGATCGCCGCCTTGCCGCACCCGACGGCGGCCGCGATCCGCTCGATGCGCATCGCGCTGAAACCGTCTGCGCCCAAGCTCCGGCGCGCTTCCTCGAGGATGCGCTCCGTCATCCCCGCATCGAAGGGCCGGCCTCCGGTGGGTTCACCTGTATCCATGATCCATTCTTAGCACCCCAGCGAGGGAAACACTACGGTACGTAACGTTCCGTAATATATGGAACGGAGGGTTCCGTATCTCCCTCCATGCGTGCTTCACTCCTGTTGTCGGCTTTATGAGGCGGGTCACAACGTGGTCGACCCGAGTGCTTCCGGCCGGCGCATCCCAACCCATCCCAGGAGAATCGATGACGATCCATCCGCCATACCCCGAAAATCAGCCATCGCGTCCGCTCAGAGTCAGCGCGGTCGTTGGCTTCCTGGTCTTCGTCGAACTCGCGAGCGGTTTCGTACAGGGCTACTACAACCCCCTCTTCAGCGAAATCGCCCGTCACAGCGGCGTGTCCGATGCGGACATCACGTGGTTCGTGGTGGTCCAGACCCTCAGCGCCGCCGTCAGCGTTCCTATATTGTCCCGACTCGGCGACATGTTCGGACACCGGCGGCTCCTTCGCATTGCGATGCTCCTTGTCCTCGCCGGCGTCCTCATCGTGGCATTCGCGCCGAACTACGCCCTTGTCCTTGTCGGACGGGTCCTGGTCGGCCCGCTAGCAGTGTGGCTCCCCCTTGAGGTCTCACTCGTCCACAGCCGCATCAAGGGCGAAACCGCCCGTAAGGCGATAGGCTTCCTCGTCTCCGCCTTGACCATCGGATACGTCCTCGGCACGCTGGCAGCGGGCTTCACCTCCGCTCTCATCCACAACCTGACTTCCGTCATGCTCGTCCCTGCGGTATTCATTGCCATAGGAGTAATCGCCGTGTTCACCGCGGTCCCCGAGTCGGTCAACAGGACGAGGAAGCGCCTGGACTACCTCGGTTTCGGGGGCTTGGCCGCGGTGATGATCACGCTGCTGTGGGGTCTTCGCCAAGCCCAGGTCACCGGCTTCGCAACGTCCGATACGATCATTCCCCTGGCAGCCGCAGTTGTGCTGTTGGTGCTCTGGGTGTTTTGGGAACGACGGATAAAGAGTCCGGCCGTGGATCTGCGGGTGCTCGGAGCCCGGAATCTCTGGCCGGTCTACGCGGCATCTTTCCTTGCTGGCATGGTCATCTTCGGAACCATGACCATCCTCCCCACATTCCTTGCGGCCGACCCCGTCAAGGCCGGCTACGGCTTCGCCCTTGCGCCCGGTTCGATTGCCCTCTACACCGCATTCACCACCATCTTCTCCACCCTCGGAGCCGCCGTCTTCTCGTTCGTCGCCAAACTGATCGGGCTCCGGGGAGTCCTCATGGCGGGCGCAGCAGTCGGAGCGGTCGGCTACGTGGTTCTGGCCTTCTTCCACCAGCAGCCCTGGCAGATCTGGCTCGGGATCGGCCTGAGTGGCCTCGCCGCCGGCTTCCTCACCGGCGGCCTGCCGGCAGCGGTCGCTGAAGAAGCCCCGGCAGACCACACGGGAATCGCCACCGGCGTCTACAGCTCGATCAAGACCCTGGGCGGCTCGGCCGCCGGCGCTGTGTTCGGCGTCGTCCTCGCCACATTCACCACCCACGGGGCCAAGCTCGCCTCCGAGCAGGGCTACACGACCGTCTGGCTGCTCAGCGCCGCCGCATTCGCTCTGTGCCCGCTGGTCCTGACCGCCCTCCGAACGAACAGCTCCATCCCGGACTGCCCTGCCGAACTCGTAAAAAGCGCCAATGAAAGGACCGCAAGCTAATGCGACAAGCCCGCCTCCCTCTAACTCCCGCCCCGACCACTGGCCCGCTCCGCCTCACGGGGGCACGCCTCATCGACGGAACCGGCTCCGCCCCGATCGAGAACGCCGAGATCGTCGTCGAAGGAGACCGCATCTCTTACGCTGGACCCCACCGGGCCGGCCATCAAGTGCCGGGGGCGGTCGAGGTCGACCTCGCAGGCAAGACGATCATGCCCGGATTCATCGACACCCACGTCCACTTGGCTCTGTCCCTTGAGACGCCCCCGGCCAAGCTGGCCGCCCAGTTCGCCTCTGAAAAGGTCCTCGACGCGGCCAAGACGGTTCACAACACCCTCATGGCAGGTATCACGACCGCAAGAGACCTCGGCGGCCTCGACGCCGGCTACCGCAGGGCCATCGCGGACGGAACCATTCTCGGCCCGCGGCTCCACCTCGCTATCTCCGTCATCTCCCCCACCGGAGGCCACGCCGATCAGTGCATGCCCAACGGGCATGGGGCGCATATCGGGACCGGGCTGCGCCCGGTCGATTCCGACGACGAACTGCGCAAGGCAGTCCGTGAGCTCATCCGGGCCGAGGCCGACGTCATCAAAGTCTGCACCACCGGCGGAGTCTCCAGCCCCTCGGACACCCCGGAGGACCTCGGCGTCCCAGAGCACCAGGTGCGCATCGTCAAGGAGGAAACCTCAAGGCGCTCCGGCCAGCCGGTGGCCGCACATGCCCAAGGCGCCGAGGGCATCCTCGAAGCCATCCACGGCGGCATCGACAGTGTCGAACACGGCTACGGCATCGACGACGACGGCATCGCCCTCATGCTCGAGAAAGGCACCTTCCTCGTCCCGACCCTCAGCTCAGCCCTGCGCGTCCCGGACCCGGCAAAAGTGCCGCCCTACCTTTACGAGAAGAAGGTCGTCTGGTCTGACATTGCACGGGAACGCGTCGGCAAGGCGATCAAAGCCGGCGTCAAGGTCGCCATGGGCACCGACGCCGCCGTCTGTCCACATGGGGAGAACCTCAAGGAGCTCGGATACCTCGTCGAACTCGGGCTCACCCCTTTGGAAGCCATCAAGGCCGGGACCAGGAACGCGGCTGAACTGCTCAGGCTAGAGGATCATCTCGGAACCCTCGAGGCCGGCAAACTCGCCGACCTGGTCGTCACAGACGTCAATCCTCTCGAGGACATCACGCTCCTGGCAGACCCGGCCAGCATCAGTCTGATCATCCAAGGAGGCCGCCCCGTAAAAGACCTGAAGGGCTGGCTCCCCATCGAAACCACAGTTCCCTCCATCTCCGGTTGAGCGGGAATCCGATGAAACGAAGGAAGACCGGAAACACCCAGATGGCGGTCCCGGCCGCGATATCGCTCCAGATCCCCACACGCCCCCGCGGCCCACGGAACTCGGCAGCCTCCGGCAGGCAGGAGAAGCCGGAGGCAGCACACAGCGCATCCCCGGAGGACTACCGTGATTGACTCGTTCCCCGACGTCACGTCGATGGCGAGAGCTGTACGCTCCGGGGAAGTCTCGAGCCTGGAACTCGTTGAGGAAGCACTCGAGCGAGCCGATGCCCTCGACGCGGTCCTCGGGACCTTCATCAGCCGTTTCGACGCGCAGGCAAAACGCGATGCTGCCAGGATCGACCAGGCTCGGAAGGCCGGGGAGGACCTTGGCCCGCTGGCCGGCGTGCCGCTGGGTATCAAGGACTTCATCGCGACCCGGGAGGCCCCCAGCACCGGCCAGAGCCTCGTCTTCGACCCCTCGTGGTGGGCGTCGCGGGATGCGCCGGCGGTGAACCGTCTCCGCAGCGCAGGAGGGATCATCCTCGGCAAGACCACGATGGCCGAGCACGCTGCGGGACGCCCGGATCCGGCAGGGCCTTTCCCGATCCCCAGGAACCCCTGGGACCCAAGACGGTGGACGGGAAGTTCGAGCGCAGGAACCGGCAACGGGATCGCCGCCGGGATCTTCCCCGGAGGGCTGGGCACAGACACCGCGGGGAGCGTCCGGATCCCCGCGGCCATGTGCGGAATCACCGGATTCAAGCCGACACGTGGACTCATCTCCCTCGAAGGCTGCCTCCCCGCGAGCCCGTCGCTCGATGTCATCGGCCCGATGGCAAGAACAGCACAGGATTGCGCAGCCCTGATGTCCCTCATGGCACCGGAGGCCATGAGGGACACCAGCCCAGCCCGCAGCCTGAGGGATATTCGGATCGGAGTGCCTTGGGAGCTGGTCACCAATCCTGCGAGGGGTGTTCAGGCTGAATGCCTTGACTCCTTTGAGCAGGCTGTCACCGTCCTCAGAGAGGGCGGCGCGACGATCGTCAAAGTGGAAGTGCCCGACTTCGACGCGGTCTCGGCAGCGACCATGCTCGTCATGATCCGAGAACTGTTCGAGACCCATCGCAGCAATCTCCCCAACCGTTGGGAGGACTACGGTCGCTCTATCCGCCGCCTCGCCTTCAGTGGAAGCTTCGTGCCCGTGGCCGTCTACGAGCAGGCCCGGCGTTTCCTGTGCCGGGCGCGTGCGTCCCTGACGGCTCGGATGTCAGACGTCCACGCTCTGGCGCTACCAGCCTGGGGCACGGCTGCCCCTTTGTATCAGGGAAACGGGGGCGTGCCTGCCAAGGAAACGAACTTCACGATCGCGTGGAACGGACTGGGGGCGCCCGCCTTGGCGCTACCGATGGGTTTCGACGCCGGAGGCTTGCCCCTCTCCCTTCAGCTCATCGGAAGCCCTGGCTCGGACGGGAGGACCCTCGGCATTGGGATCCTCTATCAGCTTGAGACGGGGTGGCACGAGCTCAGCCCGACGGTTGACGGCCGTGCAGTACCCGCTCCTGTCCCCGACCTCGACCCCCCTTATTGGACCGGTGCCGACCCAGCAGACGTATGCGCCCAGCTGTCGGAGCTGCCCCGGGGGATCACGGATTCGGACCTTCTGGCGATCGCGGGTCTCCACGCCAACCTCAAGGCGGCCGCGGCTGCCGTCTGTTCGGATAACTAGCGAACGGATAGATGGGAAGCGTCCAGAGGACTCCCCCACGGTCAACTTGCCTCCATTCACAGCGCCACCTAGACACGTCTTCGGGGTCGACGGTGACGTTGCGTATTCCGGGCGCCCTACGGGCCGATAAGCCTGGGATGGCGATGCCCGGGAATGTGGTTTGCGAGCCGCGGCGATCCTCTTCGGGTCCGCCCGACCCCTGCATCACGTCCTTGCCACGAGTCACTGCGCCTCTTAGCCTTTCCTCATAGGTGAGGACATCACATCGGAGATTCGGTTGATGGAAGCAAAGTTGCATGGTCGGGATGTCCAGCTTGGGGCGATCGAGGCTTTCCTTATGGAACCCGGAAAGGACTCTCTCCGCGTCGTCAGCGGAGATGCCGGGGTCGGGAAGTCGGCCCTGCTCGAATTCATCGGAGACCGAGCCGCAAGCGCCGGTGCCCAGGTGCAGCTCGCGAGAGCCCTTGAATTTGAAGCGGACCTTCCGTACAGCACAATCAATCAGCTGTTGCTCCCGCTGGTCGACGCTCTCCCCGGGCTCGTGCCGGAACACCAGGAGGCAATCGCCGTCGTTTGCGGGCTGCGGATCGGCGCCATGCCCAGCCTTCTTGTTGCGGGCGCCGCGGCGCTTGCATTGCTCCAACTGACTGCTGCGAAGTCAAGCTCGGTGCTCTTGATTGTGGATGACTCTCCTTGGATGGATCTGCTTTCTGCTATGACGTTGACTTATGTTGGCCGGCGTCTACACGACGTGCCGGCCAAGATCCTGGTAGCGGCCCGAACGGATGAGGAAACAGTCTTCGTCCGCAGCGGATTTCCGTCCCTGCTTATCCCTCCGCTGTCCGACGACGCCGCCGACGCTCTGCTCGTCGAACGCTTTCCGGCTCTGGCACCAAAAGTTCGACGTCGGATCCGTGGCGAAGCGCTGGGCAATCCTCTCGGTCTCCTTGAGTTGCCTGCAGCCCTTGAATCCCCGAATACCCACCCGTTACCCAGCATCTTGCCCCTTACGAAACGGCTGAAGTCGCTCTACGAACACCGTTTGTCGGCGCTTCCCCAACCGACGCGGGAGATGCTGCTCTTCGTGCTTCTCGCTGGGGCCGAAAGCAGTGTGACCATCGAGAAATGTATTCCGTCTGGCGCTGGACACAAAGACTTGGATGCCGCTGAACGCGCTGGCGTGGTGCGTTTCGACCCCCGTTCACGGCGGTGGGAATTTCGTCATCCGCTGATCCGTGCTGCTGTGTTTGAGCTGTCGACAGATGGCGAACGTAGGCGGGTGCACGCAATCCTCGCCAAGGCGTTCGCGGACGAGCCCGAGCGGCGGGCCTGGCACCTCGGACAAGCTGCGACCGTACCCGATGAGGAAGTCGCAGAGCTCCTTGAAACCGTGTCTCAGCGGCTCATTGAGACCGGTGATGGCACCCGAGCAACGGCCGCCATGCTGAAGGCGGCGGAGCTAACTCCCTCTGTCAGCGACCGCGAGCGGCGAGTGGCGCGCGCGGCGTATCTTGGCTCGTTGATTGCCGGAGCAATCAATGAAAGCCCTGTCCTGCTGACCGAGGCGCTTCGAAACCCATCTCAATCACCACAGCTGGCGACTGTCATTGCGGTGACTTACAACCTGCTCAACAGTGAAGGCGACGTTGCAACCGCTAGACGGCTCTTGCTTGCCGCGCTCACGGCGGGAACTTCTGGCCTGGATACGGGCAACGATGAGTATGTAGAAGCCCTCTATACGCTCGTTTTGGTTGGGTTCTTCGGTGGTACGGGCGAATTTTGGCAGCCGCTTTTGGCGCAAACGTCAGCCGCGGGCGACCTGCCCAACGTACTGCAGTTTCAGATAAATCTCTTCATTGATGTGGCTCGGGCGGAAGGACCTGCCATAGAACGCTTTCATCGTGAAACAGATCGTCTTCGATTCGTTTCAGATCCGTTGTACATCGTGCGTTTCGCAATCGCCGGGGCCTACATTGACTCTCTTGGAGGTATGCGCGACGCACTCTGGCGGGTTGTTGATGCTGGGCGGAAAGGCGAAGCCATCACCCCTGCGATTCAAGCCCTCTTCTTGCTCGCCAATGACGACTATTTCACCGGCCGTTGGCATGAGCTTGAAGCAGTGGTTCATGAAGGTTTGGATCTCTCACTCGAACACGGCTATGCACTGACCACGGCTCCAGCCAGGTTCCTGATGGCACTTGTTCATGCGGCCCGTGGAGAGGAATCACTCGCCCACGGCATAGCCGAAGAGTTGCTTATATGGGCCGCGCCGCGACGCCTTTTCGCTCTTGCCAACTACTCGTCGCACATCCGATGCATGACGGCGTTGCCGGCCGGCCGCTTCGACGAAGCGTTCACCCACGCCGCGACTATCAGCCCGCCCGGTATCCTCCCGCCCTACATTCCGCACGCCATTTGGTCGGCTTTCGACCTCATCGAAGCGGCCGCCCGATCGGGCCGCAAGGTACAAGGAGAAATGCACCTAAAGGTGTTCGAATGCGCCGAAGTCGCGAGCCACTCTTCACGGTTGCGGGCTCTCGTCCTGGCTGCACACGGTTTGCTGGACGACGGCCCGGGGTGGAAGGGAAAATTCGAGGACGCGCTTTCAACCCAGGAGGGTGAGCGCTGGCATTTCGACCGAGCACGGATCCGGCTGCTGTTCGGAGAGCAGCTTCGACGTCGGCGCGAACGCGCCGCCGCCAAGATTCAACTCCGCGAAGCGAAGAAGATGTTTCTTCAGCTGGGTGCCAATGCGTGGGCCCTCCGCGCAGAGCGGGAACTTCGCGCACTTGGCGCACCTGAGGTGCGCTCCACCTCACTGACCCCGCAAGAATCTGCAGTTGCTGACCTTGCAGCGACGGGGCTTTCAAACAAGCAAATCGCCGAATCCCTCTTCCTGTCGTCGAGAACTGTTTCCACTCATCTTTCGCGTGTTTTCTCAAAACTCGGGATCTCGACGCGGGCCGGCCTGCGTGACGCCCTCTCGGCCGAGCCGAACAACCTGCGCCCGTGAATGTACGTCATTTGACAGATTACCACGTGCAACCGGAGGTCTAGCGTTGCTCCTGTCCAACACTATTAGGAGCAAAGCATGAAACCAACAATCGTTCTGGTTCACGGCGGATTCGTCGACGGATCAGGCTGGAGGGGCGTATACGACGACCTAGCCGCAGATGGCTTCGATGTTCGAGTTGTGCAGAACCCCACGAAGTCGCTGGCCGATGACACCACAGCCACGCGGCAGGTCCTTGACGAGGTGAACGGGCCAGTTGTGCTCGTGGGTCATTCGTACGGAGGAGCCGTCATCACCGAGGCAGGCAATCACGAAAAAGTATCGGCGCTCGTGTATATCACGGCGTTCGCGCCGGACCAGGGTGAGTCCGTGAACTCCTTGCTCGAAACATTCCCAGGCGACGGCCCGCAGCCACCCATCTTGCCTCCCGTTGAGGGATACCTCTTCCTTGACCGCGATAAGTTCCATGAGTCCTTCGCCGGAGACGTCACACCTGAGGAGGCTGCGTTCCTGGCCGACTCCCAGGTCCCTTGGGGACTGGAAGCGCTCGGCGGAGTCGTTTCTTCAGCCGCCTGGCGGGTGAAGCCGAGCTGGTATCTACACGTTACCGAGGACAATATGATCCCGCCCGTGGCCCAGGCCAGCATGGCAGAGCGGATAGGCGCAACGGTCAGCGAGACTCCAGGAAGCCACGCCGTCTACGTGTCGCGGCCGAAGGTGGTAGCCGACGTGATTAGGAAGGCTGCCGCCTCATTCAGCTAGCTGAACCGCCTCCAGCACGAGCGTTGCTAGTTCCTCAGGGGTGTTTTGGTCTCCCCGGAGGACAAGGGTGTCACTCGTCAGTTGGAAGCGCGCTGCGAGGCATCGTCCCACATTGCTTCGACGGAAATCCCGAGCATTGGCATCGGCTTCTGCGTCTCCATGGATGACTTGTTCCTCAATTCGTCGGTACAGCTCGGCCGCGGGGACATCGAGGAAAACATGCTGGATTGTGATCGCCGACTTTGAAATGAGCTCGAAGATTTCATCCCGGTAGCGTGCGTTCACCAAGGTCATGGGGACGATGACGGTCTGACCGTGGTCCTGCGAGAGCCCTATTGCGAACTCGGCGACGAGCTTGCGCCAAAGTGGGATGTCCTGGGCCGAACGGCGCCGGAAAGACGGTGGAGTCGGGGACTCTTGCTGAGCTACGCCACCTGACGCGAACGGAGGTGTCCTTCGCGTGGAACGGGCTTACAGATGCCGATATTGCCCGCATCCCTGCCATCCACGATATTGCGTTGGTCAACGGTCGCGCCCGCTTCACCGTCGACAGCGACAAGATTTCGTCGGTGCTGCCCGTCCTACGGACCTCGACGTCAAAGGCCTGAGGATCGCACCGCCGTCGCTCGAGGGACTGTTCCTCCGGCACTACGGGGGACGAGATCAATCCGCCTGAAGTGTCAGTGGCGCAGCATGCAGCACGAAAGGCCCGACGTCGGGAAGCCGGCAAGGCGGCGACCGGGCGATGAACACGTTGCTCCTGCAACGGATAAGGCGCGATCGGCTACACTCGCTGATCTGGATTGTGGGCGTCGCGCTTCTCGCTCTGGCGCAGCGGCGTCGAGCCTGAGCGCGATAGCAGTCGGCGATACGTCGGCACGCATCGGAGACTCCCTCGCGGCCGCCGCTGCTCAGCTACCTGCAGCGCTGCTTTATCGGGGTGTGGATGCTGTGCATTGCGGCGGCCGTCGACATTGTTGCGGCGGTCGGCATGAAGCGGCGCGAACTGAACACGGCATAGCCGCCGGCGGGCCGGCGCGGTTCGAGAAAGGAATATCGAACGGATGGCAAAGGACGAACGGGTGCTTCGTGATGCGGCCGGGCAATCGGCCGCTATCTTAACTGCCGCTGGTATGCCAAAAATGCCTGCGCGCGTCCGCATGGCCCTCACCGTTGCAGAGGACGGCGGCCTGAGGGCGTTCGAGCTGGGCAAGGTGCTCGGTGTGAGCGCTGCCGGTATCTCCGGGGCGGTCCGCTATCTGCAATCAATAGCTATCGTGCGCCGCGTAGCTCAGCCTGGCAGCCGCCGGGACCGCTACGAAGTCCCGCCCAACGCATGGCTGGCGGCCTTCGCCCACGAACGCCCGGTATATCGCGCGCTCGCCGACCTCGCCGACCTCGCCGACGCCGCGATTGGCGACCACACTTCCACAGCCGCTGGCAGGCTGGACGGAATGGCGAGCTTTTACAGGTTCCTGGATGACCGCCTTCCCGAGCTCATGGCCGAGTGGGAACACCACCGCAAGGAACAAAAGAGATGACGCAAAGAAGGGACTCATAGTGCTGATCTGCGCAACGTGTGCCGTCGAATACGAGGAACCGACCCCCGCGGTTTGTCCGATTTGTGATGATGAGCGCCAGTATGTACCCGCCAGCGGACAGCGCTGGCTCACCCTGGACGAACTGGCGCGGGACCACCACATCAAATGGAAGGAGAACGAACCGGGACTGATCGGGATCAGCACAGAGCCCGCCGTCGGGATCGGCCAGACCGCACAGCTAGTGGCCACAGCCGCCGGTTCACTCCTGTGGGATCCGGTGGGTTACGTCGATGACAACGCTGTGGACGTCGTACTTGGCCGGGGTCCCGTCCTCGCGATCGCGGCGAGCCATCCGCACATGTTCGGCGTGCAGCTCGAATGGTCTCACCGCCTAGGCGGGGTCCCGGTGCTGGTGGCCGACGCCGATCGCGGCTGGCTAGGGCGAACCGCAGCGGCCGTCGAATTCTGGTCCGGCAGCCGAACAGTCGCCGAAGGGCTCACACTGCACCAAACGGGGGGCCACTTCCCTGGCAGCGCAGTGGCTCACTGGGACGGCGGGGCAAACGGAAAGGGAGTGCTGCTGACCGGTGACAGCGTGTTTCCGAACCCCGACCGCCGCTCGATCGCCTTCATGCGCAGCTACCCGAATCTTATTCCGCTCTCCGGCGCGGCGGCGCTCCGGATCGCCGAGCAACTCGGCGTGCTCGAATTCGATCGGATTTACGGCAACTTCAACAACGTGATCGCTTCGGAGGCCAAGACCGTGTTACGCGATTCTGCTCAACGGCATGCGGCGTGGGCGCGTGGAGACTTCGACCATTTGACCTGAATCGCGTGTGTCCACCTTTAGCTACTTGCCGAAACCGCAGTCCCCAAGCCCAGCGCCGTCAGTATCGCAGCCGAGGTCCGTTCCAAAGCCTTGGTGACCGCCGGCCTTTTCAGCCAAAGAACGGCCCTGGTGGCCACGAAAGACAGGGTTCCGAGGTAGATTATCGAAATTGCAAAGTCGATGATTCCGAGCATCATCGTCAAGCCGAATGATGCGTCCCCGGGTGGCAGGAACTGGGGTACAACGGCGAGGAAGAACAGTCCTACCTTGGGATTGAGCAGGCACGAAACAAGTCCGGCGAAAAAGCTTGAGCGCAATTGACCGCTCACTCCCGGGCCGTCACCTTCCCGCGGTGGTGTTTGCGGTCGGCGGCTGAGGACAAAGGCGCTGACTCCCAAGTAAATCAGGTACAGGCCACCGATGATTTTCACCATCCTGTAGGCTTCGGCCGACTGCTCCAGGAGGGCCGCCAGTCCGATGCCCACAAGACCTGCCCAGAAGATGCTGCCGAGCGAGGAACCGAACGCCGCTGAGAGTCCGGCTTTGACGTTTGACAGGCTGTACCTGAGGACGAGGAAGGAGTCTGGGCCCGGCGTAAGGGCCAAAATTGCGCACAGACCGACGAACGCCGCCAGTGAACTCACCGTCATCGTCCCATTCAACCATTGCCGGAGATTAGTGCCGGGCGTCGCGGGGCCACGGGCGTCTTCCCAGAGGTCCCCGCTACAATGGGGGCCGTCCGTTATTCCCCCGGAGAGGTAGTCCCCCTTTTGGTAACTCGCCACGATGCACCCAACCCGGAAACGGGTCAGCCCGCACCTGTCGCCTATCCGGGGCAGGGCAAATTGGCTACCCGCAGCCGTCGTTTCAGCTATCGCCGGGCACCGCGTTGGTTCAAAATCACGAGCGCCGCAGTGGCTGTCTTGCTGCTCGCCGTCGTCGCGTTTGGAGGGTATTGGGTATGGCGCCTTCAGTCGAATATCTCATCATCCGCCCTTGGCGCCGGCGGCCTCAGGACGGAAGGGCCAGTGGACGACAGCAAGGACCGGCTTCAAATCCTCGTTCTGGGTACCGATACGAGGAGCGGGAAGAACGGGCAGTTCGGCACCACGGACCAATCCTCGGGCTACGGCCAATCGGACGTCATGATGTTGCTGGATATTTCCGCGGACAACAACCATGTCAACGTCATTAGTTTCCCCCGGGACTTGTTGGTCGACGTTCCGGCTTGTACGGACAACAAAACCGGCAAGCAGTACCCTGAACGGCAAAATGCGATGATCAACAGTGCGATGGCCGAGGCCGGCATCGGCTGCGCTGTTGATACCGTCAACAAGCTCACGGGTTTGGAGGTTGACCACTTCATGATGGCCGACTTCAACGCCGTGACCGAACTATCCAAGGCCGTCGGCGGCGTCGACGTCTGTGTGAGCACTGCCGTCAACGACCCCGATTCCGGATTGCATTTGCCCAAGGGCACCTCGCAGGTTGAAGGCGACCAGGCCCTGGCCTTCCTGCGCACCCGCCATGCATTTTCCGACGGCGGGGACCTTGGACGGATCAAGGCGCAGCAATCGTTCCTCGGTTCCCTCGTGCGGAAGCTCAAGGCTGACGGAACGCTCGGAAACCCCCAGAAGATGCTGGGCATCGCCGATACAGTCACGAAGAACCTCACCGTCGACAACGGTCTCGCCTCGGTTCCGTCCCTGCTGACCATTGCTGGCAGGCTCAAGAACATCGACCCGGCAAAGGTCAATTTCATCACGGTACCGAACGTGCCAGCGGCGTCGGATCCCAACCGGCTCGACCTCGATCAGCCAGCGGCGAGCAACTTCTTTGCTGCCCTGACAAAGAGCGCCGACCTCAGCCAGCCCGCACCAAGCGCCGCGGCGTCCCCTGCTCCATCCACGGAAGCCCCGAAAGCCGCATACAACAAGGCACTTCAACCGGTCACCGTCGCCAATGGAACGGGAGTGACCGGCAGAAGCCAGGAGATCGCAGCGCTGCTCTCCTCCGGCGGTTTCACGAAGGTGGCCCGGATCCAAGCCGGTGCCAGGCCACAGACCATGGTCTACTACGGTGCCGGATTTGCCGACGTTGCCGCGGACGTCGCTGCGATGTTCGGGTTGCCAGCGACGAGCGTGGAGCAGGTCGCCAGCGTCCAGGGGGTCCAACTCTACGCCGGGCAAGACTTCGCCACAGGCAACAAGCCGACACTTCCGGCTCCCAAGCCCAACGATGTGGTTGCCCAGACCGCCCAGGACCAGACCTGCCAGGCAACCAACCCTGCGGGATAGCCGGAGCACCAGGCGCCCTGCGTCCCGCGTTGCGGGGCGGACGGCCTCCTTCGTAGTCGCTTGTGTCTAAACAAAGTCTCCACTAACCAACGTGAACCCACGGGCGACGGGTGACCTCCGGTTCAGCCTGACGCAATACCTCGCGCGTCACCGGAGCTATTTCACCTTCCCCCAGGAAGAGGAACTTCAGGAGATTGATCACGGGGTTCCCTTCCGTCCAGCGGAAGTAGATATGCGGCATCAGACCGGTGACATCACGGATATGCAACAGAACCGAAGCGATCGTATTGGGGACCACCGGGCCGTGAACCTCCAACACCGAATAGCCGTGCCGGTAGAGACCATGTACTTCCAACGCAGTTTCAAAGTCCGAAGAATCATCTACCGTGACCTCGAGGAAAACAGCAGGATAGTCATCGGGAAGGTGACTGACTGCCATGGCGGAATCGAGTTTGTTCCTGTAGTCGGCAGCGGTCATCCGGAGAGGCTCGTGAGCGATGATACCGATCGGCCCGGTGTCGTTGGCGGTAATGAACTCAAGTGCTTTCGCGTCGAGCCGGACATGGGTTGCGTGCAGTTCGAAAGAACGCATGATCCGGGAGAGCAATGAGATCAGCACAATGCCGGCGATGAAAAACGCCGCGATCCTTATCCCCTCAGGCCGTTCGAAGATATTGGCAACTGTGGTGTAGATAAATACGACTGCGATGATCCCGAATCCCAGGGTTCGTTTGTGTTGTTGGTGGCGGCGGGCCGACAAAGTCACCGCGACTGCCGCCGAAGTCATCAACACGAGCACGCCTGTCGCGTAGGCGCCGCCTTGGGCGTCGACGTCGGCGTTGAAAAGGTAGGTGACCAGGAACCCAATGAGGGTGAAGACCAGCACCAGAGGCCGCACTGCCCTGGTCCACTCGGGGGCCATGCCGTAGCGCGGCAGGTACCGCGGGACGAGATTCAACAGCCCCGCCATGGCTGATGCCCCTGCGAACCAGAGGATGGCAATGGTACTGACATCGTACACGCTACCGAACCCGGACCCGAGGTATTCATGGGCGAGGAAAGCCAGGGCGCGGCCGTTGGCTTGCCCGCCCGGCAGGAATTCCTGCTCAGGAATGAGGACCACGGTGGTGAAACTACTCGTGATGAGGAAACAGCTCATGATCATGGCAGCCGTCGTCAAGAGCCTGCGGGCGCCTTGGATCCGACCGGTGGGGTGATCTTCAGTGTCGGATCCGTAACCCCGGATTTGCGGCATGACGGCCACCCCGGTTTCGAAGCCTGAGAGGCCGAGCGCAAGTTTTGGGAAGACAAGAAGCGCTATGCCGATCGCCATGAGCGGGTTTCCATGGGACGTGGATAGGGCAACCCACCAGTCGCCAATGGCGCGAGGTCGGGAGAGCACCTCAAGAATGCTTGACGCAACCACGACGACGTTCAGGGCCAGGTAAATGGCCACCAACGCCACAGCCACCCCGATGGCCTCTTTGAATCCCCTGAGGAAGACGGCGCCCAGAAGCGCAAGGAGAATCAAAGTGATGATGAGGTTCTGACCCTGCATCCAGCCCGGGATAAATGGATTCTGAACGAGGTGCGCCGAGGCATCCGCCGCGGAAAGGGTCATGGTGATAAGGAAATCCGTGGCCGCGAAACCCAACAGGACCAGGACGAAAAGCTTGCCGCCCCATCGGGGAAGCAAACGCTCAAGCATGGCGATGGAACCTTCGCCCCGATGGCTCTCACCCGCCACACGGCGGTAGACCGGAAGCGCCCCGAATAACGTGACTGCGACCAGCACCAAAGTGGCCAAGGGCGAAATCACCCCGGCCGCGAGTGCGGCGATGGCGGGCTGATAGCCCAGGGTGGAGAAGTAGTCTACGCCGGTCAGACACATCACCCGCCACCAGGAGTGCGGCTTTTCCTGCGAGGCAAGTACCCCGCCCGGGCCTTGATGTGAGCCTTTGGAATCCTGGAGACCCAGCAGTAGCCATGTCCTGAGAGCTTCCTTGGTCCCTGGAGGGGGCGCGGACGGATCCGCAGGCGGTCTGCTCATGCTGGTCATTCGTGCCCTTTCGCCAGATGCGAAGTGCTGCCCCATTAAGGCCGACGTTAGCACCGCGGGCATACCGGGAAGCGCGATCCCGGGTGATCTTGACGGAATCTTTGCGGTGGTTCCGGGCTTTGTCTGGTGCGGCGGCTGAACGAGGGTCAGTATGAGACCATGAGCGATTCCAGCCAGGTGCATACCGAACCTGGCCGCCCCGCGACTGCGCGCCAGGGCCTGCACCCGTGGAATCGATACGTGGCAATCGGAGACTCCTTCACGGAAGGAGTAGGCGATCCTGAACCTCGCAATCCAGGCGGCCTCCGAGGTTGGGCAGACCGCGTTGCGGAAGAACTCAGCGTAGGCCATCCGGGTTTCACGTATGCCAACCTTGCGGTCCGTGGTCTCTTGTTACGCCAGATACTAGACCACCAGCTGGGAGCGGCGATGGCATTGCGGCCTGACCTGGTAACACTTTCGGCAGGGGGAAATGACTTGGTCTTCCGCGGAAGCGATCCCGACAGGTTGGCGAATGATTTGGACCCCGCCGTCGGAGAGCTGGCGTCCTCTGGGGCCACGGTTGTGCTTTTCGCTGGTCCGGATTGGGGTTCGACCCCCGTTTTGAGGCATAACCGCCGCAAAGTCGCCATCTTCAACGAAAACCTCCGGACCATTGCCAGCCGCTACGACGGAGTGGTTGCAGATCTTTGGGCGCTGCAACAGTTGGCAAATCCTGCAATGTGGGATCCGGATCGATTGCATTTCTCGCCACTAGGACACCACACAGTGGCGCTGATGGTTTTGGATTCCCTCAATGTCGAGAACTCGCTCCGGCCTTTTGAACCCAAGACATTGCCCCCAAGCAGTTGGAGAGAGGCCAGGACCGACGACATCATCTGGGCGAGGGAGTATTTGGCTCCGTGGGTGCTGCGCAGGATCACCCACCGGGCGCCGGTCCAGTCTCTGGTGGCAAAGCGACCGGAGGCCGGACCTGTTTTTACAGCTGGGTGGGAGGGCAGCGCTGCTGTACCAAACCAGCCGCTACCTTAGAGCTTGCATTACTGGGGCTGCTCCCCCGAGACGTTGACGAGCCACGCAATGCCGAACTTATCCGTCACCATTCCGAAAATGTCGCCCCATGGCGCCTTTTCCATCGGTACAGTGACCGTTCCCCCGTCGGCCAGTCCGTCCCAATAGCCGCGAAGCTCGGCTTCGTCGTCTCCGCTGAGGGACACCGAAATGTTGTTGCCGGGGCTGTAGTCCATGCTGTTGGGAGTGTCTGCAGCCATGAGCAGCAGTCCATTGTCCGTCTTGAGTGCCGAGTGCATTATTTTTTCGCTTTCGGCGGGATCTTCACTGGCGTGGAACTCCGCGAAGGTGCTCTGGGTCAACTCGCCGCCGAAGACCGACTTGTAGAAGGCCATGGCCTCCTTGGCATTGTCCCGAAAGCTGATGTAGGGGTTGAGGTTCGTGGTCATTACGTGGCTCCTCAGTGTTCGTGGCAGCGCGATCAGCTACCTTTTCGTCATGCTAACAGCGCCGGCCGACAGCATCCACAGTCAATTTGCCCGACGGCGGCTGGCTACCATAGAGCATGACCATCCCCACGGCTTTGGCTTCCTTCGCCGCCGTCGCCGCGCTGCTGACGATCATTCCAGGAATGGACACGGTCCTTGTGCTGCGCACTGCAATCAGCCAAGGCCGGGTTCCGGCCTTCGCTGCAGCCGGAGGAATTTGCACGGGCACGATGGTCTGGGGCGTTGCTGCCGCGGTCGGCGCCTCTGCTTTGCTCGCCGCTTCGCAGGAGGCGTTTCTGGTCCTCAAATTGGCAGGCGCCGCATATATGGCTTGGCTGGGCCTGTCCATGCTGATCAAGAGTTTCCGGCGAGTGCCACGGGCCTCAGCTTCGGATGTTGCTCCAGCCATCGCTGAGGCAACGGGGCAACACCGGCCGCCAATCGGACGTTCTTCATGGCTCACCGGCATCACGTGCAGCCTTCTGAATCCGAAAGTAGGAGTGTTCTACATGGCGATGATCCCGCAGTTCTTGCCGCCAGATGCTCCGCCGTTGTTGATGGGCATACTTCTGCCTACCGTCCACAGCGTTGAAGGCATCCTGTGGTTCGCGGGCATCATCGCGGCAACCCATTTTGCCCGGAGATGGCTCCAATCGCCTGCGGTGAGCAAGGTCACCGACCGCATCGCCGGCGTCGTACTCATCGGGTTCGCGGCCAAAATCGCCACAGACCGGAATTGACCCTTCCGCTAACTCGCCCTTGGCTCGCGGCCGACGAGTCCCACCGTGTTGCCTTCGCTGTCCTTGATGAACGCCATCCATTCATCGGTTCCAGCAGGTCCAAGGCTCCCGTCAACGTGGCTGTAGATGAGCTGCGGTTCCTGCACGACCTTGGCTCCTGAAGCACGGATCTCTTCAATCGCGGACCTGACGTCCGCCACGTCCAGATAAATCAGCGAGGTCGGAGCGCCCTTATCCAGCAGGAGCCGAACGCCGTCGAGATCGAAGAACAAGAGGCCGGGCGGATCGAATTTTCCCGTCGGCTCGCTGCCCAAGAGCCGCGAGTAGAACGCAGATGCCCGGTCGAGGTCAACCGCCCGCTGGGCAACCTGGATCAACCTCATTCCTTACCTCCAGGGACTGGCTTCGCTTTACGTTTGGTAGCCACATCTTCCGCGCCGCAGGGCTCAGGTTCAAGGCTTTTGGTCCGGCGTTGGTTCCAAAACCGGAAGACTTCGGTTCGAGTTCGGCTTGCGTGCGGGATATGGTCGTTTCCATGCCTGCTGCAAAACCCGCCCTCCTCGGGACTGCCTTCATCGCCGCTCTCGCCGATGCCGTTCTCATTCTGGTATTCGCTGCCGTTGGCCGGGACGCACACCAGCGCGCCGATGTTCTTTCCGGGGTCTTTTCCACGGCCTGGCCGTTTCTTGCCGGTGCCGCGATAGCGTGGGCCTCCGCGAGGATCTGGCGGGCGCCTTTCGCAACCTGGCCGTCCGGCGTCGCTGTGTGGATCGGAACCGTGACCGGGGGCATGCTTTTGCGCGCAATCACCGGCCAGACTGTGGTGCTTGCTTTCATCATCGTTGCTTTGATCAGCTTGGCAATCCTGCTGCTTGGCTACCGCGCCGTGGTCGCCCTCGTGACCCGTGCACGTCGACGGAACCGTCAGCTCTGAGCCTTCAGGCCTGAGACCAGGGCCTATGCACTAGGCTTGCATCGTCCACTGCTGCACTTCGGAAAGGCCGCCCCCAGTGATCACCGCTTTCGTCCTGATCAAGACCGACGCTTCACGTATCCCGGAGACGGCCGAGGAGATTTCCGCCATCCAGGGCATCAGCGAGGTCTACTCCGTCACAGGAGAATGGGACCTTATTGCCGTGGCACGTGTCGCTAAGCATGAGGAGCTGGCGGACGTCATCGCAGACAAGCTTTCCAAGGTTCCTGCAGTGGTTCACACCACCACACACATCGCTTTCCGGGCCTACTCCCAGCATGATCTGGACGCAGCATTTTCCTTGGGCTTCGAGCAGTAAAGGCCGATACCCTGTCGCGTTGCCAGCTCAGTCTTGAGTGAGTCCGACCCACGTATCCAGCACGCGGGCAGCTGCTCCAGAGTCAATGGACTCGGCGGCCCGCAGCCAGGCCGCCTTCATGCGGTCCAGGAACGGTCCGTCGGCGGAAGTATCGAAGGCAACCAGGCCGGCAGCGGCATTGAGCAACACGGCATCGCGGACCGGACCCGGCTTCCCATCCAGTACTTCACGCACGACGGCGGCATTCGCCACGGCGTTGCCGCCCCGGAGATCTGCGACGGTTGCCTTGGCGATCCCAAGGTCAGCCGGCGAGAACAGCTGTTCGGAGACTGTCCCACTCCTGATTTCCCATACGGTGGATGGACCCGTGGTGGTCAGTTCGTCCAGGCCGTCTTCTCCGCGGAACACCAGTCCGCGGCTCCCCCGGCGTGCCAGGACCCCCGCGATCAGCGGCGCCATGGTGGCGTTGGCCACCCCAACGGCGGAAGCCTGGACATGGGCCGGGTTGGTCATCGGTCCCAGGAAATTGAATGCCGTGGGGATGCCGAGTTCCGCCCGCACAACTCCGGTATGCCGGAATGACGGGTGGAATACCTGCGCGAAACAGAAAGTGATTCCGGCCTCTTCGGCGTTGCGGGCAACGCGCTCGATTGGCAAGTCGAGCCTGACGCCAAGGGCTTCCAGGACATCCGCGGAGCCTGACGACGACGACGCCGCCCGGTTCCCGTGCTTCACGACGCGCGCGCCCGCGCCCGCGGCCACAAGTGCAGCCATGGTGGAGATATTGACGGTGTTGAGCTGATCGCCGCCGGTGCCCACGATGTCCAGCTTTTCGCCGGGGATACTCACGGGATTGGCGTTGGAAAGCATCGCCTCGACCAGTCCGGTGACTTCCTCCACGGTTTCCCCTTTGGCGCGCAGGGCAACGAGGAAGCCAGCAATCTGGGAAGGAGCGGCTTCCCCGGACATGATGGTGTTCATGGCCCACGCGGTGTTCTCGACCGAGAGGTCATGCCCCTTGATCAATGCGGAGATGAGTCCGGGCCACGAGTTGCTTGCCTGCTGTGCAGATGCCTGTGAAGTCACCACTCGATGCTAGCGATCGACACTGCTCCATGACCAATGTGAACCACCCCGGGAACTTTTCCGCGCGAATTCGCGTGTTTGTAGAAAAAGTCCCCCCAAAAGGCGGTTCGCATTGGGAAGTCCGGACTTTTACAGACATAATGTCCTTGTGACATCTGCGACCCATGCCCCCAGTACCCCGGCGCACCCGACGCTGAATCGCCCCAATCTGGTTTCCGTTGGAACCGTTGTGTGGCTTTCCAGTGAGTTGATGTTCTTCGCCGGTCTCTTTGCCATGTACTTCACCCTGCGCTCTACGTCAGGTGCGTTGTGGGCTGAAGAAACCGGCAAGCTCAACTTCCCGTTTGCGCTTGTTAACACGATCGTCCTTGTGGCCAGTTCCTTTACTTGCCAGATGGGCGTCTTCGCTGCCGAGCGACTTGAGCCTCGCCGTCGAGGCGGCGTGCTGCAGCTCACGCGCTGGGGTATGAACGAGTGGTTCATCCTGACGTTCCTCATGGGCTCCTTCTTCGTTGCCGGGCAGACCACCGAATACGCCATGCTCGTCTCTGAGCACGTCACCCTTTCGGCCAACGCCTACGGTTCCTCGTTCTACATCACAACCGGCTTCCATGGTCTCCACGTCATCGGCGGCCTCATCGCCTTCCTGTTCATCATCGGCCGTGCGTACGCGGCCAAGAAGTTCGGACACTTTGAAGCGACCTCGGCAATCGTCACCTCGTACTACTGGCACTTCGTGGATGTTGTGTGGATCGGCCTCTTCCTGGTCATCTACGTCCTGAAGTAGCCCGGCACTGACTCTTGTTCCACAAGAGGATGAATTTTCAAGAAGCGGCTCACGGAGCCGACGCAGGATCGAATAAAGGAACCACCACGTGAAGGCACTCTCGCAGAAGCGACGTCATCCACTGGCAGCCATTGCGCTGCTGCTGATGGGACTCCTCGTCACTGGTGGGCTTTACGCCGTTGCCACAACGGTCAACCAGGCGAAGGCAGACACCACTACCTTCAGCGCAAGCGACGCCCAGGAGGGTGGCAAGCTCTTTGCCGCCAACTGCGCCACCTGCCACGGCATGGGCGCTAGCGGAACCAAAGACGGTCCCTCGCTGGTCGGCGTGGGTGCAGCTGCGGTTGACTTCCAGGTTGGCACCGGCCGTATGCCCATGCAGATGAACGGACCCCAGGCCCAAGAAAAGCCAAGGCAGTTCAACGACCAGCAGACGCAGCAGCTGGCGGCTTACGTCGCTTCGCTCGGCGCCGGCCCGGCTATTCCCGATGCAGCACTGCTTGACGAAAAGGGAGATGCCGCCAAAGGTGGCGAACTCTTCCGCGTCAACTGCGCAATGTGCCACAACGCCGCAGCTGCCGGGGGTGCGTTGACCCGCGGAAAGTTTGCTCCGGCGCTGGCCGGAGTCTCGGGCCAGCACATCTATGAAGCGATGGCTACCGGTCCGCAGAACATGCCCGTCTTCAACGACGCCAACATTTCTCCTGAGGGCAAGCGCGACATCATCACCTTCCTGAAGAAGATCGAAGCCAACGGTTCGCCGGGTGGCGCCGACCTCGGTTCGCTGGGTCCGGTTTCCGAAGGCCTCTTCGTCTGGGTTGCAGGCCTCGGCGTCATCATCGCCTTCACCATCTGGCTGACGTCGCGTACGTCTTAGTCCAGACGCACCAAAAGCTTCTGCTGTCCCCACAGCAGTTTTGAATTGAACATTAACCCGGTTACGGCCGGGACAACGAGAGAAGGATGAGGCGAATTATGGGCAACCATAGTGACGGCAGTCCGAACCACTCGGGCACCGTAGCTACGGCTGGTCAGAATGTTGTGGAGAAGTTCCAGGATCCTGGACTTCCTCCGCACCGTTTGCGCCTGGCTGACACGGACCCGAGAGCCGCTAAGCGAGCCGAGCGACAGGTAGCCATTCTGTTTGGCATCTCCGTCGTCGGCACAGTGATCTTCCTGGTGTCGTACTTTGCCATCGATCTTGGGCAAGACTCCACGATCGCAACGATCCGCACCCAAAACCTGCTGCTTGGCCTTGGCACCGCATTCGCGATGCTCGGCATCGGCACCGGCATCGTGCACTGGGCCAAGGCCCTCATGCCGGACCACGAGGTATCGGAAGAGCGCCACGCCATCCGTACCGAGGAAGACCGGCAGGCCGCCGTGCGGATCGTCGAGGACATCGTCGAGGAAACCGGCATCAAGCGTCGCCCACTGATCCGCAACACCCTTTTGGGTGCTGTGGCGCTGGCACCCCTCCCGGCCTTGGCCGTTTTCGGTGACCTTGGCCCCCGCCCGGACGACAAGCTCGCACACACCATGTGGGCACCTCAGGACGGCAAGCTCAAGCGCCTCACCCGCGATCCCGACGGAACTCCGATCAAGGCATCGGATGTAACCATCGGGTCTGCGTTCCACGTGATCCCGGAAGGCCTTAATGAGCTCCAGGAAGGCAAGCTAAGCGCGAAGGCCAAGGCCGTCGTCCTGCTCATGCGCCTCAATCCTGACGACTTGACGATCTCCAAGGGCCGTGAAAACTGGAGCTACAACGGAATTGTTGCCTACTCCAAGATCTGCACCCACGTTGGTTGCCCGGTTGCTTTGTACGAGCAGCAGACGCACCACCTGCTGTGCCCGTGCCACCAGTCGACCTTCGACCTCACCAAGGAATGCAAGGTTGTCTTCGGACCCGCCAGCCGTCCGCTCCCCCAGCTGCCCATCGCGGTCGACGCTGAGGGCTACCTCGTAGCCACGAGCGACTTCAAAGAACCTGTAGGACCGAGTTACTGGGAGCGTGACGAGCATGAGCGCCTCATCAACAGCTGAAGTCCCCTTCGCACCGAAGACCAAAGTTGGCCGGATTACGGACTTTGTTGACGAGCGCGTCGGCGGATCCGGAATCCTGCGTGAATTCGGCCGGAAGGTCTTCCCCGACCACTGGTCCTTCATGTTCGGTGAGGTGGCGCTGTATTCCTTTGTCATCCTCCTCATGTCGGGTACCTTCCTGACGTTCTTCTTTGACCCGTCCATGGCTGAGACCCATTACTCGGGTTCATACACTCCGCTGACCAATGTCGAAATGTCCGTGGCGTACAGCTCCTCGCTGAACATTTCCTTCGACATTCGCGGTGGCTTGTTCTTCCGCCAGGTGCACCACTGGGCGGCTCTGCTGTTCGTGGCTTCGCTTGGTGTGCATATGCTGCGCGTGTTCTTCACGGGTGCCTTCCGCAAGCCGCGTGAAATGAACTGGGTTGTGGGTGGTGTCCTGTTGATCCTGGCCATGGCTGAAGGCTTCACGGGATACTCCCTCCCCGACGACCTGCTCTCAGGTAACGGCCTGCGAATCATCGATGGCGTCATCAAGTCCATCCCGGTGATCGGAACGTACATCTCGTTCTTCCTCTTCGGGGGCGAGTTCCCGGGAACAGCCATCATCGGCCGCCTGTACGTGCTTCACATTCTGCTCGTGCCGGCCATGATTCTTCTGATGATCGTCATCCACCTCTTCATGGTGGTTGTCCACAAGCACACGCAGTACCCTGGCCCGGGCCGCAACGACGGGAACGTCGTTGGCTACCCGCTGGGCCCGGTCTACGCCGCAAAGGCCGGAGGCTTCTTCTTCATCGTGTTCGGTGTTGTCGCGCTTATGGCTGCGATGTTCACTATCAACCCGATCTGGAACTATGGGCCGTACGACCCTTCACCTGTGTCTGCCGGTACGCAGCCTGACTGGTACATCGGATTCGTCGATGGTGCATTGCGTCTTATGCCGGGTGTCGTCAACGACTTCCACTTCGAGTACATCATCTTCGGCCACGTGCTGACGCTGAATGTCCTCCTCCCAGCATTGGTTCCTGCCGGCATCATTTTCACGGTGCTCTTCATGTACCCGTGGATTGAACGGTGGATCACCAAGGACAACCGCGAGCACCACGTCCTCGACCGGCCCCGTAATGCCCCAACCCGCACCGCAATCGGTGTCGCAGGGTTCACTTGGTACTGCGTCATGTGGGCCGCTGCAGGCTCGGACCTCATTGCGACCCACTTCCACGTTGCCCTGAACGACGTCACGTACTGGCTGCGCACGCTCTTCTTCCTTGGCCCGATCATTGCATTCATGGTTGCCAAGCGCGTGGCTCTTGCGCTGCAGCGCAAGGACCGCGAGATCGCCCTGCACGGCCGCGAGACGGGTCGCATCGTGCGCTTGCCGCACGGCGAGTTCATCGAGGTGCATGCACCTTTGGACGATTACAAGCACTACAAGCTCGTAGGCTTCGAGTCACCCGTCCCGCTGCCGGCTGAGCCGAACGAGCACGGCGTGGTTACCCCGAAGGAAAAGCGCCGCGCCGCTCTTTCCAAGTGGTTCTTCGAAGACCGTGTTGCTCCGGCAACGCCAGCTGAGCTTGAAGCCGCACACGGGCATGGCCACCATGAGGCCATCGAGTCCGGCGAAGAGCACAAGAGCCTGAGCCACTAGCTCTCGGCGATAGTAATGAGGGAGGGCCCCGTCCGCACGCGGACGGGGCCCTCCCTCATTGTGTGTATGGGCTGGTGAAGCACGGCACGACACTTTGCGGCTAGTGGTTGCGGTACCCCGTGGATTGGCTTCGGGTGGACCGAACGCCTGGGCGCTGCAAGGGGACCCACAACTTGTACCGGTCAGCCCTGTAGTAGGACACGGAGTAGTCCACCATGGCGCGTGCGACGAAAGCGTGACGCTGAATCTTGAGCAGCGGAGTGCCGACATCCACGTTCAAGAGCCGGGCAGTAGATGGCGAAGCTGCCGTTGCTTCGATCATGTCCTCGCCCCATTCCATAACGAGCCCGTACTTTTCGCTCAACACGTTGTAGAGCGAGGTGGGGGGCGCTTCGTCCAAAAGGCCGGGAACGCGGTGGGCAGGGATGAAGTTCTCATCGACGCTCATAGGCTCATTGTCGGCGAGCAGGAGTCGCCTGAAGCGAACCAACGGAGTGCCCTCCTCTAGTTGGAGTTCCCGCGCCAGGAAGGCACTCGCGGCAATCTGCTCAAAGCTCAAAACCTTCGCCGCCGGAACCATGCCGCGGCGTTGCATTTCCTCACTGTACGACGTGAGCTTTACTTGGAGATCCAGCTTCGGTTTGCGGACGAAAGTTCCCAGGCCAACCACACGCTCAATGACCTCCTCGCCGACGAGGGCATCAATGGCCTGCCGCACCGTCATCCTGGCAAGTCCGAAACGTTCGGAGAGGTCTCGTTCCGACGGCAACGCAGCACCGGGCTTGCAGGACTCCGAGATGTAGCTGCGGAGGATTTCGCGCAGTTGTACGTAGATGGGAGTGCCGTTCTTGCGGTCGATCTCCCCCGCGATACGTGCCGCTTCAGCAGGCATGACGGTCTCCGGCCAAGAAATCTTCCATGAAACAAGCGTAGGCCAATCTCCCTGCAGGTCTAGACCAGCTGGACATTGCGAACGGTGGGCTCCTGTGGCGGCGCTACGCTTGTAGGGATCAAAATCGCAGTCGGCATCTTGGCCGTCCGAGTCAAAGGAGCCGGTTTGCCCGAGCACAAAGCCATCGTCGCCGCAGAGATAGGTCTCCATGCGCGGGCAGCCGCCGTGTTTGTCCGTGCAGTGACGGCCACAGGCCTTCCGGTGACCATCCGGAAGCCCGGCCAGCAGGCGGTCGATGCCAGGTCCCTGCTTGAGGTCATGACCGAGGACTTCGGCCATGGCTGCGAGGTGGTTCTTTCCGTCCCTGGAGAAGCGCTGCCAGCTGGTCGAACCCTTGAAGAGGTCAACGATGCCCTGGCAGCCCTTTCGGCCGTCCTGGAGGCCGTAGAAGGGCGCTGAAGCCACCAAGCGCGGACACTCGGTTCGGACGGTGTAGCCGGCGAGCCTATCCGGGCACAACAACGACGGCGGGCCCCACCAAGGTGGGGCCCGCCGTCGTTGTTTCAGGTACTACTAGTGTGCGTGATCTCCGCGGCTGTATTCAAAAACCCAGCCAACCAGGGCTACGAGAGCCAGGCCAGCGGCGACGAACGTAATCCAGAATCCAACTGCGAGACCAAGGAAGCCACCAGCACAAGCCAAGCCAAGGACCAGCGGCCACCAGCTCCAAGGGCTGAAGTGTCCCTGCTCACCGGCGCCTTCGTGGATCTCGGCGTCAGGGCGGTCTTCCGGACGCATGCCGACGCGCTTGCCGGTGAAACCGAGGTAAGCGCCGATCATGCCGGCCAGGCCACCAACTAGGAGGATACCCAGGGTGCCAACCCACTCAGACCAGTGGGTCAGGAAACCGTAGGCCAGCGCAACCGGGACGAAGAAGAAGCTCCCGGCACCAAAAATCCATGATTCGATCTTCACTTGGCGTCCTTCTGATCAGCATTGCCGAGCAGTGTTGCTGCCGGCTCAGGCGTCTGTGCTGTGTGGTGCTGTGCGAGCTCCGGGTGGTGCAGATCCAGGGCCGGACGCTCGGAACGGATACGGGGAAGCGAAGTGAAGTTATGCCGCGGCGGCGGGCAAGACGTAGCCCACTCAAGCGAGGCGCCGAAGCCCCAGGGATCGTCAACTTCAACCTTCTTGTTGCTGCGCCACGTGATGTAGACGTTCCAGAAGAAGGGCAGGAGCGACGCTCCAAGGACGAAGGAGGAAATCGTGGAGAACTGGTTCATCCAGGTGAAGTTGTCCTGCGGCATGTAGTCCGCGTAACGGCGGGGCATGCCCTCGACGCCGAGCCAGTGCTGGATGAGGAAGGTGCCGTGGAAACCCAGGAACAGGAGCCAGAAGTGGATCTTGCCCAGGCGTTCGTTGAGCATCTTGCCGGTCCACTTGGGCCACCAGAAGTAGAAGCCCGCAAACATGGCGAACACCACCGTACCGAAGACCACGTAGTGGAAGTGCGCCACCACGAAGTACGAGTCCGAAACGTGGAAGTCGAGCGGCGGAGACGCCAGGATGATGCCGGTCAGACCACCGAAGAGGAAGGTGACCAGGAAGCCGATGCTCCAGAGCATGGGCGTTTCAAAGGTAATCGAGCCTTGCCACAGCGTTCCGATCCAGTTGAAGAACTTCACGCCGGTGGGTACCGCGATCAGCATCGTCATGAAGGAGAAGAACGGAAGCAGCACGGATCCTGTGACATACATGTGGTGAGCCCACACGGTCACCGACAAGGCCGCAATGGCGATCGTCGCGTAGACCAGACCCTTGTAGCCGAAGATCGGCTTGCGGCTGAATACCGGGAAGATCTCGGAAACAATGCCGAAGAACGGCAAGGCAATGATGTACACCTCGGGGTGGCCGAAGAACCAGAACAGGTGCTGCCAGAGGACAGCTCCGCCGTTCTCCGGATCGAAGATGTGGGCGCCGAAACGGCGGTCGGCACCAAGTGCGAAGAGCGCAGCGGCGAGCGGCGGGAAGGCCATGAGGACCAAGATGGCAGTGACCAGCGTGTTCCAAGTGAAGATCGGCATGCGCCACATCGTCATGCCCGGAGCGCGCATGCAGATGATCGTGGTGATGAAGTTGACAGCACCCAGGATGGTTCCGAAGCCGGACAGTGCGAGGCCGAAGACCCAGAGATCGCCGCCGACCCCCGGAGTAAATGTCGTGTTCGACAACGGCGCATAGGCGAACCAGCCGAATGATGCCGCACCCTGCGGGGTGATGAAGCCAGACACGGCGATGGTGGAGCCGAAGAGGAAGAACCAGAAGGCCAGCGCGTTCAGTCGGGGGAAGGCAACGTCAGGGGCGCCGATCTGGAGCGGCATGATGACGTTGGCGAAGCCGGCGAACAACGGGGTCGCAAACATCAGGAGCATGACGGTGCCGTGCATCGTGAAGAGCTGGTTGTACTGTTCCTTGGTCTGCAGGATCTGCATGCCGGGCTCGAACAGCTCTGCACGGATGAGCAGCGCCATGACGCCGCCCAGGCAGAAGAACACAAAGGACGCGATCAGGTACATGTACCCGATGGTCTTGTGGTCCGTGGAGGTGATCCAGTTGACGACGATGCGTCCCTTGGATTTCGGTACTACCGGAGACTCAAGGACTCCGGCGGATTGAGTGTAAGTAGCCACGTCGCTTCCCTTAATTCTTCTCGTTCAGGTTCGGGTTGCGGTCGTACTTCGAATCGAGAAGACCGGTGTTGCCGCTCTGGCGAAGCTGATCCATGTGAGCCTGGAACTCAGCCTCGGAAACGACCTTCACGCGGAACAGCATCTCTGAGTGGTATTCACCGCAAAGTTCGGCGCACTTGCCGTCATAGGTTCCCTCTTTGGTCGGGGTCAACCTGATGTAGTTGGTCTTGCCGGGAATCATGTCGCGCTTCTGCAGGAAGGCGGGGACCCAGAAAGAGTGAATGACGTCGCGGGAGTTCAGCTCCAGGTCAACCGACTTGTTGACCGGAAGGTACAACGTGGGGAGCTTGTCCTTGTCCACATCGTTGCCTGTGAGGTGCGCCTGGACGCCTGCTTCGTGAAGGTCCTCACTGACGACCGAGCCTTTGACATAGTTGAAGTCCCAGGCCCACTGCTTGCCACGGACGTCAACGACGACGTCGGCCGGCTGGGAGCGGTCATCAATTGCACGCTGGTCCTGGTCGGTGAAGTAGAAGAACACCAAGACCATGAACAGCGGAATGGTCAAATAAAAGACCTCCAGAGGGAGGTTGTAGCTAAGCTGTTTGGGGAAACCCGTGGTCCCCTTGCGGCGGCGGTAGGCGATGATGCACCAGACCAGCAGGCCCCAAGTAATGATGCCGACGGCCAGGGCGGCGATCCATGAGTTGACCCAGAGGTCCATGATCCGATCGGTGTGGTTGGTGGTGCCACGTTCAGTGGGCAACCAGCCCTTCTCTACCTCTGGTGAACATCCGGTCAAAACCAACGCGCCGGCTAGTGCCAAGCCAGTGATCGAGGTGATCTTTATGCGTCGGCTGCCGGTTCGGTTCTGCGAACTCACAGACGGCCCTTCCTCTTGTTGCTGCAGCCCGGCAGACCAAAGGCCCACCGGGCACACTAAAGTTTTACTACCCGATGTAGAGCTTACCGCTACCGAGCGGTTTTCGCCGACATGCTGGCCCAGTGCGTCGGGGCGGATTGAAACCCGTTCCTGAACTGGGCCAACAGTCTGCGAATGCCCGGGTTAGTGGAACGAATCGCCGCAGGCACAGGACCCGCCGGCGTTGGGGTTGTCGATGGTAAAGCCCTGCTTCGAGATAGTGTCCTCGAAGTCGATGCTGGCACCGCTCAGGTATGGCACGCTCATCTTGTCGACAACTACTTCAACGCCGTCGTAGTCGCGGACGGCATCGCCGTCGAGCAGGCGCTCGTCGAAGTAGAGCTGGTAGATCAGGCCCGAGCAGCCGCCCGGCTGAACAGCGACGCGGAGCCGCAGGTCTGTGCGACCTTCTTGCTCAAGAAGGCTCCGGACCTTGCCGGCGGCGACATCGGTCAACTTGACCTCGTGCTCGGGAAGCTCGCCGCCCGCGAGCTGCGCTCCGGTGCTGTTTTCGTTGGTTGCAGTGCTCATTGGCCTACCTTCTTATGAAGCTCTTGGCGGCTGCGCCTTCGCGCTGCCTGCCCTTACCCAAATACGTGCGGGTTATAGCTACATGCTACGTCGAGCCGGCGCATAGCTATAACTTCTAACGTAACCGGCCGGACCCTTACCTTGTTCCCGACCGTGGATCTTGTTCCCTGGTCGTCCGTAGGGACACCTGAGGGATGTGGCGCGTCAGAGGCCTTCCGTGTTCAGGCGGGCCAGCATCAGTGCCTCGGCCAGGACTGCGTTGCGGAAGTCACCTATGTGAAGTGATTCGTTGGCGCTGTGGGCCCGGGAATCCGGGTCCTCGACCCCCGTCACCAGGATCTGGACATCGGGGTAGGTTTCCGTCAGGTCCGCGATGAACGGTATGGAACCACCGATCCCCATCTCAACGGCGGGCACCCCCCAGGATTCACCCAGCGCCCACATCGCGATCCGCGCAGCAGCCGAGCCAGTGTCGGTAGAGAAGGCGTTGCCCCGCTCCCCCGGCACGAACGTCACTTTCGCTCCAAACGGCGCGTGGGCCGCAAGGTGCCTTCCCATTGCGTCCATGGCGGCGTCCGGATCTTGTCCGGGCGCCAAGCGCAGGCTGAACTTCGCGCGCGCGGAGGGGAGGAGCGTATTGGACGCGACGTCGACGGCGGGTGCATCGATACCGATGATGGACAAGGCAGGCTTAGTCCATAGGCGTGATGCGATGCTCCCGCTGCCGGCAAGCCGCACTCCATCAAGCACAGAGGCATCCGCACGGTATTGTTCCTCGTCAACGTCCTCTACGACGTCGTCCTTGGCAACCAAGCCCTCGATGGCCACGTTGCCGTCGTCGTCGTGCAAGGTCGCGATCAGGCGGGACAAGAGAGTCGGCGCATCCAATACTGGACCACCGAACATGCCGGAGTGCACGGCGTGGTCGAGGACCCGCACCTCGAAGGTGCCGTCCACCAAGCCACGGAGACTGGTTGTCAGGGCTGGGACGCCGACCTTCCAATTGCTGGAGTCAGCCACGACGATGACGTTCGCTTCGAGGAGATCGCGATGTGTTTCGAGGAAAGTGCGGAAGGTTGGCGAGCCCGCTTCTTCCTCGCCCTCGAAGAACAGGGTGACGCCGAGACCGAAATCATCTCCCAACACCTGGGTTACGGCGGCGTACGCTCCCAAGTGGGCCATGATTCCCGCTTTGTCGTCGGCTGCGCCACGGCCATAAAGGCGGCCGTCACGTTCCTGGGCCACGAACGGCTCGGTGTCCCAAAGGCTTACGTCGCCCGGCGGCTGCACATCGTGGTGTGCGTACAACAGGATCGTCGCTTTGCCCGGAGCGGCAACGCGCCGCGCCACAATCGCAGGTCCGCCCGGGGTGCCGTCGGTCTTGTCGCAGCGCAGAATCTGGACGTCGGCGAAACCTGACTCGCGGACCAGTGCCGCAACGGCCTCCGCGCTCCTGTCAAGCTCCGCCGGGTCAAAACTAGGCCAGGCAATCCCCGGAATGGCAACGAGCGCTTTCAGACGCGCCATGGTCTCGTCAAAAGAAGACTCGACGGCGGTCCTCAGCGCGTCGACATTGATCGTGCCGGAGCCGCCGGAAAGGGCCTGCGGGATCTCCGCATTCATTGAAGTCATGCCGAAAACACTACCGGTGGGAGTGATGCTGGGGAACAGGTATGGACGGTGTGGCGGGTTCATTCACGCGGCCGCACGTGACGTCGACTTCGGGAGGGGTCCTGCGGGGTATTCTGTAGGGGTGTTTGGACGTAAAAAGGATGAGCCGAGCGCTCAAGACTCAGTAGACCAGCTTGCCGCCGATGCCGCCGCGAAAGGTGCAGGTGCTGGTAAAGGCGCACCCACACCCAAGCGCAAGGAACAGGAAGCGGCACGGAAGCGCCCCCTGGTGCCAACAGACCGTAAGGCCTCCAAGGAGGCCGAGCGCATCGCCGTGCAGGACCAGCGCCAAAAAATGCGCCAGGCACTGGACACCGGTGATGAAAAATACCTGCCGCTGCGCGACAAGGGACCCCAAAAGCGTTTCGCCCGCGACTACGTCGATGCCCGTTTCAGCCTGGGTGAGTACTTGATGTTCGGTGCCCTGCTGTTCGTGGTCATCTCCTTCATCATTCCTTCAGGAAGCGACGCCCTCAGCTATATCCTGATCGGATTCTGGGTGATGTTCCTGGCGGTCTTCGCGGACGTGTTCATCCTGTCCCGCAAGCTGCGCAAGGGCCTGACGCAGAAGTTCGGCGACGTCGAGCGAGGCACCGTCTGGTACGGCAGCATGCGATCGCTGCAGTTCCGCCGCCTGCGCCTTCCAAAGCCGCAGGTCCAGCGTGGCCAGTACCCCTCCTAGGGCCGCAAACCACCAAGGACAGTCCGACTAAGCAGAAAGACCCTGGAACAGCTGTTCCAGGGTCTTTCTGCTCTTCCGCACTCGGTCATCCACGTGCCTGGCTAGCGGCGCTCCTTGGCAAGCCCCTTGTTGATACCGGCCGCCCAGAACGGACCTTCGTAGAGGAACGCGGTGTAGCCCTGCACGAGGGTGGCCCCTGCGTCGAGCCTTTCCTGGACGTCGGCCGCCGACTGCACCCCGCCGACGGCGACGAGCACCAGACCCTCTCCTACCGCGGCCTTCAGCCGACGCAGCACTTCGAGCGAGCGCTCCTTGAGGGGCGCGCCGGAGAGCCCACCGGCGCCGCAGGCCTCCACCTTGCCCGGCTCGGACACCAGGCCTTCCCGGCCGATGGTGGTGTTGGTGGCGATGATGCCATCGAGTTTAAGGTCCATCGCGAGGCGGGCGACGTCGTCAATGTCGTCGTCGCTGAGGTCCGGGGCGATCTTGACCAACAGCGGTACATGGCGGCCAGCAGATTCGTCGGCGGCATCTCCGACGGCGCGAAGCAGTGGGCGGAGGGTCTCGACATTCTGGAGCAGGCGCAGGCCGGGAGTGTTCGGCGAGCTGACGTTGACCACAAGATAGTCGGCCGCGGGCGCCAGGCTGCGGGCGCTGACCAGATAGTCCTCAACCGCGTCGTCAAGCTCAACAATCTTGGTTTTCCCGATGTTGACACCAATCACAGGGCGAACTCCGGAATGCGTACGTTGCAGGGCCGCCCGCGCAGCCTTGAGCCGCGGGGCGACGGCGGCCGCGCCGTCGTTGTTGAAGCCCATGCGGTTGATCACGGCCTTGTCCTCGACGAGGCGGAAAAGCCGCGGCTTCTCATTGCCCGGCTGGGCCTGGCCCGTGATGGTGCCTACTTCCACGTGCCCGAACCCCAATTCGGCGAGGGCTTCGATTCCGTGGCCTTCCTTGTCGAAACCGGCGGCGAGGCCGAACGGCGAGGGGAAGGTCAAGCCGAAGGCTTCCGTGCGCAGCGAGGGGTGTGGTGCCGTCATTTTGGCCAGAACGCGCCCCGCTCCCGAGCGGTGTGCAAAACGGATCGCCTGGAAGCCGATCTTGTGGGCTTTTTCGGCATCCATCCAGGAGAAGGCCAGCTTGAAGAATGTGGGGTAAACGCGCATGTTCCTAGTTTTCCGGTTTACGGGTCGCGCACCAAACCCGAGCGGATACCGGGCGGTAGCATGTACGAATGCCAAGCAATCCAGGTGATGGAGTTCACTCCAAGGCGATTATTGAGGCCGAGGTCGTCGTTATTGGCGCGGGACTGTCAGGACTGGTGGCGGCGGCCCAGGCCTACGCCCAGGGCAAGCGGGTTGCCGTGCTGGACCAAGAGCCCGAGGCCTCCGTGGGTGGCCAGGCGCATTGGTCTTTCGGTGGGCTGTTCCTGGTCAACTCTCCTGAACAGCGAAGGCTGGGCGTCAGGGACAGCCCCGAACTCGCCTTGAGTGACTGGTTGGCGTCCGCAGCCTTTGACCGGCCGGAGGACTCCTGGGCCCGGCTTTGGGCGGAAGCCTACGTGGATTTTGCCGCCGGTGAGAAGCGCCGGTGGCTGAAGTCCCTCGGCGTGCGGTTCTTTCCGCTGGTGCAGTGGGCCGAACGGGGCGGCTACGGCCCCCAAGGCCATGGCAACACGGTCCCGCGGTTCCACGTCACCTGGGGCACCGGCCCCGGCCTCGTGCAACCGTTCCTGGCAAAGGTCAACGAAGGCGTGGCGCACGGAAGGATATCCCTCCACTTCCGGCATCGCGCCACCGAACTAACGACGACGGCGGGCCGCGTCACCGGGGCCCGCGGCGAAATTCTTGAGGCGTCCGACGCCGGACGCGGTGAAGCGTCGTCGCGCACCGTCGTCGGGGGCTTTGAGGCGACTGCCGGAGCGGTCATCGTCACCACCGGCGGAATTGGTGGAAATCATGCAATGGTGAGGAAGCAATGGCCCGACGGTGACGCGCCGGAGCACATGCTGAGCGGCGTGCCCGCATCCGCCGATGGCGAGTTCCTTGCTGCCGCCGCTGCCGCTGGCGGAGGGCTCATCAACGGTGACCGCATGTGGCACTACCCAGAAGGCATCCACAACCACTCCCCCGTGTGGCCCTTGCACGGCATCCGCATCCTGCCCGGTCCATCCTCACTGTGGATTGACGCTAAAGGACGGCAACTGCCCGCTCCGCTCTTTCCGGGCTTCGATTCCTTGGGCGCCCTCAGGCATATCCTGGCGAGCGGATACGGACATTCGTGGTTCGTTTGCAATCGGACCATCGCGCTGAAGGAATTCGCCTTGTCAGGTTCAGAGCAGAACCCGGATCTCACAGGCAAGGACATACGGCTCCTTGTTTCCAGGCTCAAGCCTGGCAGTGATTCCCCGTTGCGGATCTTCCTGGACCGTGGCATGGATTTCCTGGAGGCCGCAACGGCCGTGGAACTCGCGGCGAAAATGAATGCGCTGACGGGTTCAGCGCTGATAGATCCCGTGCAGCTCGATGCACTCATCCGCGATCGGGACCTGCAAGTGGCGAGCGGGCTGGGCAAGGATCCGCAGCTGGCCGCTATCCGGGCGGCCCGGCGTTTCGCCACCGACAAGATCATGCGTGTGGTCCCTCCGCGCCGGCTCACCGACCCGAAGCACGGACCACTCCTTGCTGTCCGGCTCTCGGTGTTGACACGGAAGAGCCTTGGAGGACTTCAGACGGACCTTCGTTCACGAGTCCTTGACGATTCCGGAGTTCCCGTCCCGGGCCTGTATGCGGCGGGCGAGGCTGCTGGCTTCGGCGGCGGCGGAATCCACGGCTACCGGGCATTGGAAGGGACGTTCCTTGGCGGGTGCCTGTTCTCCGGGCGTGCAGCCGGGCACGATGCCGCGGCGAGTGTCTAAGCTGTTCCCATGGAGTGGCAGACCGATATCCTCGGTGCGGACTTCGAAAGTTGCGCATTCGAGGCGGCTGGACCTGATGGAGTTGTCCGGCGCGCGACGCTCGTCCGTCATGTCCCGCGCCAGGGCGCCGGCAGCCCGGGTGGTTCTCCCCCGCCGGCCAATCGTTCGGTGCTCTTCCTGCACGGCTGGAGCGACTACTTTTTCAATGTCGCCCTGGCAGAGTTTTGGACGGAACAAGGCTTCCATTTCTACGCGCTGGACATGCACAACCATGGCCGCAGCCTGCAAGCGGACAGGCCCGGCGGTTACGTTGAGCACCTGAACGACTACGACGCCGAGATCGGCAAGGCCATCGACATGATCCGTTCCGCGGAGCAGCGTGGTCAGGAACCCGGCTCCTTGACCCTCATGGGGCATTCCACCGGGGGCCTTGTGGCGGCTTTGTGGGTCAGCAGCCATCCCGGCTCCGTCCAATACCTCATCCTCAATAGCCCGTGGCTTGAAATGCACGGAAGTTCCGTGGTCCGCCGCGCCGCGCAGACCATGGTGAAGCCGCTCGCGCGGTTCCGGCCCAAGACAATCCTTCGTCTGCCTGAACGCGGCTTCTATTTCCGCAGCATCAGCAGCTCGGCCGAGGGTGAATGGCTCCTCGATCCAAAATTGCGCCCACCTTTGGCCTTCCCTATGCGGGCTGGCTGGCTCAGTGCGGTTCTCAGCGGACACACGAGGGTGGCCCGCGGGCTGAGAATAGACATTCCGATCCTGGTGCTGATCTCTGGAGCTAGCGCGAACGGCATGGTCTGGCAGGAGTCGATGAGGCGTTCGGACGCTGTCCTGGACGTCAACACCATGGCTGTCCGCGCAATGACTCTTGGCCGCACCGTCACGTTGGAACGGGTGGACGGCGGCCTGCACGATGTGTTCCTTTCAGCCGGCCCGGTGCGCGCCGATGCCTACGCCCGGCTTGCGCGCTGGATTCACGGATACATTTCCAGCGGGCCGGGCCCGGACTACTCGGCAAACCACAAATTTGGAGACCCGGGGGGAATGCCATGACCACGGAGCTGGGGTTGCCCGTATGGCAACAAGACTATTTGGGCCCCGGTTTCGAAGCCTTGGAATTGGAACTTCCACCAGACGAAGAAGGGCCTGTTTGCGCCACCCTTGTCCGGCACGTCCGTCCAGCGGCCGCCCAGTCGGTGCCCCACGGCCTTCTTGACGCCTTGACGGCCTTCACCAGACGCCGACGCCGGCGGGAAGTTCCCGCCACGGAGGGTCCGCCAAGGGTGGTGCTGTATATCCACGGCTGGGCCGACTACTTCATGCAGACCGAACTGGCAGATTTCCTGGGTGCCTCGGGATTTCATTTCTATGCCCTTGACCTGCGTAAGTTCGGGCGGAGCCTGCGGCCGGGCCAGACTCCGGGCTACACCACCGACCTGTCGGTCTATGACGAAGACCTCGACGCCGCATTGCATGCAATACACCAGGACGTTGCTGAGCGGACCGGTAATTCGGAGGTGCCCACCCTTCACTTAGTGGCGCACTCCCTCGGCGGCCTGATTGCGTCCCTGTGGGCTGATCGGAACCCCGGCCGCATTGCCACGCTGACGCTAAACTCCCCCTGGCTGGAACTTCAGGGCAGCAGCTTGATCCGCAGCATCGCGATGCACGTGGTGGAACCGTTTGCGCGTACCGACCCCAAGCGGCCTTTCCGTTTCCCGGAGATGCCGGCCTACTGGGAGAGCGTCAGCAATCTGGCCCACGGGGAATGGACCCTCGACCCCGAGTGGCGACCGCGGGCTTCTTTCCCAATACGGGCAGGGTGGACCAAAGCGGTCCTGGCGGGCCATGCCGCCGTCGAACGCAAACTCAGTATCGACGCTCCGGTGCTTGTGCTGCTTTCCGGGCGCACCCGGATCCAGGCCGAATGGAGCGCGGAACTCATGCGCGTCGACGCCGTGATCGATGTTGAGCAGACTGCCCGCCGGGCCCTGGGACTTGGAAGGCGGACAGCGGTGTTCCGCTATCCTGGCGCCCTCCATGACGTGTTCCTGTCACGGCGTACGGTCCGGCAACAGGCTTACAGGGACGTCGCTATCTGGCTGGCTTCCTATCCGGACTGACCCGGATTTGTCAGTGCACGTGATTTAGCGCATATGTGTTAACCCGAGTGCCGGGTCAACGAGGTGCGGCAGCGTCCACCGCGCCGCCGTAGCGGCGGTCCCGTTTGGCATAGATCTCGACGGCGTCCCACAAGGTCCTGCGGTCGACGTCGGGCCACAGCGTGTCCATGAAGACGAACTCCGCGTAGGCCGATTGCCACAAAAGGAAGTTGGAGAGCCGCTGCTCACCGGAACTGCGCAGGAACAGGTCGACGTCCGGGAGATCCGGTTCGTCCAGGTACTTCTGGATGGTCTTCTCGGTGACCGAGCCGGGTTTTAGGCGACCATCGGCAACATCCTGGGCAATCGCCGCGACGGCGTCGGCGATTTCGGCGCGGCCGCCGTAGTTAACACACATGGTTAACGTGCACGTGTCGTTGCCGCGAGTATATTCCTCCGCTTCCTCAAGCTCCTTGATCACGGAACCCCACAGCCTGGGCCGCCTTCCTGCCCAGCGAATCCGCACACCCCACTCGTCGAGTTGGTTGCGCTGCCGACGTAGCACGTCCTTGTTAAATCCCATGAGAAAACGTACTTCTTCAGGAGAGCGGCGCCAGTTTTCGGTGGAGAAGGCGTAGACACTCACGTACTTGATGCCGAGTTCGATCGCGCCAGCCATCACATCCAGCAGCGCCGGTTCTCCGGCCTTGTGGCCCTCGATGCGCGGCAGGCCCCGTTGGTTTGCCCAGCGGCCGTTGCCATCCATCACGATGGCCACGTGCTGGGGCACCAGTTCTGACGGTATGGCGGGCGGCCTGGCCCCCGAGGGATGGTGGTACGGGGCCTTCACTGGAGTCTTCCGCGCAGTTGATGTCTTCTTTTTTCCCAGTGCCACTGTCAGCTTCGCTCCACATGTTTGAGGGATTTCAATGCTCGTTCAAGATGCCATTGGAGGTAGCTCGCCACCAAACCGGCGGCCTCGCGGCGATGCAAGCTCTCGGACACGTCCGCGGTGGCCCAGTCCCCCGTCAGCAGTGCGCCCAACAGGACCACGGTCTCGGGTGCGGGCGCAGGCGAACCAGGAGGGCGGCAGTCATTGCAGACTATCCCGCCCAAGGGAGCCGAGAATGCAGTGTGCGGACCCGCCGCCCCGCAACGGGCACAGTCCGTGAAGCTCGGTGCCCAACCGCCGGTGGCCAAAGCGCGAAGGAGGTACGAGTCAAGAATGAGTTCCGGCGGGTGGTCGGAACGGCTGAGCGAGGCAAGAGCCCCCACCAGGAGGTTGTACTGCGAGGTTCCCGAATCGGCGTCGGCGTCTGTCAGCTTTTCTGCCGTTTCCGTCATGGCCGCTGCGACGGTGTACCGGGAGTAATCGGCAGCGATCGAGCTCCCGTAGGCTCCCTTCGCGACAGCCTGGGTGACAATGTCCAGGGTGCGGCCGGAGACAAGTTGGAGGTCAGCCACCATGAAGGGTTCCAGCCGTGCTCCGAACCGGCTAGTGGTCCTCCGGACTCCCTTTGCCACCGCGCGAACCTGGCCGTGGTGCTTCGTCAGCAGAGTGATGATGCGGTCGGCTTCGCCCAGCTTGTGGGTGCGCAGCACCACCGCGTCGTCCCGATAGGATCGCGCTGCGAACGAGGAAGGATTGGCCACAGTTAATCTTCGCACCACACCGGGCGTTCTCGAGTGCGGCGCAGCCGTGCGGCGCCGTGTTGACGGCACCGCACGGCAAAATGGCTATGCCCGCACGGCCCTGATGGCGCGGTTGACGGCGGAGATGACTGCCTTGAGTGCTGCGGTGCTTGTGTTGGGATCGATACCGACACCCCAGAGGACCCGTTCGCCGACGGCGCATTCGACATATGCTGCCGCACTGGCGCTGCCGCCCTCGGACAACGCATGTTCCGAATAGTCCAGGACGCGGACGTCTACGCCGTCTTCACGCAGGATGTCCAGCAGCGCGGCGATAGGGCCGTTGCCCGTGCCGGTCCGCTGAACCACGGTGCCGTCCACGCGAAGGGCTGCGTGCAGGGTCAGCTCGCCGGATTCATCGGTCTCGGTGCGGATGGAGCCCAGAGAGTAGCGTCCCCACTGGCCATCGGCCGTGGTAGCCGGAAGGTATTCGTCCTGGAACATCGCCCACAGCTGTGCCCCGCTGACCTCGCCGCCCACGGTGTCGGTGCGGTGCTGGATGACGCCGGAGAATTCGATCTGTGCCCGGCGCGGCAGGTCCAGGCTGTGCTCGTTCTTGAGCAAGTACGCCACACCACCCTTGCCGGACTGGGAGTTGACGCGGATGACGGCCTCGTAGCTGCGGCCCAGGTCCTTGGGATCGATCGGCAGGTACGGTACCTGCCACGTGAAGTCGTCCACGGCCTTCCCAGCTGCGGCGGCTTCCTTTTCGAGGGCTTCGAAACCCTTCTTGATGGCGTCCTGGTGCGAACCGGAGAACGCCGTGAACACGAGATCGCCACCGTACGGGGAGCGTTCGGGGACGGGCAGCTGGTTGCAGTATTCCACGGTCCGACGGACCTCGTCGATGTCCGAGAAGTCGATCATCGGATCGACGCCTTGGACGAACATGTTCAGGCCCAAGGTGACAAGGTCCACGTTGCCGGTACGCTCGCCGTTGCCGAACAAGCAGCCTTCGATGCGATCGGCGCCTGCCAGGTAACCCAGCTCGGCTGCGGCGACACCCGTGCCGCGATCGTTGTGGGGGTGGAGGGAGATGATGATGCCGTCACGGGGATGCAGGTTCCGGTGCATCCATTCAATGGAATCGGCGTAAACATTGGGTGTGGCCATTTCCACGGTGGCAGGCAGGTTGATGATGACTTGCTTGTCCGCGGACGCTTCGAAAACGTCAGCAATAGCGTTGCAAACCCGCGCTGCGTACTCGAGCTCGGTTCCGGTGAAGGACTCCGGCGAATACTCGTAGGTGATATGGGTGTCCGTGAGGGTTTCCTCGTACTTCTTGCACAACCGCGCACCCTGGAGGGCAATATCCAGGATCCCGTCTTCGTCCTGGTTGAACACGACGCGGCGCTGGAGAACCGAGGTGGAGTTGTACAGGTGGACGATAGCCTGCTTGGCGCCCACGAGGGACTCGTACGTACGCTCGATGAGGTGTTCGCGCGCCTGGGTCAGGACCTGGATGGAAACGTCATCCGGAATGTGGCCACCTTCGATGAGCTGCCGCACGAAGTCGAAGTCGGTCTGCGAAGCGGACGGGAACCCGACTTCGATTTCCTTGTATCCCATCTTGACCAGCAGCTGGAACATTTTCAGCTTGCGTGCCGGGCTCATGGGGTCGATCAGGGCCTGGTTGCCGTCCCGCAGGTCCACGGCGCACCAGCGCGGGGCTTTGGTGATGACCTTGTCCGGCCAGGTGCGGTCCGGCAACTCCACGTTGATCTGGTCCTGGAAGGGCAGGTACCGGTGAATGGGCATTCCGGAGGGCTTTTGTGCGTTGCGCATGATTCGGGGCCTTTTCTCTTAATCTTGAAGGAAGATTGGCCGGGCATAGCTAACTCCGCAGCGAGGGTTGGCCTAGCGAAAATTCGCTTTCGAGGCCCCGCCGCGGCAGCTAAGGAGAAGCATTCCTGCACGCACCATTTCACAGTAACACGGGTGCGTATGATGACAATGCAATACCTGAAGCAACGTCCACTATGCAGACGCGGTTACGGTGGTGAGCCGGATCCGCTCGTCGTCCGAAGGAGTTCTTGTGCCACAGTCGGGGATCACACTGTCCAACATCGATGAAAGCGTTCGGCCGCAGGACGACCTCTACCAGCACGTCAATGGCGCGTGGCTGAAGTCGACCGTCATTCCGGACGACCGTGCGCTGGAGGGAACCTTCACTGCACTGCGCGATGGCGCTGAGTTGGCAGTCAAAGCGATCATCGAAGAGGCGGCCGCAAAGGGCGAGGACGCCAGTGGAATCGAGCGCAAAGTCGGTGAGCTCTACAACAGCTTCATGGACGAGGATGCCACAGAGGCCAAAGGCATGGAACCCATCCGCGCCCGGATCGATGAGGTCTTTGCCACCGCTTCGCCCGCAGAGGTTGTTGCCCTGACAGGGCGGCTGTTCCGCTCCGATGTTTCCGGCCTTTTCTCCATCTATCCTGCGCCCGACGCCGGGAACCCGGACCGGATCGTGTTGTACATCGGCCAGGGCGGCCTGGGGCTTCCCGACGAGTCCTACTACCGGGACGAGAAGTTCGAGCCAATCGTCAGTGCTTATGGCAAGTACGTCGCCAAGCTCTTCCGCCTGGCAGGCATTCCCGACGCCGACGCAGCGGCGGCGCGCATCGTCGCCTTCGAGAAGGCCCTGGCCTCGCACCACTGGGACAACGTGACCCTCCGGGACCCTCAGAAGACCTACAACCTCAAGACTGCGGATGAAGGGCGGGAACTGTTCCCCCTCTTGGACGCATGGTTCGACGCCGCACGGATTGAGGGCGACAAATTCACCGAGCTGGTGGTGAGCACGCCCGATTTCTTCACCGGTGCGGCCGCCCTTGTCGAGTCCGAGCCTCTTGCCACTTGGCAGGAATGGTTGGCTTTGCGGGTGCTCAATGCTGCCGCCCCCTATCTGTCGGCAGCCTTCGTCGATGCAAACTTCGATTTCTATGGCACCACCCTAAGCGGCACTCCGCAGAACAAGGACCGCTGGAAGCGTGGAGTCGCCGTCGTCGAAGCCGCCCTCGGAGAGGCGGTAGGACAGATCTATGTGGAGCGCCACTTCCCCGAGGGTTACAAGGCGAGGATGCAGACGTTGGTTGCCAAACTGATCGAGGCGTACCGCCAGAGCATCACTGACCTCGATTGGATGGGCGAAGACACCAAGGTGGAAGCCCTGAAGAAGCTCGAGGCCTTCCGGCCCAAGATTGGGTTCCCGGATAAGTGGATCGACTACTCCGCGGTCGACATTGACCCGACTGATCTGCTGGGGAACGTCGAGCGGGCGCATGACGCCGACGTCGACCGCCATCTTGATGAGATCGGTAAACCGGTTGATTTGAACAAGTGGCTCATGACCCCGCAGACTGTCAACGCCTACTACCACCCGATGCTGAACGAGATTGTTTTCCCCGCTGCCATCCTGCAGCCGCCCTTCTTCACGGCGGAGGCTGACGACGCCGTCAACTACGGCGGAATCGGTGCCATCATCGGACATGAGATCGGCCATGGTTTCGACGATCAGGGCTCCAAGTTCGATGGGACCGGCGCGCTGCGGAACTGGTGGAGCGAGGAAGACCGCACGGCCTTCGAAAGACTGGCGGCCAAGCTCGTGGCCCAATTCGACGCCCTTGCGCCGTATGCGGCTCCCGAGCATAAGGTCAACGGGAAGCTCACGCTAGGCGAAAACATCGGCGACTTGGGAGGCTTGACCATCGCATACAAGGCATACCTTCTGAGCCTTGACGGTGCGGAACCACCCGTCTTGGAGGGCCTCAGCGGCCAGCAGCGCTTCTTCATGTCTTGGGCTGCGGGCTGGCGCCAAGTCATCCGGCCCGAGGAAGCCATCCGGCGCGTCGCTACGGACCCGCACTCCCCCAACGAGTTCCGCACGAACGCCATCGCCAAAAACCTGGACTCATTCCATGAGGCGTTCGCCGTCGAAGCCGGGGACGGGATGTGGTTGTCACCGGAGGACCGCGTCAGTATTTGGTAAATAGCGACACAAACGAAGGGAGTGGGAACCACAGGCTATGGTCCCCGCTCCCTTCGCTTTGGTGTTTGGCTACCGGGTGATGAGGTAAGGGTTGACGGTCTGGCACTTTACGTCGCCTGCGGTCTGCTTGACGACGTCGGCCGGAACGGAAACCATTCCAAATTTTGTTCCCGTCGTGAAGTCGGTGCCCACGTATACCTGGACTCCGACGATGCCCGGAGACGGCTCGATTTGTGCTGCGGGAATGCCCAGCAGGTTGGCAACGTCCGGCGCAACGTCGGCATATCCGGTCCCGTAGTAGACGACCGTCTTGGATGCAGACGCGGCCAAGAAATGGCCGGCTTTGGTGAAACCGCCGCCAATGAGCGCGGCAGCGAGTTCCTGGCCTCGCGACGCGACGCCCGAACCGTCGGCTACCGTCACTGCTTGGAGCGCCTTGTTGTAGGCGGGGGCGGCAGGAGAACTGGGAGCCGGCGCTGCAGCCCCGGACGAGGGTGCCGTCGTCGGAGCAGGCGAAGCGCTCGGAGACGGGGCTGCCGTGGCGCCCGGGTTGGTCAGGTCCAGGTTCGTTCGCATGGCAGAAAACAACTGCGTGGCCCGCGGTTGGACCAGTTCGAGCCGGTTGATGTCGACGGCGGCGGGCTGGGTGGGGACCGAAACGAAGGCCACCTTGGACAAGTCAATGTCTTTGAGTCGGGTCCCGATCGTCAGGAGCGACTGGACGGAGGCCAAGCCGTCATCCACGGTGAGGTTCTTCGTGACGACGTCGGCGATCGAAAGCAGGCTCTGCGGATTGCTGAGCGTGCCATCAGCCTTGACTTTGCGGGTCAGCGAGGAAAGGAACCCCTGCTGTGCCTGGATGCGCCCGAGGTCGCTTCCATCACCAAAACCGTGGCGGGTCCGCAAGAAGGCCAAGGCCTGCTCGCCTTCGACTTTCGAGGTCCCCTTGGGGAGCCGAAGCCCGGAATCGGGGTCGAAGACGGCATCGCTCACGCATACGTCGACTCCGCCCACAGCCTTGGACAGTTCCTTGACGGCATTGAAGTCAGCCATCATGAAATGGTCAATCTCCAACCCGGTGAGCTTGTTCACGGTGTCCACCGCGCAGCCGATGCCGGCCTCAGCCATCGCTGAGTTGATCATGACGTTGTTGTGGGCCTCATAAACGGTGTTGGTTTTGGGGTCAGTGCACTTCGGGACATTTACCAAGAGATCACGGGGAAAGCTGGTGAGGCTCACCCTCTTGTTGTCCGCAGAAATGTCCAGAAGCATCATCACATCTGACTGGCCGTAGCCTGCGGAGTCCTGAGCAGAACCATATTGCGAGTTTTTCCCGTCCCGGGTGTCGGAACCAAGAATGAGGATCTGCAAGCGGTCCGTGGCATCGTTGGCCGCGGCCTCGGTTCTCGTGGCCCCTGCCGTCAAAGGTGCCTTGCTGATGTTCGACTGCAACCGGATGACCCAATAAGCGGCGAACGCGATGCCCGCAACGAGCAGCACAGACACCGACACTGAGGTGATCTTGAGCCAGAGCGGGAGCCCCTTGGGAGCATTCATGTGGCGGGGGGTGCTGCGGGCTTCCCCGTGGCGTGCAGCGCCGTGCGCACCAAGGGTGCCGGGCTCCTGTACGCGTGCATCGCGACGTCGCACTACGCGCTCAACCTTTCCTCGAAAAATGGGATTCGGGCCATTTTACGGGCCCAAACTGGGAAATCCCCAGCGGCTAGAATCCCAGCTTCACGAGTTGCTTCGGATCGCGCTGCCAATCCTTGGCTACCTTGACGTGCAGGTCGAGGTAGATCTTGGTTCCCAGAAGGGCTTCGATCCCCTTGCGAGCGTTGGTTCCAACCTCCCGCAAGCGGCTTCCGGCTTTACCGATGATGATGGCCTTTTGGGACGGGCGCTCAACGTAGAGATTGACCCGCACATCAAGGAGTGGATTGTCTTCGGACCGGCCTTCGCGGGGCAGGATTTCCTCCACCACCACAGCCAGGGAATGTGGAAGCTCGTCCCGGACACCTTCCAATGCGGCTTCGCGAATGAGTTCGGCAACCATGACAGCCTCAGGTTCATCCGTGAGTTCACCGTCCGGGTAGAGAGGCGGCGAAGAGGGCATGTGGCCAATGAGGACGTCGGCAACGGTATTGACCTGAAAGCCGTCGGTTGCGGAGACGGGAACGATGTCCGCCCAGCCTTGCTCGCCGAGCACCTCGCGGCCCAGTGCCGCGACTGCAAGGAGCTGTTCGGTCAGGGCCTGACGGTCCACGAGGTCGGTCTTGGTGACAATCGCGATGACGGGCTTGCGTCCGACGGCAGCTAACTGCGCAGCGATGTATTTGTCGCCCGGGCCGATTTTCTCGTTGGCCGGCAAACAAAAACCAATGGCATCCACTTCGGAAAGGGTGTCCGCCACGAGATCGTTGAGCCGCTTGCCAAGCAGGGTGCGCGGGCGGTGTAAACCCGGTGTGTCCACAAGGACGAGCTGGGCGTCTTCACGATGGACAATGCCGCGGATCGTGTGCCGTGTGGTCTGCGGCTTTGCCGAGGTGATGGCCACTTTTTGACCAACCAAAGCGTTCGTGAGGGTCGACTTGCCGGCATTCGGACGGCCCACAAGAACCGAGAAACCCGCGTGGAAGCCGCCGAAGTCCTGATCGGCGTCGAACTTCTTATTGTGCTTGCTCACGTGGAACTCCCTGTTGCGTTGTGTCGGCCTCGTCGAGAAGGTCTTCAAGGTCAGTGTCTTCTTTTGGAATGGCTGCCGCAATGATATGGCTGACCCGGTTTCGCCGGCCTTCCAGCCTATCGGCTTTGAGGGAGATCCCGTCCACCGCTACTGCGCTGCCTACAATAGGCACTTTGCCCAAGGTCTTGGCCAGGAGCCCGCCCACGGTGTCCACCTCGTCGTCGTCGAGGTCAATGTCGAAAAGCTCGCCGAGGTCGTCGATGCTCATCCGTGAACTGACGCGGAACGTACCATCACCCAGGTCGGTGACCTCCGCATCAGTGGAGTCGTACTCGTCTACGATCTCGCCCACGATTTCCTCAATGAGGTCCTCCAGCGTCACCAGTCCCGCCGTGCCACCGTATTCGTCAATGACCACAGCCACGTGCGTGGATTCTTGCTGAAGCTCGCTGAGGAGGTCGCTGACAGGCTTCGATTCCGGAACGAAACGGGCCTCCCGGGCTATCGCGTCCACATCGGGGCGTACGGAAGGTTGTTCCGGACGGTGCAATGCGGCGGCGACGTCCTTCAGGTAGAGAATGCCGCGGATCTGATCTGCGTTCTCACCGATAACGGGGATCCTTGAATAGCCGGAGCGCAGGAAAAGGGCCATGGCCTGCTCCAGGCTGGATCCCGACTCGATGCTCACAATGTCGGTTCGAGGGACCATCACCGAGCGGACCAAGGTGTCGCCGAAGTCGAAGACCGACTGAATGAGTTCGGCCTCGCTGTCCTCAATCATGTCCGATTCCGTTGCCCTGTCGACGAGCTCACGGAATTCTTCCTCGCTGAAGAACGCTTCATCGCCGCTCGGTGCACCAGGGGCTACCGTGCTTCCGATCGCTACGAGCCAGCCCGGAATGGGCCCCAGGACCCAGCACAGGAACCTGATGAGCGGGGCTGAGAAGCGGACCACGCCGCCTGAGTGGGCGCGCCCAAGTTGACGAGGCGAGACGCCCACCAACACGAAACCGATGACGGCCATGATGCCCGTCGCTGCCAGTCCGGCAAGCCAAACGTTGTCGAGGAGGCTGTGCATGACGACAGCGACAGCCACTGCTGCCGCCATCTCGAACCAGACCCGCCAGAAGCGCAGAGCGCGTATGTGGGCGATAGGTTGGGCGAGGATACTACGAAGCGAATTCCCTCGGCTCTTGACGATGGCTTGTTCTGCCTCATGCCGCGGCAGGAAGGTAAAGGCAGCCTCCGCCGCAGTCAGCAAGGCGACGAAGCTGAGGAACACCAACGCCATGCCGACCAGGATGAGTGAGGTCACTGCATGCTCTCCATGGGGGCGTCCTTGCCGAGGAACGCGGACAGCAGCTCACGCTGGAGGCCGAACATTTCCGCCTTCTCTTCCGGCTCAGCGTGATCGAAACCGAGGAGGTGGAGGATTCCGTGCGTACACAGCAGGAGCATTTCATCCTGGGTTGAATGACCGGCGTTGCGCGCTTGAACCTCGGCCACTTGCGGGCAGATGGCAATGTCGCCCAGCATGCCCTGCGGCGTCGGCTTACCCGGTGTTCCCGGCGTCAGCTCATCCATGGGAACCGAGAGGACATCGGTTGCCCCCGGCTCGTCCATGAGCTCGATGTGGAGCTTTTCCATGGCAGGTTCGTCCACCAGGAGGATGGAAAGTTCAGCCTGGGGGTGGATGTAGAGCCGTTCAAAGACGAAACGCGAAAGCGTCACCAATTGTGCCTCGTCCACCTGGACTCCGGACTCGTTGTTGACCTCGATGCTCATCTGCGTTCTCCCCGCTTGTCGTGCGCGGCCGCGTGCTGTGCACGCACCCGGTGCTTTTCGTCCCAAATGCTGTAAGCGGACACAATATCCGCGACCAGCCGGTGCCTGACCACGTCGGAAGCGTCCAACATCGTAAAGTTCACGCCGTCGATCCCAGTGAGGATTTCCTGGACGATACGCAGGCCCGACGTGGCGCCGAAGGGCAAGTCCACCTGGGTGATGTCCCCCGTGACGACCATCTTGGAACCAAAACCAAGCCGCGTGAGGAACATCTTCATCTGTTCCGCAGTGGTGTTCTGGGCCTCATCGAGGATGATGAATGCATCGTTGAGCGTGCGGCCGCGCATGTAGGCAAGCGGCGCCACCTCAATAGTTCCGGCAGCCATGAGGCGCGGGATCGACTCGGGGTCCATCATGTCGTGCAAGGCGTCGTACAAAGGACGCAAATATGGATCGATCTTGTCGCTCAGCGTTCCCGGCAAAAAGCCGAGGCGCTCTCCCGCCTCGACGGCGGGCCGGGTGAGGATGATGCGGCTGACTTCCTTGAGCTGGAGTGCCTGCACTGCCTTGGCCATTGCCAGGTACGTCTTACCGGTGCCCGCCGGGCCGATCCCGAAGATCACCGTGTTGTCGTCTATGGCGTCAACGTAGCTCTTCTGGTTCAGCGTTTTGGGGCGAATGGTGCGTCCGCGGCTGGAAAGAATGTTGTGGGTCAGCACTTCCACGGGATTCTGAAGGGACTGGCTGCGCAACAAGGAAACGAGCTGCTGGAGCACGTCCGGGGTGATAACAGTCCCCTTGCCGACCAAGCCGCGGACTTCTTCCAGGAGTCGCATGATCCGGGGAACATCGCTGGACGGGCCGCTGAAGGAAAGTTCGTTGCCACGCACATGAAAGTCGACGCCGGGGAACTGGGCTTCGATGTAGCGCAGTGCCTCGTCATGGCTGCCAAGGGTTTGAACCATCTGATCAGAGTTGTCGAAGACAACAACTTCCGTGCGGGCGCCTGGGACTGAGTGCGGGAACTCGGCCGGACCTGTGTCAACGCTGCCGGCCCTGGGCCGCCCGTTCAATGATTCTGTCATAGTGCTGGCCTTGTGGCCTGTGCTCCTCCGGCTTGGTGATGTCCATCGATTTACTCCGATGTCCGTTCGCTGGATGGGCGCAGGATCGCGGGCCTCGGATTGCTTTCAATCCTACGCCAGCCATTGTCCGGCATGGTTCCAGACCATCCCGGGGGCAGGGCCGCAGGCCGCCAATTCCAACGTCTTTTGTTTCAACTCCGCATCGACCTCGTATCAATAGCATTGCAGTTGCCCGGCCGGGTATCGAATAGCCGGTCAGCGCGGCAGGGACTATGACAAGCTGATTTATGGGCAAAAATGCCCTGGGCCCGGTCCGCGGGCGCACGACTCCCCGCCTGACAGCGGGCCGAACACGAGCAGGATTCCAACTATTACCAGGCCAGCCGGCATTCCACAGGACACACGCATGCGGAGACGTTCCGCCATGCTTGTGACCACGCTGACGGCTGCCTTGTTTCTTTCGGGTTGTGTTGCCGACCGCTCGGAACAGGCATCGACGACGCCGCTCCCCAACCCGACCGCCGCCCTGCAGGCGGCACCCGCTACCAATGCGCCGCTTGAGACAACTCAGGCGTCAAACAAGATTCCGGTGTACTGGATCGGACGAAGCGACACGGATATCTTCTTGTACCGCGAATTCCGTGACAACCCAGGCAACGAGAACCCGATCACCACCGCGCTGCGAATCATGATGTCGCAGAAGCCGTTGGATCACGATTTCTTCACGCCATGGCAAAATCCAAGCAACCTTGCGACGTCGATTTCCGGAAAGAACGTGGTCACGGTCGATATCTCCCGCGACGCGTTCAATTCCAACCTCGACTCCGGAATGGCGCAGCGAGCGGTCCAGCAACTCGTTTACACCGCTACTGCCGCTGCGGCGAGTTCAGGCTTGATCGACTCCGGACAGCTGATCAAGGTGACCATCCTGGTAGACGGGCACACGGACTACATGGCGTTCGGTCAGGTCAAGCTCGGTGATCCGATGGTCCGGGACGCAACTATGGTGGCACCTGTCTGGATCATTGACCCGCAGGAGGATCTGACTCTGCCTGCCGGTCCAGTCAAGTTCAATGGGCGCAGCACGGACCCGTCGAAGAAACTGCATTGGCAGATCCTCCGCGAGAACTCAAGCGGCGAGAAGACATCGTACCTGGCGGGTCAGACCACCGCCTCGACCGTGCCGGGACAAGGCGGTGCTTTCACCTTCACTGTGGGCCTCGGAGCGGGACGCTACGAATTGCGCGTTTCCATAGTGGGTCCCAACGACAACGACCTCTCCACGGATACCCGTTCCTTCAACGTCCGCTGACCAGGTACGTGCGCCTCGTGTTACGCGACGGGCTCGGCGACGCGGGCAATTGCGCCACGCCAGCAGCTTTCCTACCAGCGGCCCAATATGTCACTGGCCAGTACGACGGCGGCCGGGCCCGCCGTCGATGAGCGAAGGACGTGGTGCCCCAAGAGAGCGGTGACAGCACCGACGTCGCTCAGTTTGGTCACTTCGCGCGGCGAGATGCCGCCCTCCGGCCCCACGATGAGCAGGACTTCGCGCGCAGCTCCGGAATCCCCGTCGGAAAGCTGATCCTGCCACCACTCCAGGACCTCCCGCAGCGGGCGTTTTGCGTCCTCGTGCAGGATGATCGCCAGATCAGCAGCGGCAACGGCCGCCGCCAAACCGGAGCCGTCGACTGCGGCACGCACCTCGGGAATCCACGCGCGCCGCGCCTGTTTGGCGGCTGCGGTGGCCACCGATTGCCACTTCGCATGGGCTTTGGCGGCCCGCTCGCCCTTCCAACGGACAATGGAACGTTCCGCCTGCCATGGGACCACCGCGTCGATTCCGAGCTCCGTTGCCGTCTCGACGGCGAGCTCATCGCGGTCGCCCTTGGCCAGGGCCTGGACCAAAACGAGACGAACCATCGGCAGGTGCTCCTCCAAGACATCGGAGGCAAGAACTTCAAGGTTTCCCTGGCTGGACGCGGCCACTGTTCCGGTAAGCCGCTTTCCGGCGCCGTCGGCTATGTCGACCGCCTCACCGACTTCTAAACGCTTGACAGTGATAGCGTGCCTTGCCTCAGCGCCGTCGAGCACGAAGATGTCGCCCGGCCCGAGCCCGTCAAGCGTTCCGGCGGCCGTGAAAAATACGGGGTTGCTCACCGCTACAGGTTACCGAGCTTGTCCCGCAGCTTCGCAAACATACCGCCGCTGGCTACGAGCTTGCCCTCGGTGAACTGCTCGCCGCGCAATTTGGCCAGTTGGCGCAGCAACTCTTCCTGCGCGGCGTCGAGCTTGCCGGGCGTCTCGACGTGCAGGTGCACCTTGAGGTCTCCCCGGCCATAACCGCGGAGATGGGTGACGCCCAGTCCGCGCAAGGTGATGACCTCGCCGGACTGGGTCCCGGCCTTGACGTCGATCTCCTGGGCGCCGTCGAAAGTATCGAGCTGAAGCTCGGTACCCAGGGCCGCGGCCGTCATGGGAACGCTCAAGGTTGCGTGCAGGTCGTCGCCCTCACGAATGTAGGTGGAATCAGTGTTGACCCGAATCTCCACGTAGAGATCACCGGAAGGACCGCCGGCAGGACCCGCTTCGCCTTGCGACGACAACTGGATGCGCGTTCCGGTCGCCACACCACCAGGCACTTTGACGGTCAGCGAACGGCGGCTGCGGATGCGGCCCTGGCCGCTGCACTCGTTGCACGGATCCTTGATGATCGTTCCGAAACCTTCACAGGAACCACACGGTGCGGACGTCATGACCTGGCCCAGGATGGAGCGGACTGCACGCTGGACCTGACCCGAACCGCCGCAGATGTCGCAGCGCTCCGGGTGGGTGCCGGCGCGGCAACATGAGCCTTCGCACGTGGGACAGACCACCGCAGTGTCCACTTCAAGCTTCTTGTTGACTCCGAAGACGGCCTCACGCAAATCGATGCGGACGCTGATCAGGGCGTCTTGGCCGCGGCGCATACGTGATGCCGGTCCTTGCATGCCGCCACCACCTCCGCCAAAGAAAGTGTCGAAGATGTCTTGGAACGCGAATCCCTGGCCCGCATAGCCTCCACCGAAGCCGTTGTCGGTACCGTTCTCGTTACCCGTGGCGTCATACACGCGGCGCTTCTGGGGATCGGAGAGGACCTCGTAGGCGTGGGTCACGGCTTTGAATTCCTCGGCGGCGCCTTCCCCCGGGTTCACGTCGGGATGCAGCTTACGGGCGAGCTTGCGGTAGGCCTTCTTGATCTCCTCGCCGGTTGCTTCCGGTGAGACGCCCAGAACGTCATAGTGGCTGCTCAAAGTCGGTATCTCTTCCTTGTTGTAACTGCGTTTCTTGCGAGACGGGTTCCGGCCGGGGCCGTCAGCCGCCCAGAATACGGGAAAGGTAGCGTGCGACGGCGCGGACGGCCGCCATGGTGTTGGGATAGTCCATCCGGGTAGGTCCAAGAATGCCGATCTTGGCGCTACTGCCTGGACCGTAGCCGGTGGCCACCACCGATGCTTCGGAGAGACCGTCGTAGGGGTTCTCACGGCCGATGCTCACGGTGACTCCACGGGGGTCCTCCGCCATGTCCGAGAGCAGGCGCAACATGACCACCTGTTCCTCAAGAGCTTCGAGAACCGGTCCGATGCTCAGCGGGAAATCCACGTTGGAGCGGGCCAGGTTAGCCGTGCCTGCCATGACCATGCGTTCGTCCCGGCTCCTGTCGGCCAGCCTTTCCAGACCATGGGCAAGGACGCCTGCAAGGCCCCGAAGTGTTGGCGGGCACAGGGCAACTACCGACGGCAGGACCTGCGGCATGAGGTCAAGCTGCGAGCCGGCGATGCTTCCAAGGAAACGTCCGCGTAGGGCCATGAGGTCATCGTCAGTGGCATCCGCCCCTGCGTGCACCACGCCCTGTTCCACTTTGCCGGTATCCGCGATAAGTACCACCAGCACCTGGCGCGGAGCCAGAAGCACGAACTCAATGTGCCGAACCCGGGCGCGGCTCAGGTGCGGGTACTGCACGACGGCGACCTGGTTGGTCAGTTGGGACAGGAGCCGAACGGTGCGCTCAAGGATGTCCTCGACGTCGTCGGGTCCCTCAAGCAGCGAGTGGATGGCCCGACGTTCGGCGGCCGAAAGCGGTTTGACCTGGGAGATACGGTCGACGAAGAGGCGGTAGCCTTTGTCCGTGGGGATGCGGCCGGCACTAGTGTGCGGTGCGGCGATGAGTCCTTCTTCTTCCAAAAGGGCCATGTCGTTGCGGATGGTGGCGCTCGACACTCCCAAATGGTGCCGTTCGACCAAGGCTTTGGATCCGACGGGTTCGCGGGAGTGAACGTAGTCCTCCACGATGGCGCGCAACACTTCAAGCTTGCGTGGTTCGCTCACTGCCCACCTCCATTCAACCGCCAGTGCTGAACAGTTCCTACTCAGCGACCTGATATTCAATAGTTAGCACTCAACATGCCCAAGTGCTAACAAGTCTAGTATGAGCCACCACGTTGTTAGCATTGGTACCGCTCGCGGCGAACATGATTCCCGCGCGGTCCCGTGGAATGTCCAGGGCCGTCATTGATCCCCTAGCGCAAAGTGGTGTGAAGACCGTGTCTTACGACAATTGGGGCCCGCAAGATCTCTCCTCCCCTGCCAAGCGGCAGCTGCCGGAGGTGCCCGTTGAACGCGGGATGGTTCTCGAAGACGTGCAGTCCGGTTGGGTCGGGGCCGTGACCAGGGTCGAAAAGTCCGGCGGCATGCACATCGTGGTGCTGGAGGATCGCCGGGGAAAGAACAAGTCATTCCGGCTCGGCTTTGGATTCCTGCTCGACGGACAGCCAGTGAAACTTCTGCCACCCGCGCCACGCGCGGCCGCCGTCGTGGCTGCCGGGCAAGCAAGCCGCACAGCATCCGGATCCGTCCGGGTAGCCGGCCAGCGTGCCCAAGTCGCCAAGGCAAGCCGGATCTGGGTGGAAGGCAAACACGACGCAGAACTGGTGGAGAAGGTCTGGGGAGATGACCTCCGGGTGGAGGGAATCGTCGTCGAACCCCTGCATGGCGTGGACGACCTCAAGGCGGCGATTGCCGAGTTCTCTCCCGGCCCGGGCCGCAGGCTCGGGATCCTCGTGGATCACCTGGTGCCGGATTCGAAAGAGTCGCGGATCGCTGCCGACGCCATGACGCTGCCCGGCGCGCCAGGAAACGTCCTGATCGTGGGCCATCCCTATGTGGACGTCTGGCAGGCCATCCGTCCCAAGGTCCTGGGGATCGAGCAGTGGCCCACCATAGCCCGAGGCACCGATTGGAAGACCGGCATCCTGAAGTCGTTCGGCTGGCCACACACTACGGCCGAGGACGTCGGGCTTGGCTGGCAGAAGCTTCTCGGCGCCGTCCACAGCTACGCGGACCTGGAAGCCTCCCTGCTGGGTCGGGTGGAGGAAGTGATCGATTTCCTGACCGTGCCGTGACGGCGCTTTGCAGATTCGCTTCGCTTTCACGGCGGCTCCAGCGCAGTTTCCCCGGCCTAGGGTCAGGGAGTTGGTCCGCTGATCGCGTGCCGAGCAAGTATTCTGGGACAGCAACACTGCACCGATAGATACTCGAAGGAAGAAACTGTGGCAGACAACGCTCCTGACGAACGGGACGGCGCTTCGGGCCAGTCCCAGTACCACGGCGTTCCTGCCAATGCGCTGCCCTTGACGGCCTCCGAAGACCGGCAGTGGGCCACCCTTGCGCACTTTGGCGGAATCCTTGGCTGCGTGCCTTCGCTCCTGATCTACCTGATCTTCCGCGACCGTGGCCCGTTCACGGCACAGGAATCGAAAGAGGCGCTGAACTTCACTTTGCCGCCAACGATTGCCGCAGTGCTCGCGAACATCCTGGTCCTGCTCCCGGTGGTTGGAAACCTGTTCGCGGTCGTGGCCACGGCCATCTGGGTCGCTGTGACCTGCTTCTCGGTGTCTGCCGGCATTCGCGTCAACCACGGACAGCCGCACCGCTACCGTTTCAACCTGCGCTGGATCAAATAGCGATGGCGCGCAGGGCAGCCGCCCTCGTCAGTTCGCTACTCCGGGAGGATGCGGCGGACCACGGCATCAGCCAATAGCCGCCCCTTGAGCGTCAGTACCAGCCGTCCTTGGAAGGCTGCCGCAGGCTCCACCAGGCCGTCGGCGATGAGGCCCGCCACGGCATGGCGGCCGACCTTGTCGAGGGCATCGACCTGGAGCCCGGTGCCGAGGCGTGCCTCCAGCATGATGCGTTCCACTTCCCGCGTTCCGGCGTCGAGGGTTTCGCGCCCAGCGGCAGGAGAGACACCTTCACCGAGCCTGTTTGCATATGCGGTGGGGTGTTTGACGTTCCACCAGCGGACTCCGCCCATATGGGAATGCGCTCCGGGTCCGATGCCCCACCAGTCATCTCCCCGCCAGTAGGCAAGGTTGTGTTTGCAGGCCTGCTCGGATGTGCGGGACCAGTTGCTGACCTCGTACCAATTCAGCCCGGCTGCGCTGATCAGTTGATCGGCGAGTTCGTATTTGGCAGCGTGGTCGTCGTCGTCAATTCCCGGAACTTCACCGCGCCGGATCTGGGCGGCCAGCTTAGTGCCTTCTTCCACGATCAGTGCGTAGGCGCTGATGTGGTCCGGTTCGTAGGACAGGGCTGTTTCAAGGGAAGTCTGCCAATCCGCCATCGACTCACCGGGAGTTCCGTAGATGAGGTCGAGGCTTACCGCAAGTCCGGCGTCGCGTGCCCATTGGACCACCAACGGAACCCGGTTGGGCGTGTGGGTGCGGTCCAGAACCTTGAGGACGTGCGGCACCGCCGACTGCATGCCGAAGGAAACCCGCGTGAAGCCGGCATCAGCCAGCAGCTGGAGCGACTCGGGGGTCACCGAGTCTGGGTTGGCTTCAGTGGTGACTTCGGCCCCTGCTTCGATGCCCCAGTGCCCGACGGCGGCCATCAGGATGCGTGCCAGATCTTCAGCAGGCAGCAGCGTCGGTGTGCCGCCGCCGAAGAATACCGTGCTCAGGGGGCGATGCGGCAGCCCGGAGGCATCCATGGCCCGGACGGCGAACTCCACTTCCGAAATCGCCGTAGATGCGTAGGCGTCCTGGGATGCGCCGCCTCCAAGCTCTGTGGCGGTGTAGGTGTTGAAATCGCAGTATCCGCAGCGCACAGCGCAGAAGGGTATGTGGACGTAGAGTCCGAACTTGCGTGACTCTACACCGTCAAGCACCTGCGGCGGCAAGAGGCCGTCCGCAGGCGCCGGGTCTCCGAGGGGAAGGACACTAGGCACAGGACCCCCCGTGTGCCCGTGCCCTACGTGCCGGTCCGGACGTGTGTTGGGCGAAGAGCCCCATTACTTCTTGGCCTTGTCCTTGGATTCGTCAGTGGTCAGGGCTGCGATGAACGCTTCCTGCGGAACTTCCACGCGGCCCACCATCTTCATGCGCTTCTTGCCTTCCTTCTGCTTTTCCAGAAGTTTGCGCTTACGGGTGATGTCACCGCCATAGCACTTGGCAAGGACGTCCTTGCGGATGGCACGGATGCTTTCGCGGGCAATGATGCGCGAGCCGATGGCCGCCTGGATGGGCACCTCGAACTGCTGGCGGGGAATGAGCTCCCGCAGCTTGCCTGTCATCATGACGCCGTAGGCGTAGGCCTTGTCCCTGTGGGTGATGGCGCTGAAGGCGTCAACCTGCTCGCCTTGGAGCATGATGTCCACCTTGACCAGGTCGGCAACTTGCTCGCCGTCGGCCTTCCAGTCCAGCGAACCGTAGCCACGGGTCTTGGACTTGAGGATGTCGAAGAAGTCGAAGACGATCTCGGCCAGCGGCAGCCGGTAGCGGATTTCCACCCGGTCCTCGGACAGGTAGTCCATGCCGCCCATGACTCCACGGCGGCTCTGGCACAGTTCCATGATGGCGCCGACAAACTCGTTGGGAGCCAGGATGGTGGCGGACACCATCGGTTCGCGGACCTCCGAGATCTTGCCGGTGGGGTATTCGCTGGGGTTGGTGACGTGGATGACCCGCTTGTCCTCCAGCGTGACCTCGTACTCCACGTTGGGAGCGGTGGAGATGAGGTCCAGGTTGTACTCGCGCTCAAGGCGCTCACGGGTGATTTCCAGGTGCAGCAGGCCGAGGAAGCCGACGCGGAATCCGAATCCCAGAGCGGCCGACGTCTCCGGCTCATAGACGAGTGCGGCGTCGTTGAGCATGAGCTTCTCCAACGCGTCACGAAGCACCGGATAGTCCGTGCCGTCCAAGGGATACAGGCCGGAGAAGACCATGGGCTTGGCGTCTGCATAGCCGGCAAGGGATTCCGAGGCAGGCTTGGCCAGATTGGTTACAGTGTCCCCCACCTTCGACTGGCGGACGTCTTTCACGCCGGTGATCAGGTAGCCGACCTCGCCGACGCCCAGTCCCTTGGAGGGAGTGGGCTCCGGCGAGCTGACACCGATTTCCAGGAGCTCGTGGGTGGCACGGGTGGACATCATCTGGATCCGCTCGCGCGGGTGCAGCATGCCGTCCACGACGCGGACGTAGGTGACCACGCCGCGGTACGTGTCATAGACGGAGTCGAAAATCATGGCGCGCGCCGGGGCGTCGGGGTCGCCGACAGGCGCGGGTAAATCGCGGACGATCTTGTCCAGCAGGGCTTCCACGCCGGCGCCGGTTTTACCGGACACCCGCAGCACGTCCTCGGGGTCGCCGCCGATCAGGTTGGCGAGTTCCGCTGCGTACTTTTCGGGCTGGGCCGCTGGAAGGTCGATCTTGTTGAGCACCGGGATGATGGTGAGGTTGTTTTCCATCGCCAGGTAGAGGTTGGCCAAGGTCTGAGCCTCGATGCCCTGTGCCGCATCCACCAACAGGATTGCGCCTTCACAGGCCGCGAGCGAGCGGGAGACCTCATAGGTGAAGTCAACGTGGCCAGGTGTATCGATCATGTTCAAGGCGTAGCTGGTGCCCTCAAGTTCCCAAGGCATGCGGACAGCCTGGGACTTGATGGTGATGCCACGCTCGCGTTCGATATCCATGCGGTCCAGATACTGGGCCTTCATGTCGCGGGACTTAACGACGCCGGTGTACTGCAACATGCGGTCGGCCAAGGTGGATTTACCGTGGTCGATGTGGGCAATGATGCAGAAGTTCCGGATGATGGCCGGATCTGTCGCGGCGGGCACCGGTGCGGTGCGGGCCATGGGAGACACGCAGGTTCCTTACTGTCGACACTCACACGGCCGAACCCCGGACTGGTCTGGACCAATCCGGCCGATGCCGCATATCTGAACTTATAGTCTCCCATGAACACGACGCCGCTTGTGCACTGTGATCAGGCGCCGTTGCTTTGTGGGAGGCGCAGGATGGCGATGGAAAGTACGGTGGTGCCATGGCATCGGACACGCACCTGCTTGGCAGACTCCTCAAAGGCTCCTTGGGCTACCTTCGGCGGATCATCAGATCCCCCACCGGCACAGGAACCCGCCGGCCACCGAAAACCCGAACGTCAACGGAGGCAAGCCGCCCACGGAACGCAGGGACCGGCGTCGGGCAGCTTTCCCGGCCCTATCCGGGGGACTTCAGGGGCAACGTCTCTCCGAGGTACTCCCCCAACCCGGATGGCAAACCAGACCCCGGCGAGATTGTGTGGTCCTGGGTCCCCTACGAAGAGGATCATTCGCGGGGCAAGGACCGGCCGGTCCTCTTGATAGGGCGCGACGGCGGTTGGCTGCTGGGGCTGATGCTCACCAGCAAAGACCACGACAATGACCGCCGTTCAGACGACTACGTCGACATCGGGACAGGAGCTTGGGACGCCCAGGGGCGGCCCAGTGAGGTCAAGGTGGACCGGGTGGTACGCATCAACCCCTCGGACGTTCGGCGTGAGGGCGCCATCCTGGACAAACGCACTTTCCAAATGGTGTCGAATCGGCTCAACGGGCAACACGACTCGGCGTAAACGGTAAATCCCCGGAAAAGCGCCGAGTCTGATAATATTTATGGCTGTGTGTCCGTGCAGGTCGACGGCCACTCATGGTTGGCTGCCATAGGCATCCCCACGCCGCTCAGTCGATGGCCAACCTGAAAACCCTCTAGACCATTTCCGCATTAAAAAGAGAGTTCACACACGTGGCTAATATCAAGTCCCAGAAGAAGCGCATCCTCACCAACGAGAAGGCTCGCCTGCGTAACAACGCTGTCAAGTCTGAGCTGAAGACGGCCATCCGCGCCGTTGCCACCGCCGTTGAGTCCACGGACAAGGATGCCGCTGCAAAGGCTCTTGTTGCTGCCAGCCGTAAGCTGGATAAGGCTGTCAGCAAGGGCGTTATTCACAAGAACAACGCTGCAAACCGCAAGTCGGCGATCTCCAAAAAGGTCAACGCACTCTAAGGTTTTTCCAGTTCGACTGAGCTGAACGTGAGGCCGGCGCCCAATGGGTGCCGGCCTCAGGTATTTAAGACTCTGCCACGGATGCCGTGGCACGGGTCACTGGAGCTACTGACGATGCGGAATGGACATGCGACGCTGAGTCCGACTGACGTCGCGCAAATGGACCAGTGACGCGCGTATTCCGGCATCGCCAGGAATCGTACGTGTCGCCCAACAATCCGGGTGTCGCGGGCCTGCTCTAGCGGCCCCGGGCCGAGGCAGCAATGACTGTGACAGCGTGCTCCACCGCGTACACGGGATCCCGCGCGAGTCCTTTGACTTGGGCGTCGGCTTCAGCCGTGACCTGGATGGAACGGATCAGGCCTTCAGGAGTCCAGCGCCGGACGTCCCGCTGTGCCTGTTCCACCAGCCAGGGCTGCATGCCAAGCTGCTTGGCAATCTGTGCGGACGAGCCCTGGGCTCCCGCGACTTTGGCAAGGATGCGAAGCTTTGCGGCAAGGGCGGCAACCAGCGGGACGGGGTCAACCCCAGTGGCCAGGGCATGCCGGAGGCTGGACAGGGCCTGCGGTCCATTTCCGGCCATGGCGGCGTCCGCCACCTTGAAGGCAGTGGCTTCCACACGGCCGCCGTAGTAGCGCTCCACTGTGGCTGCGTCCACAGCCGTGGTGGCATCCGCGATGAGCTGGTTGCATGCTGCCGCGAGCTCCGAGAGGCTGGCACCGACTGCGTTGACGAGGGCCTGGACTGCTTCCGCCTCGATGCGCCGGCCGCCTGCCTTGAATTCCGAGATGACGAATGCTGTTTTCTCGGCATCCTTTTTCAAGGGCTGGCAATCTACTACCGGCCATCCGGAGGACTTGATGGAGTCCAGAAGTTTCTTGCCGCGCACCCCGCCGCCGTGACGCAGGACCAACACGACGTCGTTCTCCGGTTGGGCTACGTATTTCAAAGCATCGGCAAGGAAGGCATCGTTCATGGACTCGAGGCCCTCGATCTCGATGAGCTTGGCCTCGTCGAACAGTGACGGCGTGACGGTCATCGCTAGGGAACCGGACTCATAGCTTCCTGCGTTGAGTTTGCTGATTTCCACCTCCGGTGCGGTGGCCCGCACTTGGGAACGGACCCGATCCATCGCACGGATTCCGAGGTACTCCTCAGGGCCGGTAATGAGCACTACGGCGGACGGCGTGACCTCCCGCCAGCTGACGGTGTTTGCCGCGGCGGTTTTAGCCTTGGAGACCGGGGCAGCAGCCAATGTTGCTTCCTTCCAGAGGGGTTTTTGCAGATTCCCAGTCTCCCACGTTCAGCGTTCGGGACAGTGATCCTCAACCCCGCGGGCTGCCTGCCGGGCAGCAGCGAACCGTCGGAAGGGGCTTTTGTCCATCGGCGACGGACAGTAGACTCCCCGGCGGCCATGAGGAACACCAGCCGGCCGTGCAAGTCCAACACGGTGTAGCTGGCCCACGCTGGATGCAAGACAAACCACGCCAACAGGATTGTCACAACGGACCACAGAAGCATGGTGGCAATTCCCGTGAGCCCTTCCGGCCAAGGCAGGGCCGCCCCTGGAAGTCCTGCGAAAAACCGGGCGATGACCGCCACCATTCCCGCACTCGCCCCGGAAATGGCCATAGGAATGACTGCAAGCCAGGGAATCAACGGAACGAGCGGCACTGCAATGGTCCCGAGGATCGTCACGGGTGCGACAAACGGAGCAACCGCGATATTGGTGAGCAATGAGTAGCTGGAGAACTGCGGTTGCAAGGCCACAATCGCCGGGCTGCACAAAAGTTGCGCGGACAAGGGAACGGCAATGGCGGAAGCCAGCCAGGAAGGCATCCAAAGCGGGGCCCAAGTTGCTATGGGCCGTGCCAACAGGACAATTCCCAGTGTGGCGAGGACAGACAAGAGAAATCCGACGCTCATTCCGAGTGAAGGATCCAGAATGAGCAGGCCAGTCACGGCAAGGCAGAGAAAGCCCAGGCTCCGGCCCCGCCGCCCGCCACTTAGCGCGGCGAGGCCGATGGCACCCATCACGGCCGCCCTCAGGACGCTCGCATCTGGGCCGACCATGATGACAAAGCCCGCCAAGCCGGCAAGGGCCACTATTGCCGCCACTCCCCTGGCAAGCCGAAAGGTCCTGGCCAAAAGCACCAGGCCGCCAAGAATGAGACTGCAGTTTGCGCCGCTCACGGCCGTGAGGTGGGTGGTCCCGGTGGTTTTCATCGCAGCCTCCAGGCCTTCGTCCAAGCCGGTGGTGTCGCCGGTGACCATTCCAGGTAGGAGTCCGGCTGCGTCGCCCTGCAACCACTCGGCGGCGGAGCCGAATTGTTTCTTCAACTGCGCCGGACCTTGCGGCATATCGCCCTTCATTTCCGGCCGGCGTTGCGCGTCCGGCCGCATGGGAGGAGTGGCAGCCGCGAGGACGCCAGCCTCCACCTGTCCTGTTTTAGCCTGTTTTAGCTTTCCGGCAGTTCTTACCACTTGTCCCGGTTCAACCTGGCCCCAGCTTTCACCTCCGGTCAGCAGAATTCGTGCGCGGGAGCGGATCAGCATCCCATCGGCGGCAATATCAATCACTTCCGCGGGCACGGCCCATCTTCCCGATCCCCGTGAGTCGGTGCCCAGTTCTCGGGGATCTCCCACAATCAGTGCGTGGATGACAACCGAGTCGCGCGACGCCGAAGCCTCGGCAACCGGACCTTGGCGCGGTCCGGCATCCATCGCGGCATGGGCTGCCACAGCCGCTCCGAACAAACACGCGACGGCCAAAGTGGCGGGAATGGTTCGTAGGCTCGCACGCGGGATACGCCTCCGTAAGGCGCCCGCGTGTCCGTGCCCTGCGTGCCGTTGAGGGGTTTGTCGAGTCTGAGGTATCCGTTGACGTCCGCCTCGCAGCAGAAGCCCCGCGACGACGCAGAGGCCCGCACACAGGGCCACTATCCACGTCGTAGGCAAGAACGGAGCAGACAGTGAGACAGCCCACGCGAGCAAGGCGGACGGGACCAACCGCAGATCGATGCGGCTACCGGGCTCCTGGGCGTCTACATGCCCCGACGGCGCGGACCGCGGAGCATTTGCTTGCCCGTTTCCCTTCATACAGGATCACCAACCATGTCAGACCGTCACCAAGGGCAGCAGGGTTTCCATCATCTTCGGTCCGACACCATCAACGGCATCGAGATCTTCCACCGCCGCGAACGGACCGTGCTGCTGCCGCCACTCGACGATGCGTTTTGCGAGGACGGGACCTACTTTCGGCAAGGCGTCGAGTTCCTCAGCCGTCGCAGTATTAAGGTTAAGCTTTCCTCCCGCAGAGGTTCCGGCTCCCGAGTTCCCGCTATCAGGAGCGCCCACGGTCCCGCCAGCGGCTCCGGCCGCTGGCTCAGGAACGGGCTCCCCTGTCCGCGGAACATGGATCTTGGCAGCGTCCTGCACTACCGCGGCAAGGTTGAGACTGTTCAGCTCGGCAGCCGGCTCTGCGCCCCCAGCAGCGGCGATAGCATCAAACACCCGCGCTCCGGCGGGCAACGTGACGATCCCGGGATTCTTCACGGCGCCGGCGACATGGACAGTAAGCTGGCTGCCCCGCGATTCGGGCGAGTTTTCCCCTGCATTGCTTCCGCCGACGCGTGGCGTTGCACTCGCAAACGAACTGCGGACCAAGGGTTCCACCGTTGGCTGGCCGGTCCACGCCTGCCAGGCGAACCACAACAGCAACAGAAGGCAAGGAACGGCCAGCAGGATGGCTACTCGCCAAGGCGTCCGCCAGCGGAGACGCACGGAAACCCGCGCCTCGTCCCCTTCGGTGCCGGGCCCGGAGGCGCCGAGGACCGGGCCGGCCAAGTGGGAAGTATCGTTGCCATGTGCAGCCGATGGGTGCAGGGGCAGCAGTGGCTCCGTCCCGCTCCTGGGCCTGAGATGGGCGCCGGGCTCTGTTGAGGACGAACCGAGGCTCGCAGCGAACCGGCGCCGGGCCATGCGTGCCGCATCGTCAGCTCGAGAAGCTCCGTTCCTGCGTGGCATAACCTCGAGCCTAGAACCGTCCATGGGCCAGCGGCGGGCAGTAACGGCGATATGTGGACAGGCCACCATCAAGGGTCCTTGTGGAGGACGAGTCGCCGTCGAGCCGCCTTTGCCAGACCATTTGATCCAGATCGAGACCAAGGAGAATCGCTAGTCTCCTTTTTAGTAAAACGTCTTGACTAAAAGGTTCCCCGCTCCTAGCATTTGAGTGTTGCGGGCTGGGCGGCCGCGGGGAGATCGGCTACCCATTGGGTATTTTGATCCCACCCACTCACTCTCCATTGGCATCAGGCATGCGGCCTGTCCAAGTAGCGAGAGGCCGCATTCGCGTAGGAGCGAATCAGAATGGCCAAGCTGGAAACATCCGAACTCACCGCCGCACTCAATCAATCCAATGCAAGCTGGACCGCGCGCGACACGCCGCAGTCTCAACTTACCGACGAAGACAAAACAGCACTCTTAGGCGTCATTTTCACCTCTGCCGACATCGCCCTGAGGGAAGCTGGGGTGCCGCGTGACTTTTCCTCGCCGCCTGCCGGTCTACCCTCGGAGTTGGACTGGCGAAGCAACAACGGAAACCACGTGACCGCCGTTACAGACCAGAAATACTGCGGATCCTGCGTCTCGTTCGGTTGCACGGCCGTGGTTGAATCCATGGCCTCGATCGAGCTGGGCCAATTGCTGGACCTTTCCGAAGCCGATTCGCATTTCAATTCAAGTCATGGCCCGTCATGTGGGGGCTGGGACACGGATTCCTGCATGTCCCAGCTGCAGGCCCGGGGAGAAGTCAGCGAAGGCGCCTTGGGGTACATGAGTGCGTTCGACAACCCTCCGGTTATCGATCCGGCTACGTCCTTATGGAAGCCGTATGTCCGGCCGACTCCCAACCGCGCGAGCACGCAGGTTTCGATCACGAGCCATGGACTCATTACCGACCTCAATGCCCGCAAGCAGTACTTGCATGATCACGGCCCGATGGCGGCGTGCTTCGATGTCTACGATGATTTCTACCACTACTCCAGCGGAGTCTATTCCCACCAGAGCGGTACCCTACGAGGCGGACACTGCGTTGAAGTGATCGGGTATTCCGATTCCGAGCAATGTTGGATCGCGAAGAACTCGTGGGGAACAGGCTGGGGTATGGCCGGCTTCTTCAAGATCGGGTATGGCCAATGCAACTTTGACGTCTACGCGTGGGCCACTGCGCAGGGCGTCAAAGTCCCCGCAACCCCGTCTTGGCGAGGCTGGGAAGGTCTTGGCGGGATCATCACCTCGAAGCCATCCGCTGTTTCCTGGGCCGCGAATCGGATCGACGTCGTAGCGCGCGGCACCGATTCCGCCATGTACCACCGATGGTGGGACGGCTCAGCGTGGAACGGCTGGGAGTCCTTGGGCGGAGACTGCCAGAGCGGCCCCGCCATCTGTTCGTGGGGTTCCGGCAGGCTGGATACCTTCGTTGTAGGTACCGATCACCAGCTTTACCACAAGTGGTTTGAAGGTGGTTGGAGCAACTGGGAGGCTCTTGGAGGGACGCTGTCTTCTGATCCGGCAGCCGTTTCCTGGGGTCCAAACCGGATTGACGTCTTCGCTCGCGGGATGGACTCCGCCATGTGGCACTTGTGGTGGGACGGTAGCAACTGGGGTGGCTGGGAAAGCCTGGGTGGTGTCCTCGACTCAGCTCCCGCGGCGGCATCGTGGGCGCCGAATCGTCTGGACACGTTCGTCAAAGGTACCGACAGCCAGCTCTACCACCAGTGGTGGGCCGGTGCAGGATGGAGTGAGTGGGAAAACCTAGGCGGCTACGTTGGCGGGGATCCCGGAGCCGTTTCCTGGGGTCCGAACCGGATCGACATCTTCTACCCCGGCTCCACGTTCACCATGATGCACAAATGGTGGGACAATGCCTGGAGCGGCGAAGAAAGCCTCGGCGGCACCTTGTCATCCGGCGTCGGAGTCAGTTCCTGGGCGTCCGGGCGCTTGGACTGCTTCGTGGAAGGGACCGACTCGGCGATGTACCACAAGTGGTATGCCTGACAGAGAGGGCCGGTGCCAGTACACGTGATCACGGTAAAAAGCGGCGAACTCTTTATCATCGAGCTTCCAGCGAACCCGTCCACTGGCTACCAATGGTCCGTCGTGGATGTTCCCCACGCGTTGGAACTGGTTGAGGAACACTTCACGCCAGCCATTACCGGAACTACTGCGGCCGGGGTCCCGGCCGCAGTAGGCTCCGGGGGCATACATACCTTCAATTTCATGGCCAATGGGACAGGCGAAGTCGAAATTCGGTTTGACCTCAAACGGGTCTGGGAATCGGAGGCAATCGAGCGCCGGAAGTTCACTGTCCTGGTCAGTTGAGATTCCGTGGGCACCAAGCCCGCTAAAGGTCAGCGATGACCTGGCGCTGGCCCTCATATCCAGGAGTACTGCTTTCCCCAACAACCACAGCCAAAACGCCAAGACCGGCGTGAGCTGCCAAGACGGCGGGCAGGGCACTGATCTGTGCTGGCGGGCAACCCGGGCAGTTTTCCCCGAGCCGGTACGCGAGCCGTTCGGCCTCAGCCAGGTTTCCAAAATGGTGCACGGCGAGCCGGGATTGTCCTGACGGCCGGGAATTGACATCCGCAGCAACGATTTCTTCAAGCCGGGCGACGGCCTTGGCCGCCGAGCGCACCTTCTCGAGCGGCACGATCTTGCCGCCGTCGACCGCAAGGATCGGTTTGATGGACAACATTGTCCCGAGCAAGGACGCGGCAGCGCCGATTCGTCCCCCGCGCCGGAGCTGCTCGAGGCTCGGTACATAAAAGTAGACCTTGGTGCGACTCAATCGTTCCTCGGCGAAGCGACGGACTTCGGTCGCAGAACGGCCGTCTGCTGCTGCGACGAGCGCACTTTGGACACCCATGCCTTGCGCCATTCCCACGGTGCGGGAGTCCAGGACCTCGACGGGAATTGAAACGCGCTGCGCAGCCAACCGGGCGGCATCGGCAGTGCCGGACAGCCCTGCGGAAATGTGGATGGAGACCACAGCGTCGAAGCCGCGATCCCGCGCGGCGAGATAAGCCTGTTCGAATTGCCCGGGCGAAGGACGGGATGTCTTTACTGACGATCCGGCCGCCAAGGCCACCGCGAGTGTCTGGGTGATGTCGTCTTCACCCTCGCCGTAGATTTCTTCGCCCACCATAACAGGCATCGGTACGACGGCGAGGCGCCCGTCCGCAATGAACGCCTTGACCCATTCGGCCGGGAGGGCGGCTGCCGAGTCAGTGACGACGGCGGTGCGCACGGCGACAGGCGACGGTTCAGCGCTGGCGCGACCCGGCGTCGTGGACTGGCGTAGGCGGGCCAAACGTACCTTGAGCCACAACCATGCGGGTGGTTCGCGGTCCGTCAACGATGCCTCCTGGGCTGCTGGCCGGCCGCCGGCAAGCACCGGCGGCCGGATACCCGGCTAGGCCGGGACGATGTTGACCAGTTTAGGCGCGCGCACGATCACCGTGCGGATGCCACGGCCATCGAGTGCGCGCTGCACGTTTTCACTGGCCAGGGCGAGTTCGCGAAGTGCGTCCTCACTGATGTCCGGGGACACCTCGAGGCGGTCGCGGACTTTCCCCTGGACCTGCACCACAGCCGTGACGGTGTCCTGGACAAGAAGCGAAGCATCATGGGAGGGCCAGCCAGCATTCGCTACGGAGGCCGGGTGGCCCAACTGGTTCCACAAGTCCTCCGCCGTGTAAGGCGCGAAGAGGCTCAGGATGATTGCTACTGCCTCGGCGGCTTCGCGGACGGCGGGATCAGCGCCACCGGCCCCCGAATCGATGGTCTTGCGGGTCGCGTTGACGAGTTCCATCAGCTTGGCCACCACGACGTTGAACTTGTTGTTGTCCAACAGCTCTGCTGCGTCAGCGATAGTCCTGTGGGTCACGGTGCGCAGCGCGCGGTCACCGGTGGAGACATCGACGCCGGGCTCGCTCGCGACGTCCTGGCCGAGGCGCCAGGCACGGGCAAGGAACTTCGCCGAGCCAGACGGCGAGACATCCGCCCAGTCGACGTCGTCTTCGGGCGGGGAGGCAAAGACCATGGTCAAGCGGACGGCGTCGACGCCGAACTTGTCCAGTTGCTCGCCAAGATCGACGCCGTTGCCGAGGGACTTGCTCATGGCCTTGCCGCCGTTGAGGACCTGGCCCTGGTTGAGCAGGGCGCTGAAGGGTTCGTCCGCGGCGAGCAGGCCCATGTCGTGGATGACCTTGGTGAAGAAGCGCGCGTAGAGCAAGTGCAGGATGGCGTGTTCCACGCCGCCCACGTATTGGCCCACCGGCATCCAGTCGTTGATCTTGGCTGGATCAAACGGTCCTTCGGTGTAGTGCGGGGAAACGAAGCGCAGGAAGTACCAGGACGAGTCAACGAAGGTGTCCATCGTGTCCGTGTCGCGCTGGGCGGCCCGTCCGCAGTTCGGGCACTCGACGTTGACCCACTCCAATGCCGCGGCAAGCGGGGACGTGCCTCGCGGCGACAGCGCCTCTCCGCGCAGGTTTTCCGGCAGCCGGACGGGCAGCTGATCGTCCGGCACCGGAACCTCGCCGCATTCGGCGCAGTGGATGATGGGGATCGGGGTTCCCCAGAAACGCTGGCGGCTCAGGAGCCAGTCGCGCAGGCGGAAGTTCACGAACTTCTCCCCTGTGCCCAGCTTCTCCAGGATGTCGATGGCTGCAGGGATGGCCTCGGCCTTGGACAATCCGTCCAGTTCGCCCGAGTTCATCAGGGTGCCTTCGCCGGCGGTCGCAACACCAGTTTCGGCAGGGTCTTCCCCACCGGTGTTCAGCACCGGACGCACCGGCAGGCCAAAGGCCCGGGCGAAATCCAGGTCGCGCTGGTCGTGGGCAGGTACTGCCATGATGGCGCCGGTGCCGTAGTCGGCAAGCACGTAGTCAGCGGCCCAGACGGGCAGCTTTTCGCCGTTGAGGGGGTTGATTGCGTAGCGGCCGGTGAACACGCCGGTCTTCTCGCGCTCCGTGGACTGGCGCTCGATGTCCGACAGGGCCTTGACCTTTTCGCGGTAGGCCATGAGGGAGTCGTGGTGTTCGGGCGTGACCAAGTCCAGGGCCAGATGCGCGTCCGCGGCGACAACGAAGAACGTCGCCCCGTACAGGGTGTCCGGGCGCGTGGTGAAGACAGTGACTTCGCGCTCGGCGCGGCTATCGGCGGCTTCGATGACGAACCGCACGTGTGCGCCCTCGGAGCGGCCGATCCAGTTGCGTTGCATTGCGAGCACGCGCTCGGGCCAGTGCCCCTGCAGTTCTGACATGTCGTCCAGCAGGCGATCAGCGTAATCGGTGATCTTGAAATACCACTGGTTCAGGGACTTCTTGGTGACGGGGGTTCCACAGCGTTCGCAAGCGCCGTTGACCACTTGCTCGTTCGCCAGGACGGTCAGGTCCTTCGGGCACCAGTTGACCGGGGAGTCCTTGCGGTAGGCCAGGCCGCGCTCGTAGAAGCGCTTGAACAGCCACTGGGTCCAGCGGTAGTACTCCGGGTCCGAAGTATGGAGCCGGCGGGACCAATCGGCCGAGATGGCATAGCGCTTGAACGACGCAGCCTGGGTATCGATGTTGGCGTAGGTCCACTCGCTGGGGTGCGCGTTGCGCTTGATGGCTGCGTTCTCCGCAGGCAGGCCGAAGGAGTCCCAGCCGATGGGGTGCAGGACATCGAAGCCCTTCTGACGGAGGTACCGCGCCACGACGTCGCCCATCGCGAAGGCCTCGGCGTGGCCCATGTGGAGGTCGCCAGAAGGATAGGGGAACATGTCCAGGACATAGCGCCGCTCACGGGATCCATCGTCAACAGGGGTGAAGACCTTGAGGTCTTCCCAGACCTGTGGCCACTTGGCTTCCATCGAGGCGAAGCTGTAGACACCCTCCTCGGGCGTCTCCCCTGCCACTGTTGACTGTGCTCCGGTTTCTGTCTCCGGCTGAACGCTCACTGCTGCCCTCTTCTGTTCTTCCATGACGGTTTTGCCTCCTGCTCCGGGCCCCGGAAGGTCCCGGACACACAAAAGCCCCTCGGCAAGGAGGGGCGGCCGCTCGGTTCGCGATGTCTAAGAATCGACGTCAACCGGGCGGCTAGCTAAGCAGAAGGATCGCACGCATAAAGCCACCTTACCGCACCAAGTCCATGGCGTGGGTTCGATGGGCGCTGCGGTGTGGACTGAGGTTCCGGGGACTCCCCGCCATGGTGTGGTGGGCACCGCGAAGTGGGCGGGCGGGAGTCCCCGGAACCTCTCTCAAGCGTTGAACCTACTTAACGTCCTCGTCCACCCAATCCATGGACTTGGTCACTGCCTTCTTCCACAGCCGCATCTGGCGGTCCCGCTCGGCGTCGTCCATCTGCGGCTCCCAGCGCTTGTCCTCGCCCCAGTTGGCGCTGAGTTCGCCCAGGTCTTTCCAGAAGCCGACGGCGAGGCCTGCCGCGTAGGCTGCACCGAGGGCCGTGGTTTCCACGACCTTCGGACGGACCACCGGCACGCCCAGGATGTCGGCCTGGAACTGCATGAGCGCCTCATTGGCGACCATGCCGCCGTCGACCTTCAGCTCGGTCAGCGGAACGCCCGAGTCAGCGTTGACGGCGTCGAGCACTTCGCGGGTCTGGAAGGCGGTGGCCTCCAGGGCCGCGCGGGCGATGTGGCCCTTGTTGGCAAAACGGGTCAGGCCCACGATGGCTCCGCGGGCGTCAGCGCGCCAGTACGGGGCGAACAAGCCGGAGAACGCGGGCACGATGTATACGCCGCCGTTGTCCGCGACTCCGGAGGCCAGCGTCTCCACCTCGGGAGCGGAACTGATCATGCCGAGGTTGTCGCGCAGCCACTGGATCAGTGAACCGGTGACGGCGATGGAACCTTCCAGCGCGTAGTGCGGTTTGGCATCGCCCAGCTTGTAGCCAAGCGTGGTCAAGAGGCCGTTCTTGGAGTGGACGATCTCCTCGCCGGTGTTGAAGATCAGGAAGCAGCCCGTGCCGTAGGTGTTCTTGGCTTCGCCGGCCTGGAATGCCGCCTGGCCAAAGGTTGCTGCTTGCTGGTCGCCCAGGATGCCGGCGACGGGTACCTCGCGCAGCAGTTGGGAGGTGTGCACGTTGCCGTAGACCTCGGAGGAGGACTTGATGGCAGGCATCATCGACGCCGGTACGCCAAACGCGTCCAGGATGCCCTGGTCCCACTGCAAGGTGTCGAGGTCCATGAACATGGTGCGCGAGGCGTTGGTGACGTCCGTGGCGTGCACACCGCCGTCGACGCCGCCTGTCAGGTTCCACAGGACCCAGCAGTCGGTGTTGCCGAAGATGAGGTCCCCGGCTTCGGCCTTGGCGCGCGCGCCTTCAACGTTGTCCAGGATCCATTTGATCTTGGTACCGGAGAAGTAGGTTGCCAGAGGCAGGCCGACTTTCTGCTTGAATCGTTCGGGTCCACCGTCCTGGGCCAACTCGTCAACGATCGACTGTGTGCGGGTGTCCTGCCAGACGATCGCGTTGTAGATGGGTTCGCCCGTGTTCTTGTCCCACACGACGGCGGTTTCGCGCTGGTTGGTGATGCCGACGGCGGCGATGTCGTGCCGGGTCAGGTTGGCTTTGGACAACGCCGAGCCAATGACCTCGCGGGTGTTGTCCCAGATTTCGACCGGGTTGTGCTCCACCCATCCGGCCTGGGGGAAGATCTGCTCGTGTTCCATCTGGCCCGAAGAAACAATGTTCCCGGAGTGGTCGAATACGATGGCCCGCGAGCTGGTGGTTCCCTGGTCAATGGCGATGACATATTGCGACATTATGACGTCCTTGTCTGGTTGCTTTGGTGTGGATGCGGGATAAGTGTCTGAGCGGTGTACTACTTGGCGATAGTTGCCATGATCGGCACTGAGTGGGCAACGAGGCCCGCGATGGTCCCGCCAAGGAGCGGTCCGACCACCGGAACCCACGAGTATGCCCAGTCGCTGGAGCCCTTGCCCTTGATCGGCAGAATGGCGTGGGCGATACGCGGGCCAAGGTCACGGGCGGGGTTGATCGCATAGCCTGTGGGCCCGCCAAGGGACGCGCCGATACCCACGACGAGCAATGCCACCGCGAGCGGCCCGAGGCCGGACGGAGTGCCGCCGAAGGTCAGGATCACGAACACGAGCACGAACGTTCCGATGATTTCGGTGACCAGATTCCAGGGGTAGGAGCGGATCGCCGGACCCGTGGAGAACACTGCAAGCTTGCTGGCTGCCAGCGGCTCGGCGTCGAAGTGCTGCTTGTGGGCGAGCCACGCGAAGATGGCGCCCAGGAAGGCACCGGTCAGTTCTCCACCGAAGTAGGTGAACGTGGATGCCGCGCTCACGGCTACCCCCGGGGCGAACTCGGCCTTGCCATCAACCAAGAGGCCAAGCGTGACAGCCGGGTTCAAGTGTGCACCGGACATAGCCGCCACGTACACACCTGCAAATACTGCGATGCCCCAGCCAAAATTCACCATCAGGAACCCGCCATTGTTACCCTTTGTGCCTTTCAAGGCGACGTTTGCCACAACGCCACAACCGAGCAGGGTAAGCATTCCGGTTCCGAACACTTCGGAAAGGAAAACAATTCCGAGAGACATCTTTGACTCCTCATTTTCTTCTGTTGTCAGCCCCGCAGATTTGTTGGGGGCCGTTGGGCCGGCGTCTGTTAGCGCCGTCCCGGTTGCCGCGCTCCCTAGCGGAGCGGAGCGCCGCAACCCTTGTGTCCCGGCTTCATGGCCAGAACAATCAAGCTGATGTGACGTACATTACGTTCAGGCGACGAGGCTGTGAACAGTCACGCCATGAAAACGCAGAAGGACATTCTGTGCGTGCTGGATTTCCGCGTCGCGCTTCGCTGAATCCCAGGCAAGCTGCCCGGAAAGGATTTCGGCGACCTCGTTGAGCAACTCCCCCGTCACGAGGCCCCGGAAGGCCAGGGAGGTGCGGCGAATGAGGACATCCACGAGGTGTCCGATCTGTTCGTTGGAGGCCATGAATTCCAACTCCCGAACGCTGAGCTCGTTCGTGGAGCGCAGTTTCCGGTCCTCTCCTGCACTGAGGTAGGCAATGACATCCACGGCGCGAGTGCCGTAGCGCGTCAGCAAGCCGCTGACCCGATCGGCGTCGAGGCCGGGCGCCATGTGCTTCTTGACCCAGTCTTGGATTCCGTCTTCGCTGTTCGGGAAGCCGGAGCCGCCCCCGATGGCGAGCTTCGCCGTCGAGATCTTCCGTTCCATGCCCAGTTCGCGGAGGACATCGTTGCTCAGGTGTTCGGCGAGGGCCCGGAAGGTGGTCCATTTTCCGCCGATCAATGAGAGGACGACGGCGGCCTTGCCGCCAAGGGCGGCCGCGGCACCGGAGGCTGGGCGCTCGCTCCGTTCGATGCGGTAATCGCGGGACACGAAGCCCGGCTGTGTGTCATCGTGGCGCGGAAGCGGTCGGACGCCGGCGAAACTGTAGACGATCTGGCTGCGATCCACCGTGATGGAGGGGAAGACATAGCCCACGAGGTCGAAGAAGTAGTCAATCTCGGCTTCGGTGCACACGGCGTCCTGGGCCATGTCGGCCTCGACGTCGGTGGTCCCCACCAGGACACGATCGCCCATCGGGTAGATCAGCACGATCCGTCCGTCCGTGTGTTCGAAGAAGATTTCGCGACCGCCGCAGGCGGCGAGCAGTTCCGGGTGGTCCAACACAATGTGCGAGCCTTTGGTCCCTCCCATGAAACGGCTCGCAGCCCCCATGGCCTCGTTGGTGAGGTCCACCCACGCGCCGGTGGTGTTGACGATGACGTCGGCCTGGAAGCTGAATTCCTCACCGGTGAGTTCATCGCGCAGCACGACGGAACCGGCCGCGGACGAGTCCATGGAGACGAGCGAGACGTAGTTGCTGGCGCGGGCGCTGCCACCCGGCAGGCCACTTCCGATGCCAGCCTTTTCACCGTCCTGGAGCACATCGAGCGTGAGTCGCTCGGGATTGTGCACGGATGCGTCGAAATAGGTGGCGGCGTATTTGATGCCTGGGTGCAAGCTCGGCAATTCGGCCAGTGCCTTCGCCCTGCCGCGGAACTGATGGCGAGGGACGCTGCCGCCGTCGCGGGAGAAGAAGTCATACATGCTCAGTCCGAGCTTGATAAGGAAGGCGCCGCGTTCTTTCGGCTTGCCTTGCTTGTGCGTGAGGAAGCGGGTGGGGGCGGACAGTATCCCGGAAAAGGTGCTGAAAATCGGGATGGTTGTCTGCAGCGGCTTGACGTAGTGGGGTGCAATCTTCAGGAGGCGGTTGCGCTCGACGACGGATTCCTGCACGAGGCGGAATTCGCCGTTCTCGAGGTAGCGGATGCCTCCGTGGATCATGTGGGACGAGGCTCCGCTGGCGCCCTGGCAGTAGTCGCCGCGCTCCACGAGGGCAACGTCCACGCCCTGCAATGCCAGATCGCGGAATGTGCCGACGCCGTTGATGCCGCCACCGATAATCAGCACTTGGGCTTGCGGCCGTTCGCGAAGTGCTGAAGCCGAGGTACGGCGAGGTGATCCCGCTGCGGAACCATAAAAGCTGTTGTGTCCCAAAACTGCTCCCTTGGGCTTTGGTATGTGCGTTGCATCACTTGACGTCGCACCTTGCACAACTATTCTTCGAAGGAGTGGAAAATGAAATCAAGCTATTTGCACAAACGTGCAGAACGGAACTGAGATGCCACGATCACGACATTCAGAAGCCCTCCGGGCAGCGCAGATGTACTACCTCCAGGACCTCACGATGGACGCCATCGCCCGCGAACTCCGGACCTCGCGCTCGACGGTGTCCCGCTTGCTGTCCTCGGCACGGGAGTCGGGACTGGTGCAGGTCCAGATCCGGAGTCCACTTGACTCCGCGCCCGAACTGGAGCGGATGATCCGCAGTCACTATGGTGTCGATGTCCACGTGGTGCCTGTCCTGGACACCTTGAACGAGGCGGAAACCCTTGACAGGGTGGCGATGCAGGCAGCACGGACCATCGGACCGCTCGTCGATTCGAACGCCATTATCGGGGTGGCCTGGGGTGCGACCATCAGCGCCGTCAGCAGGCACCTGACCCGCAAGATCACCCACGACAGCACCATCGTCCAGCTCAACGGCGCGGGCAACATGCAAACCACGGGCATCACGTACGCCAGTGACATCATGCGGCGCTTCGGCATCGCCTACGGAGCCCGGGTGGAACAGTTCCCCGTTCCTGCTTTCTTCGACCACGCTTCCACCAAGACCGCCATGTGGAATGAGCGCAGCGTCCAACGCGTGCTCGACCTCCAAGCCAGGATGAGCATCGCGATTTTCGGTGTTGGGTCTGTCCATTCGGACTACCCCAGCCACGTTTACGCGGGTGGCTACCTCGACGAAACTGACCTTAATCTGCTGGCCAGCTCGGACGTCGTAGGCGATGTTGCCACGGTCTTCTTCCGCGCCGATGGCTCTTCCGACGGGATTACCCTCAATGAGCGTTCCACCGGCCCGAGTCACGAGCAGCTAAGGCAGGTCCGCCGCCGCATCTGCGTCGTTTCGGGTGCATCCAAGATCAATGGCCTGCGTGGAGCCCTGGCGGCTCGGCTTGCCACGGATCTCATCCTGGACGAGGCCACCGCCAAGCGCCTGGTAAGTTTCGGGAGCCCATCCTGAATATTTGACTGATCCTGAATCATTCCCGGCACCGAGGTAGGTAGAGTCTTGGCTATGAAACCCTCGCCTCGGCTCAGTCTCAACAACGGCGTCTTGATTGACCAGTTGGGGTTCGGGCTCTACAAAGTGCCGCCGGCGGACGCCACGTCTTTGGTCGCCACAGCGCTGGGCGCCGGCTACAGGCACTTCGATACAGCCGCAATGTATGGCAACGAGACCGGCGTAGGCAGGGGTATTGGCAGCGCCGTCATACCCCCGGCCGGCGTGGACGGCAACACGGGAGGCTCCGGGGAGGGCACGCACTCGCTCTCCCGCGAAGACGTCTTTGTCACCACGAAGCTCTGGAATGACGATCACGGCTATGACGCCACTCTCCGGGCTTTCGATAGCTCCATGGCCAATCTCGGCCTGGACTACGTCGATCTGTACCTGATCCACTGGCCTTGCGCCGGGCGCGGCCTGTTCCAGGAAAGCTACCGGGCCATGGAGACCTTGTACCGAGAAGGCCGCGTCCGCGCGATTGGAGTCTCCAATTTCCAGCCGGCACATCTTGAATCGCTGATGCAGAAGGCCGAAGTGGTTCCAGCCGTGAACCAGATTGAACTGCACCCATGGCTGCAACAGCCCCGGCTCCGCACCCTGCACGAGCAGTTGCGCATCCGCACCGAGGCGTGGAGCCCGCTGGGCCGTGGACAGGTTCTCCAAGATCCGGCCGTCCGGGCGCTCGCGGACAAATACGGCAAAACACCTGCCCAAATCATCATCCGCTGGCACATCCAGCTCGGGAATATCGTGATCCCCAAGGCGAGCTCCGCCGCACGCATCCAAGAGAACTTCAATGTCTTCGGCTTCGAGCTTGATCCCGAAGACATGGACGGCCTTGCCGCCCTCGAACGCCACCACCGCACCGGGTCACACCCGGACAACGTTAACTAGGGGCCGCCGAATGGAACAAGTGGACGCCAACCACTCCCCCGAACCTGCACCGGCCTCCCCGCGGGAGTTCTTTAGCAAGGCCTTGGCCTCCCGGACCAGTGCCTCGGACATCGACCTCGACGGCAGCAACGTGGCCTATTGGTGCTACGAACCGGTTACCGTGACCGCGGACACCCGAACCATCGTGGTCATCCATGGTTTCCGAGGCGACCACCACGGCCTGCTCCGGGTTGTAGACCATTTGCCCGAGATGCGGATCATCATGCCGGACCTTCCCGGATTCGGCAGTTCGGAACCCTTTGCCGGAGACCCCCACACTGTGGAGCGCTATGGAAAGTTCATCACCGGTTTCATGGCCGCCTTGGGGCTTGGCCGGGAAACGGTGTTGCTCGGTCATTCCTTCGGGTCCATCGTCGCGAGCCACTTCGCCGCTGCGAACCCGGGTGCCATCCGCCCGCTGATCCTGGTCAATCCCATTGCGGCTCCCGCGCTCGAGGGACCAAAAGGCCTCATGACCAAGCTCGCGGTCATGTACTACCAGATCTCTGCCAAGCTCCCGCGCCGGTTGGGGCTCGCCGTCTTGCGCAGCCGCCTGATTGTTCGCGTCATGAGCGCCACCATGGCCAAGACCCGTGACAAGGAGCTCCGTGCCTTCGTCCATGGGCAGCACGATGCGTATTTCTCCGCCTTCGCCGACCGTGCCAGCCTTCTAGAGTCCTTCCGGGCCTCCGTCTCCAGCCATGTGGCCGAGGTTGCCGGCCAACTGGACCTCCCGGTGCTGCTGGTGGCCGGCGAAAAGGATGAGATCGCGCTGCTCCGGGACCAGCACAAACTGGTGGAGCTGTTGCCCGACGGTGCGTTGGTAGTGATTCCCGACGTCGGGCATTTGATCCATTACGAGACACCGGCGCCCGCCGCCGCCGCCATCCGCAGCTTCCTGGAGGAACACCCCGCGTGAAAATCGTCATTGACGCCCGCTTCACCCGCACGGACCATCACGACGGCATCAGCCGCTATGGTTCGAGCCTCATAGCGGCGACGTCCAAGATCGCGGATGTCACCATGCTTATCAACGACAAACGCCAGTTGGCGCTCCTTCCGGACGTCCCCTACGTGCTCATCAGCAGCCCGCTGTCGCCGCGAGAACTATTCGTGGCGCGCGAGGTCAACAAGCTCGGGGCTGATGTGGTGGTTTGCCCTATGCAGACCATGGGAACCCTGGGCCGGAAGTATGGCTTGGTCCTGACCCTGCACGATCTCATCTACTATGAGCACCCGGCCCCTCCAGGCTTCCTTCCGGCGCCCGTACGGTTGTTGTGGCGGCTCTACCACAAGGCCTACTGGCCGCAGCGCCTGCTTCTCAATCGCGCGGACGTCGTCGCCACCATCAGCCATACCACCGAGTCGCTCATGGCGAAGTTCAATTTGACCCGGCGGCCTGTGCGGATCGTCGGCAACGCACCCCAGCCAGGACAAACGCCACGCGATCCCTCAGCCGGCGCCGAGAAGTCCCTGCTCTACATGGGCTCGTTCATGCCCTACAAAAACGTGGAGACCATGATCCAGGGCATGTCCGAATTGCCCGGATTCACGCTGCATCTCCTGAGCAGGATCACCCCGCAGCGCCGTGCCGAGCTGGAGCCCTTGGTGCCGCCGGGTGCGCAGGTCGAGTTCCACAACGGCGTCACGGATGCCGAGTACGATTCCCTCTTGATCCGCGCCACGGCCCTCATCAGCCTGTCCAAGGCGGAGGGTTATGGGCTGCCGCTGGTCGAGGCCATGGCGCTCGGCACTCCCGTGATCGCCAGCGACATTCCCATCTTCCGGGAGGTCGGTGCGGATGCCGTGAGCTATGTGCATCCGGAATCGCCCGCCGAATTCGCTGCGGCAGTCAGGGCCCTTGAAAATGAGGAGCTGTGGCAAGCGCGCTCCCGCCGTTCGGTGGAACGCGCGGCCGACTTCAACTGGGAGGAATCCGCCCGACAACTATTGGCGGTTGCCGAAGAGGTCGTGGCGATGCGCAGCCGCAAGCGCTAGAGGACATCCACGCCGTCGAGCCGCAGCTGAACGGGCCCCGAGGTGCGTTTCGCCGCGCTGGCAGCTTTGACAGCCCGCATGGCCCTGGTCGCTTCGGCTGCTTGGGCGTAGGGAATGAAGAGCAGAGTCCGGACGTCCGGATCGCCGTCTCGCGCTGTTGAACGGTGCGCAGACAGGGTGAGCGAAACCGGCGCGGGGCCAGCGGTACGCAACCGGATGTTACTGGCCAGGCTTTCGGTGAAATGCACGACGTCGGCCCTCTTGCCCGTGACTGATGCGATCCGCACCGCTGGCGGCAACTGGAGTTCCTGCCGCAGTACCAGCTCCCGGGAGGCATACCCGGCCGGGTCCCAACGCAACAGGGCGCCGGTCGCGGTGGTGTCGTCGGCAGTGATGACCACAAGTCCGCCTTCGCTCGCGGGGCGCACGAGCGCCGCCGCGTTGAACCACCGCCGAACGGTGTCTTCGCCAGCACGAAGATTCTCCAGGCGGAGGAGCGAATTGCCGTCCAAGAGCAGCGCCGCTGCGTAGCCGCCAGGTGCGATCGGTTCGGCGCCCACCGTAGCCACCACCAGCGCGCAGGCGTCTGACACCGTGGACTTGACCTGGTCTCCTGAAGAAGTCACGACGGCCTTGCCTGGAAAAGCCCTGCCCAGCTCTTCCGCGGTCCGGAGCACGCCGGCAGCCCCCCTGCGAAGACGGCCCCCGCCACAATTGCGGCAACGCCATTCCGGAGCCGGTGTGGAACACCAGCGGCACTGCGGGAGGGCAGCTTGGCCGGCGATTGCGAGGGGTCCTTGGCAATTGTTGCATCTGGCGGGCTCGCGGCAATCCTCACAAACCAACGACGGCGCGTAACCGGCCCGGGCTACCTGTACCAGGACAGGTCCACGTTCCAGCCCGTCCTTGGCTGCCCGCCACGCGGCGCCGGGCAAGCGTGCAATCCGGGCCAGGGGGTCGCGCTCCTGCTCGAAACTGTCCGCCGTGTTGAGCACGCGCGGCGCGCTGGCGCGGACCACCGTCCGCGGGGGTTCCACTGGCACGGCCCAGCCACCTTCGACCAATCGCTGAAGCTCGGTGCTGCGGCTGTGCGCGGCCATGAGGCACGCCGCAGATTCCTGTTCGGAACGCAAAAGCAGGACTTCGCGGGTGTGGGCGTAAGGAGCGCGCTGGTCGATATGGAGGTCGTCGCCGTCGTCCCAACACACTACAAGTCCAAGGTCCTGGACTGGAGCGTATGCCGCGGACCGCGTACCGATCGCCACCTTGGCTGCGCCGCTCAGCAGTCGAAGGAAGCTCCGGTACCGCGCGGACTGACCGTCGTCGGCAGTCAGCCGCGCGATTTCCCCTACCGGCAAGACGGCGTCGAGCGCCGCTTCCATTCGGTCAAGATCACGGTAGTCGGGCACAACCACGACGGCGCCCCGCCCCGAGGATCGGACTGCCGCCACCGCAGACGCCACAAGTTCGGGCCAGCCGGCCGCTCCAAAGCCCTGCACTGCGGTGAGGACGGCCCTGGGCGAGCCACCTCCGGCCAGGTGCTGCAGGTACGGTGCGCCGTTGGTGTAGGAAGCCCACATTGCTTGCGCCGGGGACGCAGCGCCCACAGCATGGCGGGCAGCCTCGGTTCGCTCCTCCAAGAGGGAAGCACCGGAAAGGAGCAACTTCTCCAAGCCCGCGACGCGCGGCGGGATGGCTGTCCGCAGGACGTCGCTCAGCGTCCCGGCATAACGGGCCGCGACGCTGGAGGCAAGCTCCAGCAAAGACGGCGTCAAGACTTGGACAGGCGAAACCACCTTGAGCAGCGGGCTCAAGGGATGCCCGCCTTCCGAGGATTCCGCACGCTCCAGCACGTAGCCGCTAAGTTCCTGGCCGCTAAAACGCACTTTGACCCGTACCCCCGCCAACGCGGTGCCTTCGAACTCAGCCGGGACACTGTAGTCAAAAGGGCGGTCCAAGTGCGGCAGGGGCGATTCGATCAGGACCCGGGCCACCGGATCGCTTGCCGCGAGGGCTGGCCCACCGGCGTCGGTCCCGCGAGCGGGGAAACCCTGCAACAAGGACGGTTGACGGGCCGACGAAGGCAACGCCAGGGCAAAGGGAAGCAACGAATCATTGCTCATGCTTGCCACCTCCCTGGCTCGGCTCTTGGGTCAAGCCAAACACACACCACCGACAATCAGGCTCCGGGCAGACGAGGCTCCGGCGCAGGCGGGGTCAGGCGTTGAAGAATTCCTTCAGTTCGTCCACCCGGTCCAACCGTTCCCACGTGAAGTCTGGCTCGTCGCGGCCGAAGTGGCCGTGTGCCGCCGTCTTGGCGTAGATGGGCCGCTTGAGGTCAAGGGCGTCGATGATGGCACGGGGACGGAGGTCGAAGATCTCCGCAATTGCTTCGCTGATCTTGGCCGGATCAACAGTCTCGGTACCGAAGGTCTCGACGTACGTGCCGACAGGACGCGCCTGGCCGATCGCGTAAGCGATCTGGATTTCCGCGCGCTTAGCCAGCCCCGCGGCCACAACGTTCTTGGCCACCCAGCGCATCGCGTAGGCAGCCGAACGGTCCACCTTCGACGGATCCTTACCGGAGAAGGCACCGCCGCCGTGGCGGGCCATGCCGCCGTAAGTGTCAACAATGATCTTGCGGCCGGTCAGGCCGGCATCACCGACAGGTCCGCCGATGACAAAGGCGCCAGCGGGATTCAGGATGTTCGCGACGTGGGAGATATCGAGGTTGGACACTGCCAGGACGGGATCGATCACGTGCGCGGCGAGGTCGGCGCGCAGGCGATCAAGGCTGGTACCTTCGGCGTGCTGGCTGGAAATGACCACCGTTTCAACTGAAACCGGGCGGTCGCGGTCATATCCGACGGTCACCTGCGTCTTGCCGTCAGGCCGCAGGTAGGCGAGTTCGCCGCTCTTGCGGACTTCAGTGAGCCTTTCGGAGAGGCGGTGGGCCAGCCAAATGGGGGTCGGCATGTAGGACGGGGTTTCGTCGCTCGCGTAGCCGAACATGATGCCCTGGTCACCGGCGCCCTGGAGGTCGTAGTCGTCCTCCTGGCGGCCTTCGCGGGCTTCGAGGGAGTTGAAGACGCCGCCGGCGATGTCGTTGGACTGCTGGCCGATCGAGACAGACACGCCGCAACGGGCGCCGTCGAAGCCGTTGGCGGAGGAGTCATAACCGATTCCGAGGATGGTCTCGCGGACGATCTGCGGGATCTCGACGTACGCATCCGTGGTGACCTCGCCAGCCACGTGCACCAGGCCAGTCGTGGCCATGGTCTCAACTGCCACGCGGGACTCAGGGTCTGCTGCCAGGAGCGCGTCAAGGATCGCGTCGCTGATTTGGTCGCAGATCTTGTCCGGGTGCCCTTCCGTCACCGACTCCGAAGTGAAGAGCCGGAGCTTGGACGGGGTTCCGTGGGATTCATGATGCAGCGGTAAAGTCACTCGACTACCTTACTCGGTTGAGGGCGGTCGGCTTCCGCCGTATGTCCCTATGCTAAGGATGGACCAGCTAAGGAATGAGCGCCGTCCAGGCCTAAGTGGCCGGGTGCACGCGGCTCAGTTCAGAACTGATGCGGTCAATGACGGCGGCGGCGACGTCGGATTTGGAACCCGCGGCCGACTGCGGCTCTGCGCCATGGCCGGAGAGAATGATCACAGAATTCTGGTCTTGGCCGAACACCCGGCCGACGCCAACCTGGTTGACTACCAAGAGGTCGCAGCCCTTGCGTTTGAGCTTGGCGGTGGCGTGTTCCAGGACGTTACCGTCTTCGTCCCCGGTTTCAGCGGCGAAACCGACGATCAGCTGTGCTGTTGATTCAGCGTCGCGGCGCTCTACCAGCTCATGCAGGATGTCAGGGTTCCGTACGAGGCGCACCACGGGAGCGTCGGTGCCTTCGCTCTTCTTGATTTTCGTCGTTGAGACCTCAGCGGGACGGAAATCAGCCACCGCGGCGGCCATGATCACGACGTCGGAGCCGGCGGCGGCTTCCAGCGCGGCGTCACGGAGTTCCAGGGCAGATTCAACCCGCACCAGTTCGACGCCAGCAGGAGGCTGGACGTCCATATGGGCAGCGAGGAATCTCACCTTGGCGCCGGCGTCGAGGGCTGCTGCCGCCAGCGCAACGCCTTGCTTGCCGGAGGACCTGTTCCCCAGGAAGCGAACTGGATCCAAGGCCTCCCTGGTGCCGCCCGCGGAAATCGTGACGGTCCGACCTGACAAAGGTTTGGCGCCAACGAGCTGGGCGGAAGGCATGGAGGCGTCAACCAAAGCGATGGCGGCCGCGAAAATTACCTCTGGCTCGGGGAGCCTGCCCGGCCCGGAATCCGCGCCTGTCAGCCGGCCCACCGCCGGTTCGAGGACGGTGATGCCGCGGCTGCGCAGGGTTTCCACATTCGACCGGGTTGCTTGGTTCTGCCACATTTCAGTGTGCATTGCGGGAGCAAATAGCACTGGGCCATGTGCCATGAGGAGCGTGTTAGTGAGAAGATCCCCCGCCTGGCCGGTTGCGGCCTTGGCCAACAGGTCGGCAGTCGCCGGGGCAACCACAATGAGATCGGCCTCATGACCAAGCCGGACGTGGTTGACCTTCTCGACGTCGTCAAAGACACTGTTGCTCACCGGATTGCCCGAGAGCGCCTCCCAGGTAGCCACGCCGACGAATCGGTTTGCGGCCTCCGTGGGAATGACCGTGACGTTGTGTCCGGCCTCAGTAAAAAGCCGGAGGAGCGATGCAACCTTGTAGGCTGCGATCCCTCCCCCGACTCCGAGGACTATGCGCACGTGACCTCCGTCAACAGGCAGTCTGTTTTACTCTGCGGGTTCGATCGGGGTGGAGACCAGCAGGCCTTCGTTGATCTCGCGCAGGGCGATGGAAAGCGACTTCTCGTTCAGCTTCGTGTCGACCAGCGGGCCAACGTACTCGAAGAGGCCCTCGTGCAGCTGGGCGTAGTAGGCGTTGATCTGGCGCGCGCGCTTGGCGCCGAAAATCACCAGGCCGTACTTTGAATCGGCAGCAGCAAGCAGCTCGTCGATCGGCGGGTTGATGATGCCTTCAAGGTTCGTGGACACGAATTCTCCAAATTCTAACGGGCTGACAAGTGCTAGCGCTTAGCGCTGGTGCGGGGTAAGCCCCATGAGTGAAACAAGCTCGTCCGCTGCCCGGCGTACCTCGTCATTGATGACGGTGTGGTCAAACTCCGGTTCAGCGGCAAGTTCCAGTTTAGCGGTTTCCAGCCGTCGCTGCTGTTCCTCCGGGGTTTCGGTGCCGCGTCCAACCAAGCGGCGGACCATTTCGTCCCAGCTGGGCGGAGCGAGGAAGACGAAGTTGGCGTCCGGAACTGCAGCCTTGACCTGGCGGGCGCCCTGCAAATCGATCTCCAACAGCACGGACTTGCCTTCGGCGATGGCGGCGTCGACTGTGCTGCGGAGCGTGCCGTAGCGGTTCTTGCCGTGCACCACTGCCCACTCAAGCAACTGGCCACCTTCAACAAGTGCGTCGAATTCCTCGGCGGACTTGAAGTAGTAGTGGACACCGTCCTTCTCCCCCGGCCGCGGCGCACGGGTGGTGGCCGAAACCGACAGCCAGACCTCAGGGTAGTTGTCGCGGATATACGTGGATACTGTTCCCTTGCCAACGGCAGTTGGGCCTGCGAGGACGGTCAGTCCCGGATTCTTGCTCACATCGTCCTTCGTGGAGGGGCCTAATACGCTGCATTTCTTCTTAAACGCTGTATTTGTCTTCCATAAAATCTATCAGCGACCGGGACTGGTGAATTCCCAGGCCCCTGAGCCGTCGTGATGCGGCGATTCCAATTTCCGTCATGATGGCCGCTGCCCGGACGGGGCCGACACCCGGGACAGCCTCCAGAAGCTCGGAAACACGCATGCGGGCGATGGCTTCATCAGTCTGCGCCGACTTGATCAGCCCGGCGATACTGAGTTCACCACTCCTGAGCTGTTCCTTTGCCAGAGCCCGTCTTGCACGGGCCCTGGCGGCCTTTTCCAAGGCATCGGAACGTTCCTCCGCAGACAAGGTTTTCAAAGTCACTGACACATCCCCCTTTGGCCGGCATCGAGTGCGTGGCGATTTGGACTGTTCCCGAAGCTACCGCGAGGTCAGTGTGGAGCGCAATGCACAGGACGCAGCAAGATCGCGATCAGCCTTCCAGCAAGCCGTCGCGGGTGGCCTCAGTAGCGGAACGCAAACCGGCGACCGTGGGACCAGCGGCCAGGATTCCCCGGCTCGATGTCGCAAGGACCGCCGGATACGCCTCACGGAATGTCGCACGCAGATCCGCCGGCGTAGCTCCTTGGGCACCGAGCCCAGGAGCCAGGATGGGCCCGCGAACAGCGTTGAGGTCCAAGCCCAGATCCACCAAAGCGGTGCCAATAGTGGCGCCCACCACGAGACCGACAGACCCCATGGTTCCCGCATAGCGACGGTTCTCGTCGGCGGCCGCTTCAGCGATCCGCCGTGCCACCGACTCAGAACCGCCAACGTGCTGAACGGATTTGCCTTCGGGGTTCGAAGTCAGCGCGAGAACGAAAACACCCCGGCCATACTCGTCTGCGAGGTCCAGCGCCGGCCGCAGTGACTCAAATCCGAGATACGGGCTCAGCGTGACAGAGTCCGCAGCCAAGGACGAACCGTCGCGCAGCCAAGCGTCGGCATAGGCCGCCATCGTTGAGCCGATGTCTCCGCGCTTGGCGTCGGCGATGCTCAACACTCCGGCATCGGATGCCGCAGCAAGGGTCCGCTCCAGGACGGCCATGCCTGCGGAGCCGTGGCGCTCATAGAGCGCGACTTGCGGCTTCACCGCGGCAGCGAGCGTCGCCACGGCTTCCACGACGGTGAGTGAGAAGCGCTCCAGCCCGGCGACGTCGTCGTTCAGTCCCCAGTCAGACAGCAGTCCCGGATGCGGGTCAATGCCGACGCAAAGGGGGCCGAGGTCGGCCATGGCGGCAGCCAGCCTGGAACCGAACGGCTGTCGGGGCCCCGACCTGACAACGGGCTGCGCGACTACAACAGACTCAGGCATTGACGGCCTCGGCGGATGCTTTCAGGTTGGCGGCGTGCTCCTGCAAGCTGGTCACCGACCACTCGTAGGTGCGCAACGCCTCGATTGCCTGCACCGCGGCGTTGAACTCGGCCACTGTGGTGATGCACGGGATGCCGATGGACGTGGCGGCCGCGCGGAGTTCGTAGCCGTCGCTGCGGGCTTCGCCACCCGAAGGGGTGTTGAAGACCATGTCGATCTCGCCGGCGATGATGAGGTCCGCGATGGTGCCCTCGCCTTCGGCGCTGCTGCCTTCTGCAACCTTGCGGACCGGGGTTGCCTGAATGCCGTTGCGGCGCAGCACATCCGCGGTACCGCCCGTGGAGACGATCTCGAAGCCGAGATCGGACAGGCGCTTGACACCCATGATCACCGAACGCTTGTCCCGGTTGGCGACCGAGACGAAGATTTTGCCTTCTGTGGGCAGCGCATTGTTGGCCGCGGCCTGGCTCTTGGCGAAAGCGGTGTCGAAGTGTTTGTCAATGCCCATGACCTCACCAGTGGAGCGCATTTCGGGGCCGAGCAGCGAGTCCACCACCTTGCCTTCAGGCGTCCGGAAGCGGCTGAATGGCAGCACCGCTTCCTTCACCGCGACAGGTGCGTCAAGCGGCAGTGTGGAACCATCGCCCGTTTCCGGCAGCATCTTGTAGGCGCTGCGCAGTTGGTTGATGGTGACCCCGGTACCGATCAGCGCTGCAGCCTTCGCCATCTGCACGCCCGTGGCCTTGGACACGAACGGCACGGTGCGTGAGGCACGCGGGTTGGCTTCCAACACGTAGAGCACGTCGGATGCCAGGGCGAACTGGATGTTGATGAGGCCACGGACGCCCACCCCCTCTGCGATGGCCCGCGTGGCTGTGCGGACGCGTTCGATCACGTTGCTGCCGAGGGTGATCGGGGGCAGGACGCACGCGGAGTCACCGGAGTGGATGCCGGCTTCCTCGATGTGCTCCATGATGCCACCAAGGTACATGTCCGTGCCGTCGAAGAGCGCATCGACGTCGATTTCGACGGCATCCTCGAGGAAGCGGTCGATCAGCACCGGATGGTCCGGGGTGATCTCCGTGGCATTGGCGATGTAGCGGGAGAGGTTGGCTTCGTCATAGACGATCTCCATCCCGCGGCCGCCGAGCACGTACGACGGGCGGACGAGGACCGGGTAGCCGATCTCGTCGGCGATCTTCTTGGCGTCCTCGAAGGACACGGCGGTGCCGTTCTTCGGGGCGATCAGGCCGGCCTGGTCAAGCACGCGGGAGAACATGCCGCGGTGCTCGGCGAGGTCGATGGCTTCCGGCGAGGTGCCCAGGATCGGCACACCGGCGTCGGCAAGCTGCTGTGCGAGCTTGAGTGGGGTCTGGCCACCGAGCTGCACGAACACGCCCATGACGCCGCCTGTGCGTTCCTCTGCCGCGATGACTTCGAGGACGTCTTCAAGGGTCAGCGGTTCGAAGTAGAGGCGCGTTGAGACGTCGTAGTCCGTGGAGACGGTCTCCGGGTTGCAGTTGACCATGACGGTCTCGTAGCCGGCCTTGCGCAGCGCCATCGAGGCATGCACGCACGAGTAGTCGAACTCGATGCCCTGGCCAATGCGGTTAGGGCCGGACCCCAGGATGATGACGGAAGGTTTGGCGTGCAAGCCGACCTCGTCCTCTTCGTCGTACGAGGAGTAGTGGTACGGGGTGTACGCGGCAAATTCAGCGGCGCAGGTGTCCACCGTCTTGTAAACCGGGCGGATGCCCAGGGCCTGGCGGACGCCGCGGACTACAGCCTCCGGGTTGTGCGTCAGGGCACCGATCTGCTCGTCCGAGAAACCGTGGCGCTTGGCGTGGCGGAGCATGTCTTCGGTCAGGGCGCCGGCCTTGCGGATCTCCTGCGAGATCTCGTTGAGCAGCTGCAGCTGGTCCAGGAACCACGGATCGATCTTGGTGGCGGCGTAGAGCTCTTCAACCGAAGCACCTCCGAGCAAAGCGCGCTGGACCTGGTAGAGGCGGTCCGTCGTCGGGCGCTTGGACTTCTCGATGAGCTCCGGAACTTCCCACTCGGGCACGTGGCTGAAGTCCAGCTGTGAGCCCTTCTGCTCAAGCGAGCGAAGTGCCTTCTGAAGGGCTTCCGTGAAGTTGCGGCCCATGGCCATTGCCTCACCGACGGACTTCATGGTGGTGGTCAGCGTGTTGTCCGCTGCGGGGAACTTCTCGAAGGCGAAGCGCGGAACCTTGACCACGACGTAGTCGAGCGTCGGCTCAAACGATGCCGGTGTCTTCTGCGTGATGTCGTTCGGGATCTCGTCCAGCGTGTAGCCGAGGGAAAGCTTGGTGGCGATCTTGGCGATCGCGAAGCCGGTGGCCTTGGACGCCAGCGCCGAGGAACGCGAAACACGCGGGTTCATTTCGATGACGACGACGCGTCCCGTGTCCGGTTCGATGGCGAACTGGATGTTGCAGCCACCGGTGTCCACGCCGACTTCGCGGATGACGGCGATGGAGATGTCGCGCAGGCGCTGGTATTCGCGGTCCGTCAGGGTCAGGGCCGGTGCCACCGTGATGGAGTCGCCGGTGTGGACGCCTACGGGATCGAAGTTCTCGATGGAGCACACAACAACGACGTTGTCGTTCTTGTCGCGCATCATCTCCAGCTCATATTCCTTCCAGCCGAGGATGCTCTCTTCCAGCAGAACCTCGGAGGTGGGGCTGTACTGCAGGCCCTGGCCCACGATGCGGCGCAGGTCGTCCTCGTTGTAGGCCAGGCCCGAGCCCAGCCCGCCCATGGTGAAGGACGGGCGGACAACCATCGGGTAACCGAGGTCCTCCGCGGCGCTCAAGGCTTCATCCATGGTGTGGATGATGTGGCTGCGGGCCGACTCGGCGCCGCAGCGTTCCACGACACCCTTGAACTTCTCCCGGTCCTCGCCGAGTTCGATCGCGGCAATGTTGGCACCGATGAGTTCGACGTTGTACTTCTCAAGCACGCCGTTCTTGTCCAGGGCGATGGCCGTGTTGAGGGCCGTCTGACCGCCCAGCGTAGGCAGGAGGGCGTCCGGGCGCTCCTTGGCGATGATCTTTTCGACCACTTCGGGGGTGATGGGTTCCACGTAGGTGGCATCGGCGAATTCGGGGTCGGTCATGATGGTGGCCGGGTTGGAGTTCACGAGGATGACGCGCAGCCCTTCCTCCTTCAGCACGCGCAGTGCCTGGGTGCCGGAGTAGTCGAATTCGGCCGCTTGGCCGATAACGATCGGGCCGGAACCGATGACAAGGACGCTCTTGAGATCTGTACGCTTTGGCATTACTTGGTGTCCTCGTTCTTCGCGGAGTTCGATGTCTGAGTGGCGGCGGCCTGCGCAGCATTCTCGCCGTTCTTCGTGCTCTCCATCAGGTCGATGAAGCGGTCGAAGAGGTAGGCGGCGTCGTGCGGACCGGCTGCGGCTTCGGGGTGGTACTGAACCGAGAATGCCGGGATGTCGAGGCACGCGAGTCCTTCGACGACGTCGTCGTTGAGGCTTACGTGGCTGACCTCCACGCGGCCAAACCGCTCTTCGGGAGCCAGCGTGGCGCCGTCCATGGGAGCGTCGACGGCGAAGCCGTGATTCTGCGAGGTGATCTCGACTTTGCCCGTGCGGCGGTCCATCACGGGCTGGTTGATCCCGCGGTGGCCGTACTTGAGTTTGTAGGTACCGAAGCCGAGGGCACGGCCCAGGATCTGGTTGCCGAAGCAGATTCCGAAGTAGGGTAGCTTCTCATCGAGCACCGAGCGGAGCAGCTTCACCTGGGTGTCGGCGGTGGCGGGGTCGCCAGGGCCGTTGGACATGAAGAAACCATCCGGGTTGACCGCCTTGACGTCTTCCAGCGTGGCGGTCGCGGGCAGTACGTGGACGCGGACGCCACGTTCTGCGAAGCGGGCCGGAGTCATCGCCTTGATGCCAAGGTCGATCGCGGCGATGCTGAACTTCGCTTCGCCCTCCCAACCATGGTCTGCGGGCTCCACGACGTAGGCCTCGTCGACGCTCACTTCTTCGGCAAGGCGTGCGCCTTCCATGGGAGCGCTGGCCAGGACGGTGTCCAGGAGCTCCTTGTCGGAAGCGTTGGCTGCTTCACCGGAGAAGATTCCGGCACGCATGGTCTTGTGCTCGCGCAGGTGCCGGGTGATGGCACGGGTGTCCACGGCCTGGATCCCGACGATGCCCTGCTCAACGAGCTCTTCATCGAGGCTGCGCTCCGAGCGCCAGTTCGAGGGGCGGCGTGCGGCGTCGCGAACAACGTAGCCAGCCACCCAGATGCGGCGGGACTCGGCGTCTTCCTTGTTCACGCCGGTGTTGCCGATGTGCGGAGCCGTCTGGACCACTAGCTGGCGGGCGTAGGAGGGATCCGTGATGGTTTCCTGATAACCGGTCATCCCGGTCGCGAATACGGCCTCGCCCAGGGCAACGCCCGTGGCACCGTAGCTACGGCCACGGAAAGTGCGGCCGTCTTCGAGGACCAGCACTGCTGCGGTGGACTCTGCTGGGTTGGTATTTTCTGTCACTGCGTTGGTGTCCGTCACGTTGTTACTTTCCACTATCGGCATCTGCCTGGGGGGCTGCAGAGATCAATTCTTGAAGTGCTTCGAGGAGGGGTTGCTTGTCGGCGGCGTGCCTGGTCCTGAATCCGGTGTCGAGCTCACGTTCTCCGAGCATCCAGCTCAAGACCACGATTCCATCCTTTTCCACGAATTTTCCGGCCATGCCGCTGGCGCTGCGGCAATCGGTCACGGCTCGCGATGGAATGAACAGAGGTCCAGTTCCCGCGCGGTCGAACAGGACGCCTTCCGGATGGATGCTCATTTCCGCGTTCCCGCGAAAGCCAAGGCCATGGACAGCGATCCGGTCAAGCCAGTCTCCCGCCGTCGTCGTGGCCACATACTGGCCGTCAGCCACAAGGCCTGCCGGGCTGAGTTGTTCAGGCACGTCCGGAAGCGGCCCGAGGCCGGCTTGCCGCTTGAGCCTGCTGCGCCATCCCAGCGCTATGAGTCCGGCGACAATTGCGGCAAGGCACAGGACCAGCAGCAAGGAAGCGATTTTGTCCATCAGATGCTGCTGCCTGCGCCTGCAGGGTCCGCTGCGTATCGGTACGGGGTGTTGAGCTTGCCGCCCAGTACGGTCGGGTGACCCCTGAAGAACGTGGCGACGACCGCGCCCGGCAACTCTTTGCCCGCAAAGGGTGAGTTCCGGCCCATGGTCGCCATCTTATAAGGATCCACGTTCCAGCGGGCGGCGGGATCCACGAGGATCACATTGGCAGGCTCGCCGGCTTCGAGCGGGCGCCCTTGATCTGCCACCCGGCCAATGGCCGCGGGCACCGTGGACGTGACGCGGGCGAAGTCGGCCCACGTCATGAGCCCGGTCTCGATCATGGTTTCCTGGACTACCGACAGGGCAGTTTCCAGTCCCGTCATGCCCATTGCCGCCTGGGCCCACTCGCATTCCTTGTGTTCGCTCGGATGCGGGGCGTGGTCTGTTCCCACGACGTCGATGGTGCCATCGGCGAGCCCGGCGCGAAGCGCCTGGACATCCGCGTCGGTGCGAAGTGGCGGGTTGACCTTGTAGACGGGGTCGTAGCTGCGGACCAGTTCGTCCGTGAGCAACAAGTGGTGGGGTGTGACCTCAGCGGTGACGTTGATGCCGCGTTCCTTGGCCCAGCGGACGATCTCCACCGATCCGGCGGTGGACACGTGGCATACGTGCAGGCGGGATCCGACATGCTGGGCAAGCAGGACGTCGCGGGCGATGATGCTCTCCTCGGCCACCGCCGGCCACCCGGCAAGTCCGAGAACCGCCGAGACGGTGCCCTCGTTCATCTGGGCCCCGGCGGTGAGGCGGGGTTCCTGCGCGTGCTGGGCAACGACGCCGTCGAACGCTTTGACGTACTCCAACGCACGGCGCATCAGCACGGGATCGTGCACGCAGATGCCGTCGTCGGAGAAGACACGGACTTGGGCACGGGAGTCGGCCATGGCGCCGAGTTCAGCGAGCTGCTCGCCGGCGAGACCCACCGTGACGGCACCCACTGGGCGGACGTCCACCCAGCCGGAGGCGCGGCCCAGGCTGTGGACCTGCTCGACGACGCCAGCAGTGTCGGCCACGGGATTGCTGTTGGCCATGGCATGCACCGCGGTGTAGCCGCCAAGGGCTGCGGCACGGGTGCCCGTTTCCACGGTTTCGGCGTCTTCGCGACCGGGTTCGCGCAAGTGGGTGTGGATGTCCACCATGCCGGGAAGCGCCACGAGGCCGGCGGCCTCAATCACCGTCGCTCCTTCTGCGGACAGGCCGGTCCCGCGCTCGGCGATGAGGCCGTCGCGGATCAACAGGTCCTCGGCGTCGCCACCCAGGATGGCCGCGCCGCGGATCAGGTAGGTACCGGTTGCGGTCTCGGTCATCAGTTGCTCTCCTTGTCGGAACGGGCGGTGCCCGGCGTGGTGGCGGCTTCACGGGTATCCCCCGAGAGCAGCAGGTACAGGGCGGCCATCCGGACCGACACGCCGTTGCGGACCTGGGCCAGCACGGTGGAGCGGGGTGAATCGGCGGCGGCGGCGGAAATTTCCAGGCCGCGGTTCATGGGACCAGGGTGCATGATGATGGTGTCCTTGAGCCCGAGGTCGTCGAGGGCCCGGAGGCGGGCATCGTCGAAGCCCCAACGACGCGAATACTCTCGCGTCGAGGGGAAGAACGAAGCATTCATCCGCTCACCTTGGACGCGCAGCATCATCATCGCGTCCACTCCGGCTTCGAGTGTCTCGTCAAGGTCGTAACTGACCTTGCACGGCCAGTGTTCGACGCCGATCGGCAGCAAGGTGGGTGGGGCCACGAGGGTTACTTCCGCACCAAGGGTGCGCAGCAGCCACACGTTGGAACGGGCGACCCGGGAGTGCAGGACGTCACCGGCGATAGCGACGCGCATCCCGTTGAGGTCTGCGCCGTTGGATGCCGAGCCTTTCAGCTTGGACCAGTGGCGGCGCATCGTGAATGCGTCCAGGAGGGCCTGGGTGGGGTGCTCATGGGTGCCGTCTCCGGCGTTGATGACGGCGGCGTCGATCCAGTCGGTGGCAGCCAAGCGGTGCGGTGCGCCAGAGGCCCAGTGGCGGATGACTACCGCATCGGCGCCGATCGCTGCAAGGGTCTGGGCGGTGTCCTTGAGGGACTCACCCTTTGATACCGAAGAGCCCTTGGCTGCGAAGTTGATGACGTCTGCGGAGAGGCGCTTTGCTGCCGCCTCGAAGGAAATACGGGTGCGGGTGGAGTCCTCGAAGAAAAGGTTGACCACGGTGCGGCCGCGCAAGGCGGGCAGCTTCTTGACTTCCCGGTCCCCCACCGCAGCCATCTCTTCGGCGGTGTCCAGGATTCGGATTGCGTTCTCGGCGCTGAGGTTCTCCGTGGAGAGCAAATGTTTCATGCGCCGGCCTCGATGACTACTTCGTTGATGGGCTGACCATCCACAGAATCGAGTTCTTCCAAGTGGACCCGGACCTTTTCCGAGGACGAGGTGGGCAGGTTCTTGCCCACGTGGTCCGCGCGGATGGGCAATTCGCGATGGCCACGGTCCACGAGGACGGCGAGGCGAACGATGCGGGGCCTGCCAAGGTCGACGATTGCGTCGAGGGCTGCCCGGATGGTGCGGCCCGAGTACAGGACGTCGTCGATGAGGACAACAACCTTGTTGTCGATGCCGGACAGCGGCAGCTTGGTGGGATAAGGGGGCCTGGCGGGCTGGCGGGAAAGATCGTCCCGGAACATGGTGACGTCCAACTGACCGACTATTGCCGAGGCGTTGACGGACGGATCCGCGGCGGCGATCTTGTCTGCCAGCCGCACAGCCAGCGGATAGCCGCGGCGTGGGATGCCCAAAAGTACCAAGTCCTGGGAGCCCTTGTTGGCCTCGAGGATCTCGTGGGCGATACGAGTGAGCGCACGGTCGATATCCGCGTGGTTGAGGACAACCCGGGACGGCACCGGCGCAGTGACTTCAGTCATCGCTCGTCTCCCCTTTCCCCGCCTCACGGGACGGAATTAAAAAAGGAACATTTGCCCTACAAAATTACCACAGCCGTGGCGCCCGGCCGACGTGCCCCGGGCGCGGACCATGCGTTTTAGCTCACAACCGTCCGAGTGCATGCGCAGTCCCCATCGCAACCGCCAACGCAAAGGGCTGGCGCCCACAGTTTCCTGTGGGCACCAGCCCTTCGAATGCTTTCACTGCCGCTTAAGCGAGCAGGGAAGGCTTCAGCTTCTGGAGACGTCCGAGGAGGCCGTTGATGAACGCAGGCGATTCGTCGGTGGACATGACCTTGGCCAGCGCAACTGCCTCACTGACCGCGACGCCGTCCGGGACGTCGTCGTTGTAGAGGAGTTCCCAGGCGCCGATACGCAGGATGATGCGGTCAACCGCCGGCATGCGCTCAAGAGTCCAGCCCTGGGCGTAGGTCTGAAGGAATTCGTCGATGGTCGGCTGCATGGCAACCACGCCCTCCACGATGTCGGTCGTGTACGGGTTGACTACGAGATCGGTCATTTCCCGGCGGGCCTTCAAGACCTCGAAAGCGGAGGCGGAACGCTGCTCCGCCTCAAACAGTACTTCGAGGGCCCTGTTACGGGCCTTACCACGAGCACTCACTAGTCGTTGACCCGGCCCAGGTAGCTGCCGTCGCGGGTGTCTACCTTGACCTTGGTGTTGTTCTCAACGAACAGGGGCACCTGGATCTCATAGCCGGTTTCAAGGGTGGCCGGCTTGGTTCCAGCGGAGGAGCGGTCACCCTGCAGTCCCGGCTCGGTGTAGGTGATTTCGAGGACTACGCTCGGGGGCAGCTCAATGTAGAGAGGCGTGCCCTCGTGGATGGCAATGTTGACCATCTGGTTTTCCAGCATGAAGTTGGTGGCGTCGCCTACCGTGGCACCGGAAACCGTGATCTGGTCGAAGTCCTGGGTATCCATGAACACGAAGTCCGCGCCGTCCTGGTACAGGTACTGGTAGTCGCGGCGGTCAACGGTGGCGGTTTCGATCTTGAGGCCGGCGTTGAACGTCTTGTCCACCACCTTGCCAGACATGACGTTGCGCATCTTGGTGCGCACGAACGCGCCGCCCTTGCCCGGCTTGACGTGCTGGAACTCAATGATGTTCCAGAGCTGGCCCTCGAGCTTCAGCACGGTGCCGTTCTTGATGTCATTTGTGGTTGCCACTATTATCCTCTGGTTTCTCTCACTGGTTCTAGCTACTGTTTCTAGCTTCCAGCCGGGTATGCCAATCTGGCATGCCTTGATGGCCGCCAGCGCGTATTTATCAAAAATCCAAAGACCATTCTACCGGCAAATTGCGCAGCGCCTGCCGCCCGCCCTATCAGTCGGGCGAGACCATCAAGGAGGCGCTCCCGTTCAGGAGGCGAGCTCGAGGGCGTTCCGGGCACGCTGCAGGGCAACGGCAGAGGAGTAGATCAAGGAAGCATCGGCTGCCAAGGCAACGCGCAGGTCCAAGGCCTTGGTGAACGATTCCGCTGCGGCGACGGGATTGCCGGCCACAAAATGGGCCCGCCCCAAATACTGATGGACGATCGGTTCCTTGGCTGTTCCATTGACTTCGCCCAGCAGTTGGCGGAAGAGCTCCACAGCGCGGTCGAAGCGGTTGGTAGCACGGTGCAGTTCTGCCTCGAAGATCCGGAGCTTGAAAGACTCGGGGTCGTTGTAGCGGGCCTCGGCCAGCAACTCGGCGGCTTCGCCGGGGTGGCCTTCGAGCATGAGCGCCATGATGCGGTCAGCGGGATCGTTGGACTCGGCCAACGCGGACTGCATGACTTCCTCGTTGACGATGTGCGGCAGGAGGGTGTCCGGATTGGTGCGCACTCCGGGGAACCCGCCCGTAGGCCAATCACTGATGCTGCCGAAGGTTTCATTCGTCATGATGCGATCTCCTGGTAGGCAGCGAAAAGCAGCGAGGTGTCAGGAACGTCGAGGATTCCGGGCTTCGCCACACCGTCGAGCACCACAAAGCGCAAGAGGTCACCGCGGGACTTCTTGTCGCGGCGCATGCCATCAAGCAGGCCCTGCCAGCGGTCCCGGCGGTAGGTGACCGGCAGCCCGAGCCCCTCGAGGATCGTGCGGTGCCGGTCGGCGTCGACGTCGGAAAGCCGGCCGACGCTGCGGGCGAGCTCGGCGGCAAACATCATGCCGACCGAAACAGCCGCGCCATGCCGCCACGAGTAGCGTTCCACGAGTTCGATCGCGTGGCCCAGGGTGTGGCCGTAGTTGAGGATCTCGCGCAGTCCGGATTCCTTGAGGTCTTCGGAAACCACTTTTGCTTTGACGGCGATGGCACGCTCGATGAGCTCGCGGAGCACCGCGGAACCCGGGTCAATGACTTCCTCCGTCTTGTTTTCGACGAGGTCCAAGATGGCGGGATCTGCAATGAAGCCGCACTTGATGACCTCAGCCATTCCGGAAATCAGCTCGTTCTTGGGCAAGGTCTGAAGTGTGTCCAGGTCCGCGAGGACGGCCACGGGCGGGTGGAAGGAACCCACGAGGTTCTTGCCCTCCGCCGTGTTGATGCCGGTCTTGCCGCCCACCGACGCGTCCACCATGCCGAGGAGGCTCGTGGGCATGTGGATGACCTTGACACCGCGCAGCCAGGTTGCCGCGACAAATCCGGCGAGGTCGGTGACAGCGCCGCCGCCAACCGCAACGATGGCGTCCGAACGGGTGAAGTCGTTCTGGCCAAGCACCTGCCAGCAGAAGGCCGCAACCTGGATGTGCTTGCCTTCTTCGGCGTCGGGGATCTCAGCAGTGAGGGCTGTGAATCCCGCAGCCTCGAGTTCCGCGCGAACCGTATCTCCCGTCAGCCGCAGGGCGCGCGGGTGGATCACGAGGACTCGCTTGACGCGCTCCCCCAGCTTCGCGGGAAGGGTCTCCAGGAGGCCGCGTCCGACGACGACGTCGTAGTTTTCGTTCGCGGACTGGCCGGAGACCTTGATGACAGTTGCTTCGTTGCTCACTTTTGCACTTCCTCTTTCAAGGCCGCGTATTCACGCAGTCTTTCCTCCACGTGGAGGGCGATTTCCGCCACGGTTCCGGACCGGACATCGACGGTAACATCTGCCAAGCGTTCATAGACGGGCCGTCTGGCCGCAAACAGGGCATTCCAACGGGCCATGGCGTCGCCCGCCAGGAGCGGTCGGCCGGTGTTGCGGGCGATGCGTTCGGCGACCGTCGCTGCATCGCATTCGAGATACACCACAGTGCAATCGCCCAGGAGCTGTTGCGTGCCTGAATCCAGCACTGCTCCGCCGCCAAGCGAAACAACCCCGCCATTGGCGTTCGCAGCTTCGACCGCACGCGCGACGGTCCTGGCCTCGATCTCGCGGAAGGCATGTTCTCCACGACCCGCGAAAATGTCCGCGATGGTCCCATGGTGCTCAACAATGACGACGTCCGTGTCAACGAACGGCACGCCCAATTGCTGGGCGAGCTGGTGGCCAATGACCGACTTGCCGACGGCCATCGGTCCCACCAAGGCAATCGCGGGCCCGTGACCGGTGCCCGAGGTACCGCGGACCACTAGTGGCCGACCGAGTCCAGGTTTGCCGGAATGCTGTCCATGTAGCCCCGAAGGTTCCGTGCGGTTTCGGCGACGGAGTCGCCACCGAACTTCTCAGTCACAGCTTCGGCCAGAACGAGGGCAACCATGGCCTCGGCCACGACGCCCGCCGCCGGGACGGCACAGACGTCGGAGCGCTGGTGGTGGGCCTTGGCAGCTTCACCCGTGCTGACGTCGATGGTCTTCAGTGCGCGCGGGACAGTAGCGATGGGCTTCATGGCCGCACGGACGCGCAGGACTTCGCCGATGCTCATCCCGCCTTCAATGCCACCTGCCCGGTTGGTCTTCCGCACGATGCGGCCGGCCTCGTCCTTGACGATTTCGTCGTGCGCGGCGGAGCCTCGGCGGGCCGCGGTGAGGAAGCCATCGCCCACTTCGACGCCCTTGATGGCCTGGATGCCCATCAGGGCAGCAGCCAAGCGGGAGTCGAGGCGACGGTCCCAGTGAACGTAGCTGCCGAGTCCCGGCGGAAGTCCGTAGGCCAAGACCTCGACTACGCCGCCGAGTGTCTCGCCTTCCTTGTGCGCTGCGTCGACTTCGGCCACCATGGCGTCCGAGGTCTCGCGGTCGAAGCACCGCAAGGGATCGGCGTCGAGGGCCAGGACATCGGACGGCACCGGCAGCGGCCGACCCTCCGGTACGGTGACGCTCGCGATGGAAACCGTGTGGCTGACGAGTTCGATACCGAGCTGCTTCAGGAATTGCGACGCTACTGTGCCAAGCGCGACACGGGTGGCGGTTTCCCTGGCGCTGGCGCGTTCAAGAACGGGGCGTGCCTCGGGGAATCCGTACTTCTGCATACCTGTGAAGTCCGCGTGGCCCGGCCGCGGGCGGGTCAGAGGTGCGTTGCGGGCCTGTTCGGCAAGGAGGGAGGGATCCACCGGGTCCGCAGACATGATCTGCTCCCATTTGGGCCACTCGGTATTGCCGATCTGGATGGCAACGGGTCCGCCCTGCGTGACGCCGTGCCTGACGCCGCCAAGGATGTTTACTTCGTCCTGCTCGAACTTCATCCGGGCGCCCCGACCATAGCCGAGACGGCGGCGCGCCAAGGCATCGCGGATTTCCTCGCTGGTGAGTTCCACACCGGCGGGGACGCCTTCAACAATTCCGAGCAATGCCGGGCCATGGGATTCACCGGCAGTCAACCAACGCAACATATATCCAATCCTGCCATGTAAGGCCCCTAGTACACCCGCCGGGGTAGCCCGACTGAGTCGCACATCACATCTATGACATCGGCGGTGACTTCAGCGCCGGAAAACAAACGAATTTGCTCGACGGCTTGGTAGAGCAGCATTTCCAGTCCGGGAACCACTACTCCACCCCGCGAATGCCACACTTCGGCAATGCGGCTGGGCCAGGGATCGTAGGCGACGTCGAGCAGCACACCCCAGACATCGTCGGCACGCTTGCCGCCGTCGGGAAGCCGGTCGAGCCCGGCGGCAATGCTGTCCGCCGCCCGCGGCGGAAGAGTGGAGATCACCAGGTCGGCTCCGGCGATGCCTTCAGCCGCCTCGGTCATCGGCCGGAGTTGTACGGAGAGTCCGACGGCGGCAGCTGCGGCTTTCGCCTCGGCCGCCCGTCCGGCGTCGCGCACGTAGACGTCAACATGGCCGGAACCCAGTTCGTGGAGCGCCGCAATGGCCGCCGCGGACGTTCCGCCGCCGCCAAGAATCGCGGAACTCGGCCGCTCCTTGACCCCGGCGTTCCTGACGGCTTGAACGATGCCAGCCACATCTGTGTTGTGACCAACCCGCCGTACACCGTGCTCGGTGGCTTCAAACGCGACGGTGTTGATGACGCCCAGGTGCGAGCCGGCCCCCCGGACCTCATCAACCTCGTCCACCATGGCGGTCTTGAGGGGCATGGTCACGGACAAACCGCACCAGTTATCCTGCGCCTGAAGGCCCGCCATGAAGGCCGGCAGCCGCTCAACCGTCACGTCGATGGCTGAGTAATCGATGTCGAGTCCAAGCTTCGCATAGGCTGCGCGATGGAGTGCTGGTGACTTCGAGTGGCTGATGGGGTGCCCCAAAACGGCAGCACGTCTACTCACACGCACCGTCCCGCGTTGGCGGCACACCATGCGTTGTATTGCTCAACGTACTTGCTGTGCTCCGCCAACGTGCTGGAGAACTTCGTCTCCTTGGTGTCGAGGTTGATGGTCACCCAGTAAAGGTAGTTGTTGGGCGTCGGCTTCGCGGCAGCGTCGATGGCCGTCTTGCCGGGCGAGCCGATCGGGCCAACCGGCAGGCCCACGTTGGCATAAGTGTTGTAGGGGTTGCTCTTGTCGGCCTTCTGGGCATCGGTCAAGTGGAAGGTCTTGGTACCGAGGCCGTAGGTGACGGTGGCGTCCGACTGGATGAGGCCGTTCGTCTCCGTATTGCCCGGCTTGAGCCTGTTGTAGATTGCGCCAGCCACGTTGCCGTAATCGGCCTGGCCGCCTTCTGCCTGCACAATGCTGGCGACAGTGATGGTCTGGTATTGCTTGGCGGGATCCGTGACGCCCTGCGCCTTGAGCTCGTCCGTGGTGGCCGTGACGAGTTTCTGGAGGATGTCCTTGGCCGAGGTCCCGAGGGGGAAGCGGTACTCCCCCGGTGCGAGGAAGCCTTCCAGGTTTTTTGCGGGGGCCGGGACGCCAAACTGGGCCGGCGAGTCACTGAGAGCCTTCAACTCGGACAGAGGGATACCTGAACCCTTGGAGATCGCATCGAGCGACTCTCCTATTCGAAGCCCCGCACTGAGTGCGAAGTACATGACCTTGGAGGCGTCCTTGTTGAGGAGGACATTCACGGCATCGGAGTTCTTCATTTCCGTGCGGAACGTGAAATCACCCGGTGAGAGTTCACCGCCGGCCGCCGTGAATGCGGCCAGGAACGTATCGGCGTTCGCGATGACGTGCTGGTTCTGGAGGTTGGTCGCGACCAGTTTGGGGCCGGAACCCGGAGCCACCGTGACCGTGACGGAGCCGGTGCCCGGGCCAGGGTAGTCGCTGACCTTGTCCATGCCGAGCAGCGGTTTCAGGAACTGAGCTCCCACCGCAACCGCGGCGACGAAAACGGTGAGGGTGAGCAGGAGCGCAAGAAGACGACGGCGACGACGGACCTTCTTCGACGGAGCCTTTGCCACGGGAATCGCAGCCGGGATGAGTTCATGGGCATCGTGCTCGTCATGGACTTCGTATTCGAAATGGGGATCGTGGTGCTCATAACCTTCGTCATGTGCATGCAGTTCGTGGAACTCGTCGCCGTGTGCGGGGTCGTAAACCGGAACCGAATCGGCGTGCTCGGCGTCGTGATGAGGGACGTCAACGTGCACGGCGTCATCATAAGAAGCGTCGTGTTTCTGCACGTCTTCCTCTGGCTCAATCACATCGGCCGGCGGAGGAAATCCCTCGGAAGCCGGGGTCTCGCTGCGAATGCTGTCATCGTGGAATTCCGCGACGGGGGCCGGCGCTTCGGAGGCGGACGGCGCGTAGTGCGGAACATATGCCAACTGCGGCTTCGGTACAGCGACAGGTTCAAAGTGGACGGGCACAGGTGGTGGCAACACCTCCTGGTTCTGCGTCTCCAGGAAGCGTTCCCTGGCACGGATTTCACGACGCGTCAGAGGCCTTGTGCGGTCTTCTGATGCTTCGTTGGAGGGGTCGTTGTTGACCGGGCTCACAATTGTCTTCCCCTCGTTGGAGAGTGTGGATCTGTGCCGGAGGCCGGCAGCGGCGCACTGGCGCCGTCAATGTGTTGGGGTGGCATCAGCGCCTGCACGCGCCTGCCCACATCTGCACCTCTGGCTTTTTGCATGTCGATCGCGTGCTGCAGAATTCCGGCAGCGGCAACCTGATCCACCACTTTACGATGATCCTTGCTGCTCATGCCAGCTTCATGGAGATTGCGGTGGGCCGTCACGGTACTGAGCCGCTCGTCCACCATGTTGACGGGAACGTCAAGTCCGCGGCGCTGCAAGTGGGCCGCCAGCAACTCCGCGTAGTCGGTAGCCATGACGGCGGACGCATGTTCCTCACCCTTCATCGTGCGCGGTAACCCGACGAAAATCTGGACTGCGCCGAGCTCCGCGACATGCCGGACGATGACCCCGACGTCGGAATTCTTCTTTGCATCCCGGCCTACCGTCTTGAACGGCGTGGCCAGGATGCCGTCTGGATCGCAGATCGCCACGCCCACACGGACGGTGCCGACGTCTACCCCCAGTTTGATGCCCCGGGGGTAGTCGTCGTTGCTCGCGGTGGCCTCCAAGATCAGCGCTTGGCGATCGCGTCCACAACGGCCGCAAGGGCCGGTGCGATCTTCGCGGCGTCGGTTCCGCCGCCTTGGGCGACGTCGTCTTTGCCGCCGCCGCCGCCGCCGAGGATTCCCGCTGCCACCCGTACCAGGGCGCCTGCCTTCACGCCCGCGTCGCGGGCGGCCTCGTTGGTGGCCACGATGATGACGGGACGGTCATTGCTGACACCGGCTACTGCAACTGTCGAAGCGCCGGAGCCGAGCCGGTTGCGCAAGTCCATGGCGAGGCTGCGGAGGTCGTCCGCTCCCCCGACCTGGCCGGCGTCGTGCGCCACTACCCGGACGCCCGCGGCGTCCTGTGCCGTGGCAACGAGGTTTGCCGCAACCGCGGTCAGCTGCTCCTTGCGGAGGCGGTCCAGTTCCTTCTCGGTCGACTTGAGCTTGGCCAACGTGCTGGAGATCCGGTCTGCCAGTTGGCCCGAAGGGACCTTGAGCATCTCGGTGAGTTCGGTGACCAGGGCACGCTCGGCTGCGAGGTGCCGGAAGGCGTCAAGGCCAACGAAGGCTTCCACACGGCGGTTTCCCGAACCGACTGACTGCTCGCCAAGCAGCGACAGGCTGCCAATGAGCGAGGTGTTGGCGACATGGGTGCCACCGCAGAGCTCGCGGGACCACGCGCCGTCGATCTCAACCACGCGAACTTCGCTGCCGTAGTTCTCGCCGAACAATGCCATGGCGCCCAGGGCTTTGGCCTCGGCAAGGCCCATGACCTTGGTGTCGACCCGGAAGTTGTTGCGGATGGCGATGTTCGAGACCTCTTCGATCTCGGACTTCGTGGCCGCGCTTAGTCCCTCGCCCCAAGCGAAGTCGAAGCGCAGGTAGCCGGCCTTGTTGAAAGAGCCACGCTGGGTGGCTTCCGGGCCGAGGATCTGGTGCAGGGCGGCGTGCACGATGTGCGTTCCCGTGTGCGCCTGCTCTGCGGCGTGGCGCCGTTCGCGGTCGACGGCGGCGCGCACCATGGCGTCTGAGGCGATCTCGCCTTCGCGGACGATCGCCTTGTGGACGCTCAGGCCCTTCACGGGGCGCTGGACATCGAGGACCTCGACGACGAAGCCGTCACCGGTGATGAGGCCCTTGTCTGCGGACTGGCCGCCTGCTTCGGCGTAGAACGGCGTTTCGTTGAGCACGAGCTCGATTTCGTCGCCCGTGGAAGCGTGGGCGACCCGTCGGCCGGAGCTGACGATGCCGCGCACGCGGGCTTCGCTTTCCAACTCGGTGTATCCCGTGAACACCGTCTCCCCTTCGGCCAGGAGCTCCTGGAAGGCTGAGACATCGGCGTGTCCACCCTTCTTGGCCTTGGCATCTGCCTGTGCACGCTGGCGTTGTTCCAGCATGAGGCTACGGAATTCGGCTTCGTCAACCTTCAGGCCGGCTTCCTCGGCCATTTCGAGGGTGAGATCGATCGGGAACCCGTAGGTGTCGTGAAGGGCGAAGGCATCTTCGCCGGACAGCGGCTTGCCGGCAGCCTTGGAGAGCACCACGGCTTCCTCGAGGCGCGCGGTACCCGAGGCGATGGTGCGCAGGAAGGCTTTTTCTTCGGCATAGGCGATGCGGCTGATGCGGTCGAAATCGGTCTCCACGATGGGGTACACGCCCTTCATGGCGTCGCGGGATGCCGGAAGCAACTGCGGAAGGCAGGCTTCTTCGACTCCGAGGAGGCGCATGGCGCGGACGGCACGGCGAATGAGCCGGCGCAGGACGTAGCCGCGGCCTTCGTTGGAGGGGGACACGCCGTCGGAGATCAGCATGAGGGCCGAACGTATATGGTCGGCAACAACGCGCATCCGGACATCGTCCGTGTGGTGCGGGTCGTCAGCGGACTCGGCGGAGGTGTATTCCTTGCCGGACAGGGCTGCGGCCTTGTCGATGACGGGACGGACCTGGTCGGTCTCGTACATGTTCTCGACGCCCTGCAGGATCATCGCGAGGCGCTCCATGCCGAGGCCGGTGTCGATGTTCTTCTTGGGCAGCTCGCCGACGATGTCGAAGTCCACCTTGGAGCGAACGTTCTCAATCTGGTACTGCATGAAAACGAGGTTCCAGATTTCGACATAGCGGTTTTCGTCCGCGATGGGACCGCCCTCGGCGCCGTAGGCCGGGCCGCGGTCGTAGTAGATTTCCGAGCACGGACCGGCAGGACCTGGCTGCCCGGTAGACCAGTAGTTGTCCGCCTTCCCCATCCTCTGGATTCGGGAGGCGGGGATTCCGGTGTTCTTCAGCCACAGATCCTGGGCTTCGTCGTCTTCCTCGTAGACGGTCACCCAGAGGCGTTCAACGTCCAATCTATAGCCGCCGTCGTCGACGCTCTTGGTGAGCAGTTCGAAGGCAAACTTGATGGCGTCTTCCTTGAAGTAGTCCCCGAAAGAGAAGTTTCCGCACATCTGGAAAAACGTGCCGTGGCGGGCGGTCTTGCCCACTTCCTCGATGTCGCCGGTGCGGATGCACTTCTGCACGCTCGTGGCGCGGTTGAAGGGCGGCTCCTCACGGGCGGTCAGGTAAGGAATGAAGGGCACCATGCCGGCCACAGTGAAGAGCAGGGAAGGGTCGCTGGATACGAGCGACGCTGAGGGGACGGCGGTATGGCCCTTGCTGACAAAAAAGTCCACCCAGCGTTTGGTGATCTCCTGCGACTTCATTAGCTGATTACTTACCCTTCTCAATTCACGGCACATGAGTTTGTGCGCGGCGTTGGCAGTTGCCACTGCCGCAGCTTCTAATTCTGCCTTGTTGACGGCTGCTTGGGCGAACCGCGGCGGTTATATCGCGGCGGCTACCGCCTGCCGGCGTCCGCCTCGTTGATGCCGAGCGCGGCCCGGAGGTCGACTTCGCGTTCATTCATCCCGGCGCGCACTGCGTCAGCGAAGTCATACACTCCATCAGCCAGCCGCGCTACGGCGCGATTCAGGCCGTCGGGACCGATATTGGCCTTCGCTTCGGTGATTTTGCGGAAGGCAATGACTCCGATTGCCACGCCGATCCCCATCCAGACGATTCTTTTCACTGTATTCCTGACATACGAAGGGTCGTGACTTACGAACGGGTTCAGCGGCTGCGGCGGCCACTGCTTGATTTGCGGCGATTGGCAAAGGCCGAGCGCACTCCGTAGCTGAAAGCGGCCACCTTGATGAGCGGTGAACCGACAGTTGCGGCCACCAGTGAGGACAACGCTGAGATGTTGGCGGAGGCATCGGAAACGTTGGAGGTGATGCCATCCACCTTCCGCAGTTGCTGGTTGGTGGTGGAGACCGTCGCGGTGACTTCGTCCATCAGGGGCGTCGCTCCGTCGCTCAAGGAGCGGATGGAGGTGCGGACTTCGTCAAAGACGCGTCCGAGTTTGAGGATGGGCACGGCCAACAGCAGCACAAGGAGCGCAAAGACTCCGGCCGCGATCAGGCCTGCAATATCGCCACCAGTCATGGACACTCATCTCCTAGCATTTGTTGCGGCGCGGTGGGCGCGCCGTGCAGTTCCGCACTGACGGCCCCCGGCGTGGCTTCCCCAAGTACCTTACATACAAAGAAGCCCGCGGCGCGTGCCACGGGCTTCTCGTATGCGCGCTGGAATTTAGCGAGCGTAGAATTCGACGACGAGCTGCTCTTCGCAGGTCACGGGGACCTCGGAGCGCTTCGGGCGGCGAACCAGGCGTGCCTGCAGGGCGTCAATCTTGACGTCCAAGTAGGCCGGGACGACGTTCAGGACGTGTGCGCCTGCTGCTGCAACCTGGAACGGAGCCATGACTTCGCTGCGGCTGTGAACGTGGATGAGCTGGCCTTCAGCAACGCGGAACGACGGGCGGTCCACGCGGATACCGTCAACGAGGATGTGGCGGTGCACAACCAGCTGGCGGGCTTGGGCGATGGTGCGGGCAAAGCCAGCACGCAGCACGAGGGCGTCGAGACGCATTTCGAGCAGTTCGATCAGGTTTTCACCGGTCAGGCCCTTGGTGCGGCGTGCTTCTTCGAAGGCGCGGGTCATCTGGGCTTCGCGGATACCGTACTGGGCGCGCAGACGCTGCTTTTCGCGCAGACGTACGGCGTAGTCGGAGTCCTGCTTCTTGCGGGCACGGCCATGCTCACCGGGGCCGTACGGGCGGCGCTCCATGTACTTGGCGGCCTTGGGGGTCAGAGCGATGCCGAGTGCACGCGAAAGGCGTGCGGTACGGCGAGCACGAGTGTTGTTAGCCACTTGTGTCCTTCCAATATCTGCGGTGTGTCAGTGTTACTGGCCTCCATGAGGGAGAGCATCGGCCAACCGCTGCCTTTTGCTACGGGGCGCAGGGCACAGCACCAAAACGTGAGTTCTGATGGATTGTGCGTCCGTGCCTTGCCAGACAAGCATCCATCCTACCATGAGGCCTACTTGCCCCGGATGATCCTGCGCAGCCGCTCGAGCCTGGGAGCAATATCCCGTTCAGCACCGTTTGCCGTGGGTTCGTAGTAGTCCCTGCCCACCAAATCATCCGGAGCGTACTGCTGGGCGGCCACACCGTGCGGGGCATCGTGGGCGTACTTGTAACCTTGGCCGTGACCAAGTCCCTTCGCGCCTTGGTAGTGGGCGTCCCTCAAATGCGCCGGAATCCCGGTCCCCATCCCCGCGCGCACATCGGCGATGGCCTTGTTGATGCCCATGTACGCGGCATTGGACTTTGGCGCAGTCGCCAGATGCACCACGGCCTCCGCGAGGATGATCCGTCCCTCGGGCATGCCGATCAGCTGCACTGCCTGGGCGGCGGCGACGGCGGTCTGCAGCGCCGTGGGATCCGCCATGCCGATGTCCTCGGCAGCGGAAATGACGATCCGGCGGGCCACGAAACGAGGGTCCTCGCCTGCTTCGAGCATGCGGGCCAGGTAGTGGAGGGCCGCGTCGACATCGGAGCCTCGGATCGATTTGATGAACGCACTGGCAACGTCGTAATGCTGGTCGCCCGCGCGGTCGTATCGGACAGCGGCGACGTCCAAGGCCCGCTCTGTGTGGCGGAGCTCGACGACGACCGGAGCCTCGGGGGCGCCGTCACCGGCGAGCCCGGGCTCTTCGGAGGCGTCGCCGTCGTGGTTCCGGTCTCCGTATGCGACGCCGGCAGCGGCCTCAAGCGCCGTGAGCGCGCGGCGGGCATCTCCCCCGGACAAGCGGACCAAGTGCTCGAGGGCTTCCGGGGTGAGCTCCACTCCCCCTGCCAGACCGCGGGCATCGGCAACGGCCCGTTGCAGGAGGCCTTCGATATCGGCGTCTGCAAGAGGTTTCAGGGTGAGCAAGAGTGACCGAGACAGCAGAGGCGAGACCACCGAGAACGACGGGTTCTCCGTGGTAGCGGCGACCAGGACCACCCAGCGGTTTTCGACACCGGGAAGTAGCGCGTCCTGTTGGGCTTTGTTGAAGCGGTGGATCTCATCGAGGAACAGCACTGTTGTTGTCCGGTAGAGATCGCGGGCAGTCAGGGCATTTTCCATGACAAGCCGGACGTCCTTGACGCCCGCTGTGATGGCGGACAGTTCGACAAACTTCCTGCCGGGTCCGCGGGCGATGACGTGCGCGAGCGTCGTCTTGCCCGTGCCCGGCGGTCCCCACAAGATGACAGAGCTGGGACCGGCGGGACCGGCGGCGTTGGCCCCGGCAGCGAGCTGCCGCAACGGAGACCCCTGGCCCAGCAAGTGCTGCTGGCCCACGACGTCGTCCAGTGTCCGGGGCCGCATGCGAACGGCCAGAGGACTCCGCGGCGACGCCGGTCGCCCTGTATCGGAACGGTCCGAATCGGACGCCTGGCTGCCGGCGTCGTCGTCGCTGTCCGCGCCGGCACCAAAGAGATCTTCCACATGGATAGGCTACTCATGATTCCAGCGAAGGAGACATCGACGTGGAGACCCGGCCGTCCGGCCCCAACGAAAAGCAGCCGCCACCGGCAGGGCGCACCGCCTTCATCCCTGGCCCCCGCTTGCCTGGTTGGGTGGAGCGTTTCGCCGCGAGTCATGGCGGGCTTCAGGAGGAGCCCGACGACGGCGGCACGCTTCTGCGAGCCGCGGACGGCGCCGTGGCGCTCCTGAAAGCCCCATGGCCCGTTGATGGAAGGCCCGGCAAGGGCACGAACGCGGTTGAGCGTTTGGCGTCCCTTGCTTCTCAGGAAAGGCAGCTCGGAATCATCCTGGTCCGGCGGGGCGGGTACGCAGTGGGGGTCGTGAGCGGCGGCAAAGTGACTGCGTCCAAATCGGGTTCCCGCTACGTCCAGTCGCGGTCCGCGGCAGGAGGATCCTCGCAGCAGCGGTTTGCCCGGCGTCGCGAGAATCAAGCCAACGCGCTGACGGAAGCTGTGGCCGGACATGCCGCCCACGTCTTCGCCGGGCAAGGAATTGAATACCTCGTCGTGGGCGGGGACGCCGCACTGTCCGCCGCGGTCCTGGAGGAAACGGCGTTGAAGGAGTACGCGTCGCGGAAGCGGTTGCAGCCTCTGGCAGTCGCCGACCCCAACGCAACCGTGCTTCGCAGGGCTGCGGCGGATGCGTGCGCCGTGCGGATCGAGGTCACGGATCCGCTGTAGCGTCCCGCAGCGCCAACACCGCCAGCGAAAGATCGGTGGGGTTCTGGAGGTCCAGCCCGGTGTACCGTTCGAACGCCGCCAGCCGGTTCACCACCGTGTTCCGATGACAAAAGAGCTTCCGTGCCGTCTCCACCAGGCTTCCTGTCCCGAGGAACGTCGTGGCCGCTTCAAGGATGCGTGCCCGTTCCTGCGGTGCGCAGCCCTGCAGCTTGGGAAACACGAGCTGTCCCGGATCGCAACCGAGCTGGGACAATCTGTGCCTGGTGATGGACAACCACCTGTCCTTGAGGGTGAAGACGCCCACGCTCCCCATCGGCAAATCGCGCATGATTTCCCGGGCGGCGGCAGCCGAGGTCCTCACGCTGCCGAGCCCTTCGGCAAGTGGCGCCACGGCTACTGCCATGCCATCGAAGAGCGTTGACTCTTCACGGGCGAGTGTGTCGCCGAGCTGCGCGTGGCTTTGGCCCCGCCTGTGGATCACGAGGGTGTGGTGGCCTTGATCGAAGGTAAAGAGCGCTTCCATCTTCTTGGCCCGGTGGCGCAGGCGGCGCTGTACGGTCAGGCTGTCTTCCCTGCTGACCGCGACAACAACGAACCGTGCGCCAACATCGACGCGCAAGGCTCCGGCGATCCGGGCAAGATCCGACTCCGATGGTTCACCTGGCGCCATCAGCTGCGAGAGGTACTGGTGTTCCAGATCAGCGTTGGCCCGCTCGATGTCCTCCAGCTCGGCAATGTAGCGCTCCTGGACCCGTGAGGCAAAGGTGTCCACCGTGCGCCACACGAGTTCGGTCCTGCTGACAAGCAGTGCCGGATCAACGGCCAAACTGGATGCCGACAAGGCATCCCAGAGTACCGAAAAGTCCAACCGGATCGCCCGCACGAGGCTGTCCAAAGGGAGCCCTTGCCTCGCGCGGCGCTTGCCCAGCTCCGCCGCGATGGATTCGAGGGCTTCCATGTCCGTTCCACCGTCCTGGAGCACTGCGAGCATGGCCACCAAGGAGTCGTGGCTGCTCCGGCGGATGTCCTCGATGGTCAGCCCTGATTCGCTGTACACCGGGTCCTGGAGGATTCTCGCGATGAATGTATCCACCATGCCAGAGAGCAGCCCGGACAGAGCCGCAACCGCGCTCCGCCACTTCTCATCGTCCGTCATGACACCTCCACCGCGTTCTTTCATCATGCCTCCCGTTGCGGAATTTCTACTTGTACTTTCGTACATTAATTGGCTCCGATTCGAGGTGATGTTGTCATTGGCCGCGATGCCGTTGCTTGGGACGATCAATGTCAGCCGTTTTCATGGCGGCTCCCCAAATTTATAGGCCAGGAGTTTTCGATGACTACCAACATCCCTGTCGAGGAGCGGCCAACGGCTGTCCGCTCCGATGAACAGTCCGGATACAAGAAGGGCCTGTCCAACAGGCAGGTGCAGATGATCGGGATGGGCGGCGCAATCGGCACCGGCCTCTTCCTTGGCGCTGGAGGGCGGCTTGCCTCGGCTGGTCCCGTCCTTCCTGTCGTCTACGCGATCTGTGGCGTCTTTGCCTTCTTCGTCCTGCGGGCCCTCGGCGAGCTCGTCCTGCACCGGCCGTCGTCGGGCTCATTCGTTTCCTATGCAAGGGAGTTCTTTGGCGAAAAGGCCGCCTACGTTTCGGGTTGGGTGTACGCGATCTCCTGGGCGCTGACGGCGATCGTGGACATCACGGCCATCGCTGTCTACTTCCATTACTGGACTGCGTTCAGCAGTGTCCCCCAGTGGGTCCTGGCCTTGGCTGCGCTGGCAGTTGTCACTGGCGTCAACCTGATTTCCGTCAAGCTTTTCGGTGAACTTGAATTCTGGTTCGCCATCATCAAGGTGGGCGCCCTCGTGGCGTTCCTCATCGTCGGCGGAATCTTCTTCGCCGGGAACTTCCCCGTGGCCGGCCACAGTCCCGTTTTCTCCCTGATCGTCGAAAACGGCGGGCTGTTGCCCAACGGGCTCCTGCCGGCCGTCATCATCGTCCAGGGCATCGTGTTCGCCTATGCGGGTATCGACCTGATCGGCGTCGCAGCCGGTGAGACCAAGAACCCCGCGAAGGTCATGCCCAAAGCCGTCAACGCAGTGATCTTCCGGATCGCCATCTTCTACGTCGGGTCTTCGGCGCTGCTGGCCCTGCTGCTTCCCTTCAACGCCTACAAGGCCGGCGAATCGCCGTTCGTGACCTTCTTCGCCGCCATCGGAGTCCCGGGCGCCGGGGACGTGATGAACTTCGTGGTCCTGACCGCGGCATTGTCAAGCCTCAACGCGGGCCTGTATTCCACCGGACGCATCTACCGTTCCATGGCCCAGACCGGCACGGCACCCAAGTTCATGGAACGGATGAGCCGCGGCGGAGTGCCGTACGGCGGGATTCTGTTCACCGCAGCCATCACACTATTTGGCGTCGCGCTCAATGCCGTGGTTCCGGCCATGGCCTTCGAGATCGCCCTCAACGCGACGGCCCTGGCCATCCTGTGTACCTGGGGAACCATCGTGCTGTGCCAGCTCAAGCTCTACAAACTGTCCCAAAAGGGGCTCATGCTCCGTCCCGCGTTCCGAATGCTCGGCGCTCCCTGGACGTCTTACCTGACCTTGGCCTTCCTTGCCGCCGTCATCGTCCTCATGGTCTTCGATTTCCCGGTGGGGACGTACACGGTCGCATCGCTCGCCATCATTGTCCCGGCGCTCATCGCCGGGTGGTTCGCCGTCCGCAAACGCGTGCACGAACTGGCGATCATCAATCCCGGAAGCCACGTCCTTCCGGTCATCACCTCCACACCCAAGAACGAAACGGAAGGCTCCTCATCATGAGCACCCCTATTGTCGGAATGAACACCGGACTCACCGCAGCCGAGGCCTTCCTCCGGGACTTCCGCAGCCTCTCCGCCATCGGCGAGACCCCTGGCCATGGCGTGGACCGGCAAGCAGCAACCACCGCTGACGCACAGGCCCGGACTTGGTTCACGTCCCTCGCCGCCCAGTACGGCTTCCGTACCGAAACGGACCGGGTCGGCAACCTCTACGCCCTTCTGGAATGGACGCCGGGCGCACCCTACGTGCTGGTCGGATCCCATCTGGACAGCCAGCCGACCGCCGGCAAGTACGACGGCGCCTACGGCGTGGCTGCCGCCCTGCACGCCGGCCGAAGGCTAGCGGAGTCCACCGTGCCCGGGGAGAAGCCCAAGTACAACCTGGCCGTCGTGGACTGGTTCAACGAAGAGGGCTGCCGCTTCGCGCCTTCCATGATGGGAAGTTCCGTCTACACCGGAAAGCTCCCGGCCGAAACCGCCCTCGTCATCACCGACGTCGATGGCGTCACCGTACGCCAGGCGCTGTCCGCCATCGGCCAGCTGGGCACCGGCAACGGACCCCAGGCGGCGGCCTACGCCGAGATCCACATCGAACAGGGCAGGTCATTGGAGGACTCCGCAACCACGATCGGTCTGGTCCACTCCTGCTGGGCCGCAGCCAAGTACAGCGTCACCGTCCACGGCGAGCAAGCCCATACCGGTTCAGCCGTCATCGCCGACCGCAAGGATGCCCTTCTGGGTGCATCCCGGCTTGTGGTCCTGCTGCGCGAGATTGCGGACCATTTCCCGGGAGCGGTGCTGCACACATCAGTGGGACAGCTGACCGTCTACCCGAACTCCCCGGTGGTTGTTCCGTCCAAGGTGGAGCTCGTCATGGACATGCGCACGGCAGACGAGGACGTACTGGCGGCTGCCAAAACGCTGCTCCGTGCCGGCATCTCCCGCATCGAGGTCGAAACCAACGTCGCCATCGACGTCGTGGAATCCCACGCCTGGGGAATCAACCCGTACCAGCCCGCCGGCGTCGAACTGGCCCGCGAATGCGCTGAGAAGCTCGAACTGAGCAACACGCCCGTGTTCACCCTTGCCGGCCACGACTCCATCAACATGAAGGACATCGTCCCCACCGTCATGCTGTTCGTCCCCAGCGTGGACGGCATCTCCCATAATGAGCGCGAGTTCACGCACGACGACGACGCCTGCGCGGGAGTGGACATGCTCACCGAAGTGGTCGCCCGGCTTTGCCGCGGGGACCTGGACGGGGCGATATGACAATTGCGCACGAGCCGGAACTGCGTGTGGCGGTCCTGCAGGCCACCGGCCTAGTTAGCTCGATAACGGAAAACCTCCGGCGCATCGCTTCCCGGGCGCAGGAGGCCCGGCGACGCGACGCGCAGCTCCTGGTCACCCCGGAGCTGTTCGCCAGCGGCTACGCACCGACCCTGGTCCACGGCACCGACGGTGCGGCGCATCGGGAGCAGCTTGCGGCCATCGCCGTCGAACACGGCATCGCACTCGTGGCCTCCACTGTGGAACATGAGGAAGACAGGCACTACATCACCGCCTCCCTGTTCGGCCCCGACGGCACGGAACTGACCCGCTACCGAAAGCAGAACCTCTTCGGCGGCGACGAAAACTCCGTGTTCTCGCCCGGAACCGAGCCGCCCGCCGTCGTCGACTTCAACGGCGTCAAGCTCGCCCTGGGGATCTGTTTCGACGTCGAGTTCCCAGAATTCGTGCGGTCCACCGCCCTGGCGGGCGCTGAACTGTTGTGCGTGCCGACGGCGGTACCGCTGCGAGCCCCAGACGTCTCCAGGGAGCAACCTTTCGACACGCGGCTGATCCCCTCCATGGTGGTCCCCACGAGGGCGCTCGAAAGCCAGCTCTTCATCGCCTATGCCAACCACGCCGGCCCGAACTTCGCAGGGCTGAGCACCATCGCCGACCCATACGGCAGGCGCCTGGCAACCGCGCCCGGCGAAGACGAACTGATCTTCGCTGACGTGAACCTCGCGGTCCTTGCCCAAGCGCGCCGGGACACCGACTACCTGGCCCGATTCATGACCAACGAACCCTCCGCAATAGACCACTAAGGACACCAGTGACCATCGCAGCCACAAGCACTCCGACTGCACCCGCGGCCCCAACCGCAGCCGCCCCCATCACCATGCTCAACCCGGATTTCCCGTTCCCGTACGATGGCTTCCTCGCGCACCCGGCAGGGATCGGCAGCGTCCCCGAGGCCGTGCGCGGCACCGAAGTGGCCGTCATCGGCGCCGGTCTTTCCGGTCTGGTGGCTGCCTACGAATTGATGAAAATGGGCCTCAAGCCAGTCATCTACGAGTCCTCCCGGATCGGAGGCCGGCTCCGGGGCGGCACCCAGCCGGGACAGTCCGGTCCCGTGGCGGATCTTGGCGGTATGCGCTTCCCTCGTTCGGGACGGTCCTTCTTCCACTACGCCGACAAGGTGGGGATCGAAACGCAGCCTTTCCCCAACCCGCTTACCCAGGCTGCCGGCAGTACTGTGATCGAACTCGGAGGCCAGGCGCACTATGCCGAAACCGCCGCGGATCTCCCACAGTTCTTCGGCGACGTCGCCGCGGCCTGGGACGACTGCCTTGAGGAACGTGCCCACTTCACCGCGATGCAGGAAGCTATCCGCAACCGCGACCTCGCGACCATCAAGAGGCTCTGGAACGAGTTGGTCCCGAAATTCGACGACGTCTCCTTCTCCGGCTACCTCGCCACCTCCAAGGCCTTTTCTACCGTGCCCTTCGAATATCGCGAGGCCTTCGGTCAGGTCGGCTTCGGCACGGGCGGCTGGGACACCAACTTCCCCGATTCCTTCCTGGAGATCCTGCGTGTGGTCTACGTGGACGCCGACGCCGAGCAGCACCGAATCATCGGTGGCGCCCAACTTCTGCCGGAGCGGCTCTGGAACCACATTCCCGAAAACCTCGCGCACTGGCCGGTCGGCACCAGCCTGGCATCGCTGCATGGCGGTCATCCCCGCGGCGCCGTTGTCGCCGTCGCGCGCGTGAAGAACGACGGCGGCGGCCCCGGCGACATCGCCGTCACGGACCGCTGGGGACGAACTACCGAATACCCTGCCGTCATCGCCACATGCCAAAGCTGGTTGCTCTCGGCGCGCATAGACGTCGACGAATCGCTCTTCAGCCATAAACTTTGGACCGCGATTGAACGCAGCCACTACATGCAGTCGTCCAAGACCTTCGTTGTTGTCGACCGGCCCTTCTGGAAGGACATCGATCCGGAAACCGGGCGCCAGGTCATGAGCACCACCCTCACGGACAGGCTCACCCGTGGAACGTACCTCCTGGACAACGGACCCGGCCAGCCCGCGTTAATCTGCCTGTCCTACACCTGGAACGACGACGCGCTCAAGTGGCTCCCCTTGGATGCCGACGAACGGGTGCGGCTCATGCTTCACTCCCTCAAGCAGATCTACCCCGCGGTGGACATCGCCTCGCACATCGTCGGCGATCCCATCACGGTCTCCTGGGAGGATGATCCCAACTTCATGGGCGCCTTCAGCGACAATCTCCCCGGCCACTACCGCTACCAGGAACGGCTCTACACCCACTTCATGCAGGAAGGCCACCTTCCGGAACACCGTGGCATCTTCCTCGCAGGAGACGACATCTCCTGGACGGGAGGCTGGGCCGACGGAGCCGTGACCACAGGCCTCAACGCGGTGTGGGGCGTGATGAACCAGCTGGGCGGCTCATCCCCGGCGGAGAACCCCGGCCCCGGTGACCGCTTTGAGGAACTCAAGCCCATCCGCCTCCCGTAGTCTGCCCCGGCGGGGACTGGACGGCCGAAACGATTGTGATTTTGGGGGCCGCCCAACCCTCTCCGGCCACGCCCCCTAACAGCCGGACAACGCCCGCTGGGGCCGTGCCTGCCGGTAGAGGTACCGGCCGTGCTCCGCGAATCCGGCGCCCTCGTAAAGGGCCTGGGCGCCGGTATTCGAGGCCATCACCAGCAGCCAGAACTCCACGACACCCCGGCGGTTGCCCGCCGTAAGAAGCGCGTCGAGCACTTGCCGCCCGTAACCACGGCGGCGGTGTGCGGCCGTGGTGGCCATGCAGTAGATACCTGCCCTGCCGTCCACCAAGGCGAGGCGCCCGACGGCGGCCGGGTCGCCGTCGTCGTCCCTCACGAGGGCATAGATCGACGGACAAGACGTCAAGATGTTCCGCGCAATCTCCAACTCGGCGTCTCCGCCGCGCCCGTCGACGGACCACCACAACCGGAGCCACTCTTCGGAAGGCTTTTCGGAGATCTCGACTCCCCCAGCGAGGGGTTCGAGCGACGCCACAGGGCTGCCCGGGCGGATCATGATCAGCGTTTCAGATTGCCGGGTGAATCGTTGCGCATCAAGTACCGCGTTCAGGCCGGTGCTGCGTTCATCGTCGAAAATCTGGAAGATCAGCGGGAGGCGCCTTGAGCGATACCACTGGGTCGCGGCCCGGACTGCCGATTCGTGGTCGCTGGCCTGCTCCCTGGGCCAGACCGAGTTTGCCCGCTGCGTGACGCCTCCAGAGGCGCGCATGACCCAACCTCCGGAGTCCTCACGATCCTGGGCCGGCCAGGCCCGGTCCATCAGCTCTTCAATCAATCCAAGGCTCATTTCTTGGGCCATGTGTTCTCCTCAAGGCCAATCGCCGTCATCATACGCCGAAGGCCCCCGCAGCGGCGGAGGCCTTCGGCTTACTGCTACAGTTCGTTACTCGGACTTGCCCTGGGACTTGGCTGCCGGGGGCTTGGCCTCAGGCTTGAAATCGACTCCGGCTTCCTTGCGCTGCTGCGCCGTGATGGGCGCCGGAGCAGCGGTCAGGGGGTCGTAGCCGCCGCCGGACTTCGGGAAGGCGATGACGTCGCGAATGGAGTCGACACCGGCCAACAAGGCCACAACGCGGTCCCAACCGAAGGCCATGCCACCGTGGGGAGGGGCGCCGAACTTGAAGCCCTCCAGCAGGAAGCCGAACTTGGTCTGCGCGTCTTCCTTGTCCAAACCCATGAGCTCGAAAACGCGCTCCTGGACATCACTCTCGTGGATACGGATAGATCCGCCGCCGATCTCGTTGCCGTTGCAAACGATGTCGTAGGCGTAGGACAGCGCCGATTCAGGGTCCTTGTCAAACGAGTCCAGGAACTCTGGCTTCGGAGAAGTGAACGCGTGGTGCAGGGCCGTCCACTGGCCGCCACCCACCGCGACGTCCCCGGAAGCGACGGCCGCAGCTGCGGGCTCGAACATCGGGGCGTCCACGATCCAGACGAAGGCCCAATCCTTGGGATCGATCAGGCCGGTACGGTGGCCGATCTCGACGCGGGCAGCGCCCAGCAGCGCGCGGGACGGGGACTTCTCGCCGGCCGCGAAGAAGATGCAGTCGCCCGGCTTGGCTCCCACAGCGTCGGCCAGTCCGGCACGTTCGGTGTCAGTGAGGTTCTTGGCAACGGGGCCCGTGAGCTCGCCGTCTTCCTTGAACAGCACATAAGCGAGACCCTTGGCGCCACGTTGCTTCGCCCACTCCTGCCAGGCGTCCAGCGCACGGCGGGCCTGCGAGGCTCCACCGGGCATGACAACCGCGCCAACGTAGGGTGCCTTGAAGACGCCGAAGTTCGTGTCCTTGAAGAACTCCGTCAATTCGGTCAGTTCCAGGCCGAAGCGCAGGTCCGGCTTATCGGAGCCATACTTGGCCATGGCCTCGTGGTAGGTCATGCGGCGGATCGGCGTCGGGATCTCGACGTCGATCAGCTGCCACAGTGCCTTGACGATGCTTTCGCCGAGCTCAATGATGTCGTCCTGATCAACGAAGCTGGCTTCGATGTCCAGCTGCGTGAATTCCGGCTGGCGGTCCGCACGGAAGTCCTCGTCGCGGTAGCAGCGGGCGATCTGGTAGTACTTTTCGAAACCGCCCACCTGGAGCAGCTGCTTGAAAAGCTGCGGCGACTGCGGAAGCGCGTACCAGGAACCCGGCGCCAAACGCGCCGGAACCACGAAGTCGCGGGCGCCTTCCGGCGTCGAACGGGTTAGAGTGGGGGTTTCGATTTCCACGTAGCCCTGCTGGTGGAGCAATTCGCGGGCAACACGATTCGCCTCGGAACGCAGGCGCAGGTTATGGGCGGGGCCCGGCCGGCGCAGGTCAAGGTAGCGGTGCTTGAGGCGTGCTTCCTCACCGACCTCCACGTGCTCATCGATCTGGAACGGCAAGGGGTCCGAGGTGTTGAGGATCACCACTTTCTCAGCGATGACCTCGATCTCACCGGTGGCAAGAGCGGGATTCTCGTTGCCTTCGGGACGCTTGCTGACGGTGCCCACGATCTGCAACACGTATTCGTTGCGCAGGCCGTGGAAGACCTCTTCCTCGCGGACAACCACCTGGGCGACACCGGACGCGTCACGCAGATCGACGAAGGCCACGCCACCGTGATCGCGGCGGCGGCCTACCCAGCCTGCCAGGGTGACGGTCTGTCCAATGTGCTCGGAACGCAAGGATCCGAGGTCATGTGTGCGCAGCACAGCATTCCTTTCAACATGATTTTCAGCGGATCATGACAAAACGATCCCGTTCGAGTTTACCCGTATGGATGAAGCGTCGCCCCACCAGGCGCGGCGCCGACCGGTTGATGCCGGCAGGCTGGCGCCTGCGGGCATCAACTCCCGGGTATCGGCTCGCGCCTAGGGCGTGGTGATGCGGACGTGCAGGTCCTCGGCGGACGGCTCCCAGCTGGCAGGATCCGCATCCACCTGTTCTCCGGTGCGGATGTCCTTCACTTGGTGCTTGCCGTCGTCGTCCGTGAACCAGACAAAGGGGATGCCACGGCGATCGGCGAACTTGATCTGCTTGCCGAACTTTTCGGCCTTGGCCGCAACTTCGGTTGCAATCCCCCGCCCGCGCAGCTGGGCCGCGACGTCCTGGGCGGCCGACCAGCTTTCGTCGTTGTTCAGCGCGACAAGCACGGCCGTGGGAACCGAGCGGGACGCGGTCGCGAGTTCCTGGCTCAGGATCCGGGATACGAGGCGGGTCACGCCGATCGACAGCCCGACGCCGGGGAACTTGCGGTTGCCCTTGCTGGCGAGGGCGTCGTAGCGGCCACCGGAGCAAATCGAACCGAGCTGCTCGTGTCCCACCAGGATGGTTTCGACGACGGTACCGGTGTAGTAATCCAAGCCCCGGGCGATGCTGAGGTCGGCAACAACCTTGCCGGGGGCACGCTGCACGGCAGCCTCAATGACTTGTTCCAGCTCGCTGAGGCCTTCCTCGAGCAGTTCGTCCGTCACACCGAGGGCACGGACCTGCGCCACAAACGAAGTGTCCTCAGTGCGGATGCTTGCAAGCTTCAAGGCAAGTGCCGCCTGCTCATCCGTGGCGCCAAGCTCGCTCCTGAGCAATTCGGCAACCTTCGCTTCGCCGATCTTCTCAAGCTTGTCGATGCTTCGAAGCACGCCCGCAGTGTCCGTGAGGCCGATGCCACGGTAGAAGCCCTCGGCCAACTTGCGGTTGTTGATGCGCAGGCGGAAGTCCGGGATGGGAAGGGCACTGAGGGCTTCTGCAATGACGAGCGCGATCTCGACGTCATAGCGGAACGGCAGTTCGCCGTCCCCCACGACGTCGATGTCCGCCTGCGTGAACTCGCGGGCGCGGCCTTCCTGCGGACGTTCTCCGCGCCACACCTTCTGGATCTGGTAGCGGCGGAACGGGAAGGCGAGGTAGCCGGCGTTTTCCACGACGTAACGGGCGAACGGCACCGTGAGGTCGAAGTGGAGGGCCAGGGCGTGGGGATCAGTCTTGTCCGACTTCCCGCCCTCCGCGGCGGAGTCGTCCTCATCTTCCTGCAGGCGGCTCAGTCCGTAGACCTCTTTGTCGATCTCGCCCTTGCGCAGGAGCTGGCCGACCGTCTCGACGGCGCGGGTTTCTATGGAGGAAAAACCATGAAGCTCGAAGGTCTTGCGCAAGGTGTCCAGCACATGCAGTTCCACCAACCGCTCCTGGGGAAGCCACTCGGGGAATCCGGACAGGGAGGCGGTACGAGCCATGGTGGAATTTTCTCCTCAATGATTGCGCGGGCCGGACCCGCCCCAAAGAACCACGGGCCGATTCGGCTCAGGATAGGCGGGCGTCCAGCCAGTCATGCATAAACTATGTGCGGCAGCCAGTTTATGCTTTCGGCGCGTGCACATCTAATGCAGGCCGTTTGCTTGGGTTGCCCGTGATGGAAGCTTGTCCAGACAACCAGGAGGACTCTTGGCTACAAGGCCGCGGGACAACCGTGAAGCCAAACGGCGCATCAGGCAAATGCAAGCCAAGCGCGAGCTTCGGCGTGCGCAGGGCAAGCGGCGCCGCCGGGACAATGTGATCGCCGTCGGTGTGGGTGCCGCCGCACTGATTGCCGCCGTCGTACTTCAACTCACCGTGTTCAACTCGAACCCGAGCGAGTCGGAATTCGCAGCGGCGCAGGCCGGTCTCAGCTCACCGTCGGCGTCGCCATCCGCCACCGCGGCTCCCTCGTCGAATAGCGCGGACATTCCCAAAGCGGACACCGCGGCAGGCAAGACTTTCACCGGCCAACTCAGCCTCAACGGCGGGGCCGTCGGAGTCGAACTCGACGGCACCACGGCTCCCCAGGCGGCCGCCGTGTACAAATCCCTCACCGATGCGGGCTACTACAGCGGGCTCAAGTGTCCTCGCCTGACCACCGGCGACAATTTCGCGGTGCTGCAATGCGGTACCAAGGGCGCAGACACCACTGATGACCCCAACTTCCACTGGGGACCGCTGGAGAACACGCCCCCCGACAACAAATACCCCGCTGGAACCATCGCCGTCGCGCGAACCGGGAACAACGCCTACGGCAACGGTCACCAGTTCTTCATCGTGTACAAGGACACCGTCATCCCTCCGGATTCCGCCGGCGGATACACGATCGTAGGCAAGGTCACCAGCGGAATGGATGTTGTGACGAAGATTGCTCAGGCGGGCATCAATCCAGGCACCAGCGCCACGGACGGCGCCCCTGTGGCACCTGTCACGATAGACTCGTTTTCTCTGAAGTAAACAGTCCGGACAGCGGTCCAGGGCGCCTTACCTTAGTAATCCCTCCAAGCGAAAGACTTTTAGCGGTGACAGACAGTCAGAAATCCGACGAAACTGCAGTAATGGCCAACGAAGAAGAAATTCAGGCGCCGACACCCGGCGAAACCGGCGTTGAACCAGCTGCCCCGGCAGACGACGGGGCCGAGTCCGCACCGAAGCCAGCGTCTCCGGCGCCACGCCCGGCCTCCTCGCACGCACCGTCTCCTGCAGCGTTTGCTGCCCGTCCAAAGGCCCCTGCGAGCGTCATTCCGGCCGCACCGGCGGCCCAGCCCACCGCCGTGTCGCTCGCGGAGGCCGCCAAATGGGGGCGCGCCGAGGGCGATGGTCACGTCTTCCTGACCATCGACGGCGAAGAGCAGCCGGTGGGACAATATCCCGGCGTGAGCACTGACGAGGCGTTGGCCTACTTCGCCCGGAAGTACGAAGACGTGGTTGCGCAGATCGTCCTCATGGAACACCGCGTGGAGTCCAAGGCCCCGGCCACGGATATGCAGAAGACGGTCGACCACCTGCGCGAGCAGCTGGCTGAGCGCAACATGGTGGGCGACATCCGCACCGCGGAAACCCGCCTGGACGCGTTGGCCGGACAGATTTCCGAATTGGAGAAGTCCGAGAAGGCCGCGCACGAAGCCGCACGCTCCGCGGAACTCGCGGCACGCGAGGCGATCGTTGCCGAAGCCGAATCGATTGCGTCCCAGGATCCGTCCCAGGTCCAGTGGAAGACGTCGAGCGCCCGGATGAACGAACTCTTCGAGAGCTGGAAGACAGCCCAAAAGAACGGCATCCGGCTTGGACGAAGCAACGAGGACGCGCTGTGGAAGCGGTTCCGCTCGGCACGCACCGTCTTCGACCGCCACCGCCGCGCCTACTTCTCCCAGTTGGACAGCACGAACTCGGCAGCGAAGGTTGCCAAGGAACAGCTGATCGTTGAGGCCGAAGCCCTCTCCAGCTCCACGGACTGGGGTTTCGCAGCCGGTGAGTACCGCCGCCTCATGGACCAGTGGAAGGCCACGCCTCGCGCCAGCCGCAAGGACGACGACGCCCTCTGGCTACGCTTCCGCGCCGCCCAGGACGTCTTCTTCAGCAACCGCCAAGCCGCCAACGATGAGATTGACCAGCAGTACACGGCCAACCTTGCCGTCAAGGAAGAGCTCATCAAAGAGGCCCAGGCCTTGCTGCCGATCACCGATCTGAACGCCGCCAAAAAGGCCCTTCAATCCATCCGCGATCGCTGGGAAGAAGCCGGCAAGGTGCCCCGCGCCGACATGGGGAGGATTGAAGCCGGACTGCGCAAGGTAGAGGATGCCGTCCGGGAAGCCGAAGATGACAAGTGGCGCCGGAGCAACCCGGAGACCAAGGCCCGCACCAACAGCGCCCTGTCACAGCTGGAAGCTGCCATCGCCGGGCTGAAAGAAGACCTCGAAAAGGCGGAAAAAGCCGGGGACCAACGCCGCATCAAGGTTGCCCGCGAAGCCCTTGAAGCACGTGAGGCCTGGCTCGACCAGATCCAGCGCTCGGCCAACGACCTCGCCTAGGGCCATCTAAACTGACAGGCTCTGTCCCGGTTATCCACATAACCGGGACAGAGCCTGTTTTCATTGCGGCAGCCACGCGATGATTGCTGAATGGCCCTTGGATTCCCGCCCCCGCAACAGGACTTCCTTACCCAGGAAGTGTATGCGCCCAGCCCGCTGTTCACGTGGGCCGAGCTTCAATCAATGGCCGCAGACGGCGTGCTCACGCCACTCTACGAGAAGAGCTTCACCCCTCCTGGATTGGCTGTCACGCCACGGCTCCGCGCCCGAGCGGCCGCCTTGGTGGTACCGGATCGCATCCGCAGGAAAGTCATTGCCGGCCGGATGACTGCGGCCTGGATCTACGGCTGTGCCGATGCCCCCGAGAGGCTCTCGCTCCTGGTGGACGCGAAACACCGCATATCGAGCGTGCGCTCGGCCCGTGGCTGCATTCTGCACGAAGTCCGATTAGGCCAACTGGATGTGGTCAGCATCGGCGGTCTGATGGTGACCAGTCCTCTCCGGACGGCGGTGGATGTGGCCCTGAACGTCGAAGCCGACAGGGCCCTGCCCGCCCTGAGAATGATCTTGTCCAAGGATGAACTGGGCGTCCGCCTGAGGCTACTCAAGCTCGCTGTGGAGGCATCCCCAAGGGTCCCCCACAAGAAGTCCGCGTTGCGCAAGCTCGCCGCATTATCGACCCAGCCTCAGTCGCTCCCACCTGAGGCGGCCGCCTGACTTCCTACGGTTCAGCTTCTCCGGCGGTTTCCCGTCGTCCTGTAAACATCGAAGACGCCATCGATCCTGCGCACGGCACTAAGTACGTGGTGCAAGTACTTCGGGTCTCCCATTTCGAAGGCGAAGCGCGAGATGGCCACACGGTCGCTGGAGGTATGCACGGAAGCGGCCAGAATGTTGACGTGGTTCTCAGACAGCACGCGGGTGACATCCGACAGCAACGACTTCCGGTCAAGTGCTTCCACCTGGATCTCGACCAGGAAGACGCTGGACTGCGTGGGAGCCCATTCAACTTCGACGATGCGGTCCGGCTGGTCACGCAGATCCGAGACATTCGTACAGTCCGTGCGGTGTACCGACACGCCCGAGCCCCGGGTCACGAAGCCCAGGATCGGGTCAGGTGGGACAGGCGTACAACAGCGGGCCAGCTTAACCCAGACATCCCCGACTCCCCGGACAATGACGCCGGAGTCCGAGTACTTGGTCTTCTGAAGTTGCGAGGGGATGCTGACTTCGTCCAGGTCCTCGTCGGGTGTTTCATGGCCGCCAAGGTGCTCCATGAGCTTTTCCATGACGGACTGCGCCGAAGTGTGCCCATCACCTACACCGGCGTAGAGACCCGAAATATCTACGTAGTGGAACTCCTCTGCCACCGTCGACAGGGCGTCATGCGTCATCAGGCGTTGCAGCGGCAAGTTCTGCTTGCGCATGGCGCGGGTGAGCTGGTCCTTGCCGCGCTCGATAGCCTCTTCGCGCCGTTCCTTGCTGAACCATTGGCGGATCTTGTTCCGGGCCCGGGCGCTCTTGACGAAATGCTGCCAGTCCTGGCTCGGACCTGCCCCCTCGGCTTTGGAGGTGAATATCTCCACCCAGTCGCCGTGATTGAGCTCGCTGTTAAGCGGCACCAGTTTGCCGTTGACACGTGCACCGATGGTCCGGTGACCCACCTCGGTATGGACCGCGTATGCGAAGTCCACTGGCGTGGAGCCTGCGGGAAGGGCCATGACCTCGCCCTTGGGGGTGAAGACGAACACTTCACGGGCATTGATCTCAAAACGGAGGGAGTCCAGGAACTCACCCGGATCCGAGGTTTCCTGCTGCCAGTCGACCAGCGAACGCAACCAGCCCATGTCGCCGTCCTTGGGACTTCCCGGGCCCACAGCCGTCCGGTTGGGCTGGTCCTTGTATTTCCAGTGGGCCGCCACGCCATACTCGGCACGGCGGTGCATCTCGTGCGTACGGATCTGGATCTCGACAGGCTTGCCGCCAGGCCCGATGACCGTGGTGTGCAAGGACTGGTACATGTTGAACTTCGGCATGGCGATGTAGTCCTTGAACCGCCCGGGCAGGGGGTTCCAGCGCGAATGCAAGGTGCCAAGAGCGGCGTAACAATCACGGACGGAGTCCACCAGAACACGCACGCCCATCAGGTCGTTGATGTCGTCGAAGTCCTTGTCCCGGACGATCATCTTTTGGTAGATCGAGTAGTAGTGCTTGGGCCGTCCCGTGATGGTGGCCTTGATCCGGGCAACCCGCAGGTCTTCGGCAATCTGGTTGCGGATGACGCTCAAGCTCTTCTCGCGCTCCGGGGTGCGGTCCCCCACCATCCGGACGATCTCCTCGTACACCTTCGGGTACAAGGCGGCGAAAGAAAGGTCTTCGAGTTCCCACTTGATGGTGTTCATGCCCAGGCGATGGGCCAGAGGCGCAAAGATCTCGAGTGTTTCACGCGCTTTGCGGGCAGACGATTCAGCGGAAACGAACCTCCACGTGCGTGCATTGTGCAGGCGGTCCGCAAGCTTGATCATCAGCACGCGGATGTCCTTGGCCATGGCCACAACCATCTTGCGGACGGTCTCGGATTGCGCGGCTTCACCGAATTGAACCTTGTCCAGCTTGGTGACGCCGTCCACGAGCATCGCGACCTCGGGGCCGAAGTCACGGGTCAAGTCAGCGAGGGTGTAAGGCGTGTCCTCCACTGTGTCGTGCAAGAGTGCAGCAGCCAGGGTGGTGCCAGTGAGCCCGAGCTCGGCCAGGATCGTGGCCACCGCCACGGGGTGCGTGATGTATGGATCGCCGCTCTTGCGCTTCTGCCCTTGATGGCTGCGCTCGGCTACCGTGAAGGCCCGCTGGATGAGGTCGAGGTCTTCCTTGGGGTTGTTCGCCCTGACTGTCCGCAGAAGAGGTTCAAGGATAGGCGAATACGTGCTCGCCCCGCGCCCTGTTAGTTTCGCCAGCCTGGAGCGCGTCCGTTCGCGCCGTCCGGGAAACGTCGGGCGCACGCCTGGGCTGTCCACGGGAACACCACCCGAGGTGCTGCCCGTAGCTGCAGAAGCGGTGCCGGGCACGCGGCTCAGGCCGTCTTCCCCGCCCGCCGGTGGCGCCGACGTCGTACGTTCCTCCACAAAAGCACCTCTCACGACTGACTTAATTCTCCCAGTCTATTCCCGCTGGTGACCTGTCCAAGAACCGGTACCCACATGACGGGGCAGGGAACGGAAAGGGCCGGCACCGCAATTCAGCGGTGACCGGCCCTTTCGAGGGACCCCAGGTTAGACGGGGGCAGTTTCCGAACTCGAGCTGGCGGCGGCCGCGCGACGATTCGCCACCTTCTTGGCCTGCTTCTGGAGCTCCGGTTCGCTCTGGCGCAGCCACGCGTAAAGCGGTGCTGCGATGAAGATCGTGGCAGCGGTACCGATCAGGATGCCAACGAACAATGCCAGGGAGAGGTCTCGCAACGTTCCCGCTCCCAACAGGCCGGCACCGATGAAGAGAATCGCGGCGACAGGAAGCACCGCCACCATCATGGTGTTGATGGAGCGCACCAAAGTTTGGTTGACGGCAAGGTTGACCTCTTCGGCAAAAGTGCGCCGGCTGGAGGTGCCGATGTCCGAGGTGTTTTCGCGGATCTTGTCGAAAACCACCACGGTGTCGTAGAGGGAATAGCTCAGAACCGTCAAGAAGCCGATAATAGCCGACGGTGTCACCTCAAAATCGCTCAAGGAGTAGACGCCTGCGGTGCTGAACATCGTGACCAACATGCCGGCAAGGGCGGAAACCGACATCTTCCAGGTGCGGAAGTACAAAGCCATCAAAAGAGCGGCCAAACCGACGAAAACCGCAAGGCCAATCAGGGCCTGCTTGGTGACATCCTGGCCCCAGGTGGGGCCAATGAAGGTTGAGGTGACCTCGTTGTCCGTGACGCCGTAGGCCTTCGCGAGGCCAGCCTTGATCTTGATGGTTTCGTCGTCACTGAGCTTGTCCGTCTGGATCCGCATGGTGTTGCCGGCCACGTTTGCGACGCGCGGGATCGCGCTCGAAACAACACTGTGAACAGTCTTTTCACCGACTCCGGGATCCGTCGTCTTGACGTTGGAGACCGTGAACTCAGAGCCGCCCCGGAAATCGATCCCGAGGTTGTAGCCGCCCTTGACCACCGGCAGGAGGATGGAAATCGCCACTGCGACTGCGGCGATGATGAACCAGATCTTCTTGGCACCGACGAAGTTGTAGGAGCGCTTGCCCGTGTAGAGCTCGTTACCGAATTTAGCGAAGCTCGTGGTCATTACTTCTCCTCCTTGGTGCCGTTGGAAGAACCAGCCAGCTGCGCTTGCTTTTCCGCAAGCCGGCGTTCGGCGATGGTCATGCGGCGCTCTGCTTCCGCTGCGGCACCTGTGTTGCGGGCGCGCACGACGGCGGGCTTTTCCGTCGGCGTGCGGAGCCTGCCAGCACCGCGGTACAGCGGCACGGCGCCGAGGCGCTCAGGGTCCAGACCGGAGAAACGGTGGCCTTCCCCGAAGAACTTGGTCCGCGCCAACACCTGAAGGGTCGGGTGCGTGAACATGAACACAACCAGCAGGTCTGCCAAGGCGGTGAGGCCGAGGGTGAAGGCAAAGCCGCGAACGTTTCCAACGGCAACGAAGTAGAGAACCAAAGCCGCGAGCAGGTTGACCGCCTTGGAAGCCAGCACGGTTCGCTTGGCGCGCTTCCAACCATTCTCAACGGCCGATACGAGGCCCTTGCCTTCGCGCAGTTCGTCACGGATGCGTTCGAAGTACACAATGAACGAGTCGGCCGTCTGGCCGATGGCCACGATCAGGCCCGCCACGCCGGCAAGCGAAAGGCGATAGTTCTCCGTCCAGCCAAGAATCGCGATGGCGAGGTAGGTAAGCCCGCCCGCCACCACGAGGGAGGCGATGGTAACGAAGCCCAGTGCCCGGTACTGGAAGAGCGAGTAAACCACGACGAGCAGAAGGCCAATCACACCGGCCATGAGTCCCAGGCGCAGTTGATCGCCACCGAGGGTAGCCGAGATCTGCTCCTCGGACTGGATGTCGAAGCTGATGGGAAGGGCACCGTACCGCAACTGGTCTGCCAGGGCCTTTGCGGATGCTTCCGTGAAGTTACCGGTGATCTGCGGCTTCCCATCAGTGATAACGGCAAGGGCACGCGGCGCAGAGATGACCTGATCGTCCAAGACGATGGCGAACTGGGCCTTGGGGTCGTTGCCACCCTGTGCCTGCGATGCCACGTAGAACTGGTTAAGCCTTTGCGTAACGTCCTTGAAGGTCTTGGTGGCGTTAGCGTCGAACGTGATGGTCACGCCCCAGGCATTGGTGACGGAGCCCTGGGCGCCCTGAACGGGATCGAAGGAGGACGACACGATGTCCTGGCCCTTCACTTCAACCGGGCCAAGGATGTACTTGACGGCAGGGGTGGTCGCCGTTGCGGGCTCACACGTCACCAAGGGCTTGGCGGGATCGGACCGCGGCTGCTTGTCCTGGGCCGGATTGGCGCAGTCCAGGGCTTCGAATGCCTTGTAGACATCCGCAGTTACCCAGTTGGTGTCACTGGCGTTCGTCGGCGCAGCCGTGGGCTTGGGCAGGCTTGCGTCCGGAGTCCGCGATGCCGCCGGTACCGCCGCAGGGTCTCCCGCCGTGATGACGGGACGGAAGTTCATGTCCGCCGAGGCCTGAATCAAGGCACGGGTTTCCGAACTGGGCGTGCCAGGGAGGCTGACAACCACGTTCCGGCCGGACTGCGTGGTGATTTCCGCTTCGGCTACGCCTGAGCTGTCAACGCGCTGGCGAATAATCGCCACAGCTTGGTTCAGCTGTTCCTCGTTGATGCCCGAGGAACCCTCGACCTTCGGTGCGAGGATCATCTGCGTACCGCCCTCAAGGTCAAGCGCGAGCTTTGGTGCCCAGCTTGCATGACCAGTGATGACGCCGCCACCGAGGACTGCTGTCAGTACAGCGAATATTGCGACAAGCCAGATCAGCACCCTGCGGGCTGCATTTTTGTGGCCGGTTCGTGCCATGTTCGATCTTCCTGTTGATGACGGAACAGCCGCCGACGTGCACTGGTGAGCGCAGGCCGGCGGCGATTCATTGCCGTAGAACTATTCCCGCTGGTGATGCGGGTACGGACTAGCTGTCCTTCTTGCCCTCATCGTTGAGGTGCTTGAGGGTTTCCTCCGGGGTCTCAGCAGGGGCTGGCGCGTCGGTGTCAGCGGCCGTCAGGGACGACGCATCATCAGGAACGTCAACAGCCGCTTCCTCGGCGGGCTCAACAATCTTTGTAACGGCCTGACGGTGCACAGTAGCCAGGTTGCCGGGAGACAGTTCAAGGACAACTTTGTTCTCGGCGTCGTCCATCGAGACGATTCGACCGAACAGACCGAAGCTGGTCATGACGTCAACGCCAGGAGCGAACTGGGACTGCAGCTTGGCCTGCTGTTGCTGCGTCTTCTTGTTGCGGCGGAACATCATGAAGATGAAGACGCCAAGCATGGCAAACAGCAGGATTGTCATTGGATCCACAGGGAAGTTCCGTTCTTTACTTACGTTTTTGGTTTCACGGCCATGTCTGCCCGGTGGATCCGACGGCCGTGGAGCTTTCCCCACTTGGCCGCACAATGCTCCGACGGGCGGGCATAGAACCAAGGACTCGAACGTGCCGAGTGTCATACCAGTCTAGAGGCTAAAGCTGAATAGATCGTGCTAACGCCCGGTATCGATGATTTCGGACTCGTTTTCGCTGGCCTCGAACAACGCCAGCGGATCCTGCCCGAACACTCCGGCCGGCACGGCATATCCAAGGTGGGTCCATGCGGACGCCATGGCAATCCTGCCCCGCGGTGTCCGCCCCAGAAGCCCTTCACGAACAAGGTATGGCTCAGCCACGGTCTCAACCGTCTCGGTCTCTTCCCCGACAGCAATCGCGAGGGTGGACAGCCCCACCGGGCCCCCGTTGAACTTGGTGATGAGAGCTTCCAGGACGGCGCGGTCCAAACGGTCCAGTCCGCGCTGGTCCACTTCGTACATGTCCAAAGCGGCAGAGGCAGCACGGGCGTCGATCTGTTCGATTCCGTGGACCAAGGCCCAGTCTCGCACGCGGCGCAGCAGACGGTTGGCGATACGCGGTGTTCCACGGGAACGGCCGGCGATCTCGCTGAACCCGGCGGAATTGACCTTCAAGTCAAGAAGTCCTGCTGAGCGGCGCAGAACCAACTCAAGCTCTGCCACCGAGTAGAACTCCAGATGCCCGGTAAATCCGAAACGGTCACGCAATGGTCCGGGTAGGAGTCCGGCCCGGGTAGTCGCCCCCACGAGGGTGAAAGGTGGCAGCTCCAGCGGAATAGCGGTTGCCCCTGCCCCCTTGCCCACCACGATGTCCACCCGGAAATCTTCCATGGCCATGTACAGCATTTCCTCGGCGGGCCGGGACATCCGGTGGATTTCATCGAGGAAGAGCACTTCGCCTTCTGAAAGCGAGGAGAGAATAGCAGCCAGATCCCCGGCATGCTGGATGGCCGGTCCGCTGCTGATACGCAAGGGAGCGTTCATCTCGGCAGCGATGATCATGGAGAGCGTGGTCTTGCCCAGTCCCGGGGGGCCCGAAAGCAGCACGTGGTCTGCGCTGCGCCCACGCATTCTCGAGGCCTCCAGGACGAGTGAAAGTTGCTTGCGAACACGGTGCTGACCGACGAAGTCGTGGAGGTTCTTCGGGCGCAGCGCGGCCTCGATGATCCGCTCCTCGGGCTCCTCTCCCCCCGCAACGAGGGACTGCTCAGCCACGGCTGCCTACCCGGTTTCCTGCGCGGGCGCCATCCTGGCCGAGCCAACGCAGGGTAGCGCGCAGGATGTGGGCGACATTACCGGCGTCCGCAAGCTCCGGGGAATCCGCCATTGCCTTGTCGATGCTGCCGGCGGCATCCTTCTCAGACCAGCCGAGACTCGTCATGGCCGCGACCACTTGCGGCTTCCAGACCGTTTCGGCGGCGACGGCGGGGGCAGCCCCCGGCGCGGTGCCGTGCGGTACAAGCTTGCCCGCAAGCTCCAGGACGATCCTGCCGGCCACCTTGGGCCCGATGCCGGGAACTTTGGTGAAAGACTTGGCGTCACCGGAATGGGCAGCAACCCGAATTGCTTCGGGTTCATGAACGGCCAGTACGGCGAGGGCCAACCGCGGCCCCACCCCGCTCACACTGAGCAGGACATCGAAAACCTCCCGCTCGTCGTCGTTCGAGAAACCAAAGAGCGTCAGGGAGTCCTCCCGGACGATCAACGAGGTGAACAGCTTCGCTTCCTGGCCGACATGCAGGTGGCTGAGGGTCTGGGGCGTGGCATAGACGCTCATTCCGGCACCGTTGAGATCGATAACAGCCGTGGACAGGCTGACGTGTGCCACGGTTCCGCGGAGAAAACTGATCAAGACCCGGCTCCTGAAGTACTGCCCCGTGCATGCTGCGCCGCGGGCTATCCGAACATATCTACGAATACCTTAGCAAGGGCCATGGACAATTACCGGGCGCGGCGCGCTTTCGTCTCGGCTTCAGCCCAGGCCCTCTGGGCGGGCGTCAGCGCGCTACTCCCTGGTCCGGTGGTCGCAACGGCGGCGCCGCTGCCTGCCCGCCACGCGTGCGTGACGGCAAGGGCCAGCGCGTCTGCGGCGTCCGCGGGACGGGGCGGGGCGTCGAGGCGCAGGATCTTGGTAATGAGTTTCGTCACGGCCTCCTTGTTGGAGGTACCGCTACCCGTGACAGCGGCTTTGACCTCCGACGGCGTATGGAGTGCCACCGGGATACCGCGTCGCGCGGCGGCGGCGATGACCACGCCGGACGCCTGGGCCACACCCATGACCGTGCTCACGTTCAACTGGGAGAAGACCCGTTCCACCGCAAGTACGTCGGGTTTGTAGAGGTCGAGCCATTCATCGATCGCCTCAGCGATGACCAGCAACCGCTGGTCCAATGACTGCTCCGGCGAGGTTCCCACGACGCAGACGGCCACCATGGTGGCGCGCCGGTTCCGTTCGACGTCGACCACTCCGATGCCGCAACGGGTGAGGCCCGGATCGACTCCCAATACGCGAAGAGTCAAGTCCGGGCCTCCCTGTTTGTTATGAAGCTGTGTCGCAAGAAGGCGCTACTCGGCTTCGAGGGCAGCCTGGACTTCCTCGCTCATGTCCGCGTTGGTGTAAACGTTCTGGACGTCGTCGAGATCCTCAAGGGCATCGACGAGCTTCATGAACTTCTTGGCGCCGTCGAGGTCCAGCGGCACCTGCATGGAGGGCACAAACTCGGCTTCGTCCGACTCGTATTCGATGCCGGCTTCCTTGAGGGCGTCGCGGATTGCCTGGAGATCGGTGGGCTCCGAGTGGATTTCCCAGTTCTCTCCGCTGTCCTTGACTTCCTCGGCGCCGGCGTCGAGCACGGCCATCAGGATGTCGTCTTCGCTGAGCCCGTTTTTGGGCAGGTTGACGACGCCCTTGCGGGTGAAGAGGTAGCTGACGGAACCGGGATCGGCAATGGTGCCGCCGTTGCGGGAGATAGCCAGCCGGACCTCGGAGGCGGCACGGTTCTTGTTGTCCGTAAGGCACTCGATCAGGAGGGCGGAACCCTGCGGGCCGCGGGCTTCGTACATGATCTCCGTGTAGTCGACCACTTCGCCTGTCAGACCGGCTCCGCGCTTGATGGCGCGGTCGATGTTATCAGCGGGGACCGATGTCTTCTTGGCTTTGGTGACAGCCAGTTCCAGGCTGGGGTTGCCGGCAAGGTCCGGTCCGCCCATGCGGGCCGCAACTTCGATGTTCTTGATCAGTTTGGCGAACGACTTTGCCCGGCGGCTATCGAGGATGGCCTTCTTGTGCTTGGTCGTCGCCCATTTGGAGTGGCCTGACATGCTTTAAACTTCCCCTCTGATCATTCGAATAAACAATTCATGCACGCGCTTCTCCCCAGTCACTTCCGGGTGGAAGGAGGTGGCCAGCAACCGACCTGAGCGCACTGCAACAATTCTAGCCAACCCGTGCAAAGTGTCGGTGTGGGTGGCTTTTCCCGGTTCCACCTGGGCAAGGATTTCGACGCCGGGACCCACGCGCTCCACCCACGGTCCGCGGATGAAGACGGCGTGGACGGGGTCGACGCCGGACTCGCCTGCGCTGAACTCGAGGCCTTTGAAATCAAGGTCGGTTTCGAAAGACTCGCGCTGCCGGCCGAAGGCGTTGCGACGGACCGTGATGTCCAATCCACCGAAAGTCTGCTGGGGGTTCCCGCCGAGGTCCGTGGCGGGATCGGCGATGTCGTCCGCCAGCAGGATCATGCCGGCGCAGGATCCATAGACCGGCAGCCCGGACGCGATCTGTTTGCGGATGGGATCGGCGAGTTCAAAGATGCGCGCCAGCTTATCGATGGTGGTGGACTCACCGCCGGGAATAATGAGGCCGTCAATGTCGTCGAGTTCTGCCGGACGCCGGATGCCGACGCCGGTGGCACCGGCCGCTTCGACGGCGTGGAGGTGCTCACGGAAATCGCCTTGTAGGGCGAGGACGCCGATGCGCAGGCCGGAACCCACGCTTGATGACGCCTCGGAAGGGGGATTGGTCATTCGACCATCATAATGCGCCGCTGATGCCAGGCTCGCCCCGGGGCCCAACCACGGGCTCACGGCACGTGGTCCATGCCCCAACTGGGATATATTACAGAGCATGTTTTCGTTCACCGTTCCACTCGGCAAGCTGGTCCGTGCTGTGTCCCGGCTTCGCGGCGGAGGTTCGGCTCTGCCTGGCCTCGTGGTCGAGAAGATCGACCCCGGCTTCATGCAACGGACGCTGTCCTCGCTCCCCCATGGCGTGGCAGTGGTGAGTGGGACCAATGGCAAGACGACCACCACCAAGATGGTGGTGGAACTGCTTGAAAGCCAAGGCTTGAAGGTCTTCACCAACCGCACGGGCAGCAACTTCACCCGCGGCGTGGCAGCGGCCCTCCTGGGTGAGGTGGACTGGCGCGGCAGGCTGGACGCCGACGTCGCGGTGTTGGAACTTGACGAGGCACATGCCGTGCACTTCGTGAACAAGGTCCCGCCGCGCTTTTGCCTCCTCCTCAATGTTCTTCGCGATCAGCTGGATCGTTTCGGCGAAATCGACACGACTGCGCTGCTTCTTCAGCGCATCGCCGAAAGAACCACGGGAACCGTGGTCTTGAACCGCGAGGATCCGCGGGTCGCCCGGATCGCAGGAGCGATAAAGGGTCCCGAGGTGCTCTACTTCGGTTTGGACGAATCGCTGCGCAGCACCTTCCCGAACGACGACGACATGCGCGCGGCGGCTCCCGGAACTAGCGCTCAAGGTGAGCTTCCCGCCGTCGAAGCGGCCGACGTCGTGCTCCGCCGGGTCGGTGCCGACGACGCCGACTTCGAGTTCGACGGAACCCTAGTGACGACGCACATGAAACTCCGCGGCGTCTACAACATCTTCAACGCGGCCGCCGCGTTGGTGCTGGCCAGGAGCATCACAGGAGCTAGCGGACGGCCCGGCGACGCAGCCAAGCTGGTCAAGGCACTCTCCGAGGTGGCTCCGGCCTTTGGCCGCGGGGAGAGCCTGACGGTGGATGGCCAGCCCCTTGAGTTGGTGCTGGTGAAGAACCCGAGCGGTTTCCGCCTGGGCCTGAAGTCCTTCCCGGCGAAGGGCTACGCCTCCATGATCGCCATCAACGACAACTACGCCGACGGCCGCGACATGTCCTGGCTCTGGGACGTTGAATTCGAGTCACTCCGCGAGGACGGTGTCGAGGTCCTCACCGGTGTCCGCGCGTACGACATGGCCCTGCGGCTCCAGTACGACGACGTCCGTTTCGGTTCCGTAGATACGGATATCCCCGCGGCCTTGACCGAATTCATCCGGGGTTCGGCGGGCAAACCCAAGCGGGTTTTCTGCACTTACACGGCAATGTTGGCCATCCGCCGTGAACTCTCCAAAATCACCACAGTGGAGGTGGTCTCATGACGTCGGCCGAAGACACTGCACAACACGGAAGCAAGGGCACCATCCGGGTGCTGCAGCTGTATCCCCGCGACATGAACATCTACGGGGACTGGGGCAACTCCCTGGTCCTGCGGCAGCGCCTGCTCTGGCACGGCTACACACCTGACCTTCTTGAGTACAACGTGGGCGACGACTTCCCCGAACATGTTGACATCATTGTGGGCGGCGGTGGCCAGGACAGCGGCCAGCTCGTCATTCAGGACGACCTCCAGGCACGCGGCGATCAACTCCGCGGGATGGCGGAGGACGGAACGCCCATGCTGGTCATTTGCGGGCTGTACCAGCTCTTCGGCAAGTTCTTTAAGACGAAGGCGGGCCCCGTCATCCCGGGAATCGGCGTCCTGGACGTCGAAACGGTGGGCACCGACGAGCGGCTCATCGGCAACGTCGCGCTCACCTCACCGGAGTTCGGCGAAATCCTGGGCTACGAAAACCACAGCGGGCAGACCTCGCTTGGCCCCGGCGTCGAGCCCCTCGGCACAGTATCCAAGGGTGCCGGCAACAACAGCAAAGACGGCCATGAAGGCGCGCGACACCGCAACGTCGTTGCCAGTTACCTTCACGGATCCTTGCTGCCCAAGAATCCGGCCATCGCCGACTTCCTCATCCGGACCGCCGTCGAACGCAAGTACGGCACCTTTGTTCCCGGGGCGCCCGACGACGGCTTTGCTCGCCTGGCGCGCGAACACGCGGCGCGGCGCCCGCGCTAGCCGCGCACCGTGCGAACGGGCTGGGCAGCGTAGCTATTTCTCCTTGGTGATGAGGAGTTCATGCGCTCCGGCCGCTGCCGCGCCCATGGACTCAACCACTGTCCTTGTACGGGCCCGTGTTTCCGCATCGGCGGCAGGCGTGGCACAAACGCCCTGTGGAGCGTCGCTGGCAACCGAACACCATCGGTACGGATTTCGCACGATGACCGAAGGCGCCCACGCGAGGTCCGAGGCAGTCCACTTGCCACGCTGATCCTGGCTGAACTGCGCCCTCACCAGCAAGCCCTCATTGTTGACGACATACCAAGGCGACAGTTCCGTCACGCCATTGCCGAGGCCATACACGATCCAGGTTCCCTTGTACTTTTCGATCGGCAGCACCGAATGCGTGTGGTGGCCATAGATCATCGTGAATTGCCCGCTGTCCACCAGGGCGTGCGCCACGTCCTGCTGCTGGGCGTTGGCTTGGCTCGCATACTCATCACCGGCATGCATGACGCCCAGCACGATGTCGGCGCCCATCGAACGCGCCTTCTTGGCTTTCTCGATCATGACGGCAGGGTCGAGCATGTCCACTTGCCAGTCATATGCTGGAACCTGGCCGTTGAGCCCGTAGGCCCCGGCAATCACTGCGACAGTGGCAGAGTCAGTCTTCAAGAGCAGGATGCCTTCGGATTCCGCCTGCGTGCGATACGAACCCGTGTGCTTCAGTCCGGCCGCGTCCAGTGCGTCGAGGGTCCGGACGACTCCGGCTGTTCCCTGGTCGATCGTGTGGTTGCTGGCCGAGGTGCACGCCTGGTATCCCACCGCTTTGGAAGCGGTGGTGATCTGGGGCGGGACGTTGAAAGACGGGTAGGCCGAGAACGGGCCCTGCGGGACAGCAACGGGAGTCTCGAGGTGGCAGATGGCCAAATCGCTCTGCTTGATGTATTTCCGTTGCCCCTCAAGGAGCGGCCCAAAATCGTAGCCGGTCCCGCCCGCGGCGATGGCATCCTGCTTCGCTTGCTGCCAAAGCTGCGCGTGGACCAGCATGTCTCCCGTGACCAGAACGGAAGCACAGCGCAGGGCGACGCACTCAGGACCCTTGCCGGGTGTCGGCGTCGGGGTGGGTGTCGGGGTGGAAGTGGGAGTCGCTGGGCCCACAGTGGCCTGAGCTGCACTGGACTTCTTGGAGTCGAGCTCGGCAACCACTCCGCATCCCACAGCCGCGGTGAGCAAAGCGGCAGAGGCCGCAGCCAGTACTGACAAACGCTTGCGGGTGGGTGCGGCCATGGCCCTCATCCTACGACGGCGGGTACGCCGAATCGCGCAGGACATCGTTGTGAACCGGGGCCCTGCGTGAAAGGGTTGCTTGATGACGAACCCTCTTTTGGAGCCGAGCAAGCTTCCTTTCGGATTGCCACCCTTTGCAGAGATCCAGGACCGCCACTACGCAGGGGCAGTGGATGCGGGCATCGCTGAGCACCTGGCCGAAATCCAGTCCATCGTGGACAATCCGGAGCCCGCATCCTTCGAGAACGCGGCGGTTGCGATGGAACGCTCCGGTCGCCTGCTGGAGCGGGCAGCGGCATCATTCTTCACCTTGGTTTCCGCCCATGCTTCCGAGGCTATCCAGAAGCTCGAAACGGAACTGTCTCCGCGTTTCGCGGCCCACCAGGACGCCGTTTACCTCAACCGCGAGCTGTACGAGCGATTCGCAGCCGTAGACACTTCAGGGCTCGATGAGGAGTCCACCCGGCTGGTGCAGGAATACTTGAGGGAATTCCGCCAGTCCGGGATTCAGCTTGATCCCGACGACCAAGAAAAGCTCAAGAGCCTCAATGCCGAGCTGTCCCGTTTAGGCACCGAGTATGGCCAACGCGTCAAGGAAGCCATGAAGGATGCGGGCCTTGTGCTGGACGACGCCGCAGAACTTGCCGGTATGCCGGCGGACGAGATCGCCAGCGCTGCCGAGGCAGCACGCACTGCAGGATATGAGGGGAAATACCTCCTGACTCTTATCCAGCCGAGCAACCAGCCCGCTCTGGCTTCTTTGGAGAACCGCGAGCTCCGCCGCCGCTTGTTTGAGGCATCCGTCGCTCGGGGCAGCGACGGCGGCAGACTGGACGTCCTGGAGCTCGCGAAGTCGATGGCGCGCTTGAGGGCTGAAAAGGCAGCCCTTCTGGGGTTCGGAAACTACGCGGAACTATTCATGGACCGGCAGACTGCACCAGATTTCGCGGCCGTGCAGGCGATGCTCAACCGGCTCGCTCCTGCAGCTATCCGGAACGCCGACGCCGAAGCGGCTGCCTTGGCGGAGAGCGCAGGGCACCCGCTGGAAGCCTGGGACTGGGCGTACTACTCCGCGAAGGTCCGACGGGAGCGATATGCGGTGGACGAGCAGCTCTTGCGACCCTATTTCGAATTGGACCGGGTGCTGGTGGATGGAGTGTTCTTCGCAGCCACGAGCCTCTTCGGTATTACCTTCCATGAGCGGAACGACCTTGAGGGGTACCACCCCGACGTCCGCCTCTGGGAGGTCCGCAATGAGGACGGCTCTGAGCTTGGACTGTTTCTGGGCGACTACTACTCCCGCGATACAAAGCGCGGTGGCGCCTGGATGAACTCGCTCGTCGAACAATCAGCACTCCTGGGCACCAAGCCAGTGGTAGTCAACAACCTGAACATCTCCAAACCGCCAGCCGGAGAACCGACCCTTCTCACCCTGGACGAAGTCCGGACCACTTTCCACGAGTTCGGCCATGCCCTGCACGGGCTCTTCTCCAACGTCACGTATCCGCGGTTTTCCGGAACCTCGGTTCCCCGGGATTTCGTGGAGTACCCGTCCCAGGTCAACGAGATGTGGATCATGTGGCCAGAGATTATCGGCAACTATGCCCGGCACTACGCCACCGGCGAGCTGCTCCCCCGGGAGATCGTTGATCGTCTCAACGAGTCCAAGCTCTGGGGCGAGGGATTCGCTACCACGGAATACCTTGGCGCGGCACTATTGGACTTGGCTTGGCACGTGCTGGAAGCGGAAGGCGTTCCCCAGGATGCCCAGGATTTCGAGGCTAAAGCGCTGACTGCAGCCGGAGTGGCGCATTCCCTCATTCCGCCCCGGTACCGCACGGGCTACTTTCAACACATCTTCGCCGGCGATTTCTACGCAGCCGGGTACTACTCCTACATCTGGAGTGAGGTGCTGGACGCGGAAACGGTGGACTGGTTCACGGAAAACGGCGGGCTTCTGCGCCAGAACGGTGAACGATTCCGCTCGGAACTGCTCTCCCGTGGTAACAGCCGGGATCCGCTGGAATCCTTCCGCGCGCTCCGGGGACACGATGCTTCCCTGGAGCCGCTCCTCAAGCGCCGCGGACTCAAGTAGCCTGGCCGGCCGACCCAACTGACTCGCAGTTGTTGTCGTTATGGCGCCTCATAACGACAACAACTGCGAGTCAGTTGGGTGTTAACGCACGACGCCGGTCGGTCACCGTAGAAGGTGACCGGCCGGCGTCGTAATTCAGAAGCTCAACGCGATGGATGGCGTGATCCGGCAGCGCCAACGGGGCACCGGAAGTAGCGCCGTCAGGCGGTACTTACCAGCCGCGCTCGGCGAGGCGGTGGGGTTCGGGGATTTCCTCGACGTTGATGCCCACCATGGCTTCGCCGAGGCCGCGGGAGACCTTGGCGATGACGTCGGGGTCGTCGAAGAAGGTGGTGGCCTTCACGACGGCGGCGGCACGCTGGGCCGGGTTGCCGGACTTGAAGATGCCCGAGCCGACGAACACGCCGTCCGCGCCGAGCTGCATCATCATGGCCGCGTCGGCCGGGGTGGCGATGCCGCCGGCGGTGAACAGCACGACGGGAAGCTTGCCGGTCGCGGCGACTTCCTTGACGAGTTCGTACGGTGCCTGCAGTTCCTTGGCCGCGACGTAGAGTTCGTCCTCGGGCAGGGTGGAGAGGCGGAGGATCTCGGCGCGGATCTGGCGCATGTGGGTGGTGGCGTTGGAGACGTCGCCGGTGCCGGCCTCGCCCTTGGAACGGATCATGGCCGCGCCCTCGTTGATGCGGCGCAGCGCCTCACCGAGGTTGGTGGCACCGCAGACGAAGGGAACCGTGAAGTTCCACTTGTCGATGTGGTGGGTGTAGTCGGCCGGGGTCAGGACCTCGGACTCGTCGATGTAGTCCACGCCCAGGGACTGCAGGACCTGGGCCTCGACGAAGTGCCCGATCCGGGCCTTGGCCATGACGGGGATGGACACGGCGGCAATAATCTGGTCGATCATGTCCGGGTCCGACATGCGGGACACGCCGCCCTGGGCGCGGATGTCCGCAGGAACGCGCTCGAGCGCCATCACGGCCACGGCACCGGCATCTTCGGCGATGCGGGCCTGCTCGACGTTGACGACGTCCATGATGACGCCGCCCTTGAGCATCTCGGCCATACCGCGCTTCACGCGGCTGCTGCCCGTAACGCTGGCTGCGGACGAACCGGCTTCGTTGCTTACATCAGGTGTAGACACAAAAACCCCTATGGGTAGATAGAAGACCTTGGCCGGGGCGCAGGCGGACAGGGGGCCACGCACAGCGCACACCGGATTTCCAGGTCACATTGACCAAGTAACTTCAATACTAGTCCCCTGTGCTGGGCCCGTCGTACTTGATTACCAGCTTCCGGCCACGCAGTTCCGCAAGTGGCTGGAGGCGCTCGGCGGGTGCCGCACACCGCCTAGGCCGGAGTCCCGCCGTCGACGTCTGCCAAGGCCTGCGCGCGGACAGCTGCCATCCTCTGGATGACCGTGACGCCCGTAGCCGCGGCGAGCACCACGAGGGTCACCAGCAACACGACCGGAGGTAGCCCCAGGCCGGTCAGGCCGGTGACGAGCAGCACCGAGATGAGCCGCTCGGCACGCTCGGCGATTCCCACATTGGCGTAGAAGCCCAGAGATTCAGCCTTGGCGCGGGCGTACGAAACCACCATCCCGAGCACCAGGCAGGCCAGGGACGCGATAGCAATCGCGCTGTTACCGCCGCCCGTGAAGAACCAAATGGCGACGCCGGCAAAAATGGCGCCGTCGGCCAGCCGGTCTAGCGTGGAGTCGAGGAAGTTTCCCCAAGGGCCGCTGCGGCCCTGCTCCCTCGCCATGATGCCGTCCACGACGTCGGACAAAGCGAAGACCGCGATCAGCAGCGAACCCCACCAGAGCTGACCCATCGGGTAGAGAATCAGGGCACCGAGCACTACCCCAACGGTCCCGACGACGGTAATCGTGTCGGGCGAGACCCCCACTTTGAGCAGGAACCGGGCAAGGGGCGAGAACAGCCCGGTGAAAAACCCGCGGGCGTGCCGATTAAGCATCCGTCTCCCCGGACAGATCCGACTCTTCCGGCCAGGCGTCGGCTACCTGCTGGCGAACCTCGTCAAGGGTCTGCGTGATGGCCTTCGTCTGGGCGATGATGGGGAAGAAGTTTCCGTCCCCACCCCAGCGCGGAACCACATGCTGGTGTAGATGAGCGGCGATTCCAGCCCCGCCGGCCACACCCTGGTTCATGCCCAGGTTGAAGCCGGCCGGGTTGGCCACCTTGCGCAGCACACGCATTGCGGTCTGCGTGAGCTCCGCCATTTCAGCCGTTTCCTCCACAGTGATGTCCGTGTAGTCCGGTACATGCCGGTATGGGCACACGAGAAGATGGCCGGGGTTGTACGGAAACAGGTTGAGCACCACGTAACACGTCTTGCCGCGGTGCACGATCAGGGAATCCTCGTCTGTGCGGCTTGGAGCCACGCAGAACGGGCAATCGTCCTGATTCTTGAACTGGTTCGGCCCGCCCTTGATGTAGGCCATCCGGTGCGGAGTCCACAGGCGCTGGAAGGCGTCAGGAACACCTGCCAGGCCGAAGTCGTCGGTCACTTCGGCATCGCCCGGATAGTCAGCTGTCACGCCCGTGTTCTCCTGCACTATTCCCGCCCCCGGGTTGCCCGGCTCGTCAGCTCTCGCGGTTCTTGACGGCGTCCACAATCCTACGGACGGCCTCGGCAACGGGCACCCCGTTGTCCTGGCTGCCATCACGGAAGCGGAACGACACCGCACCGGCCTCCGCGTCCTCTCCACCGGCAATCAGGACAAAGGGAATCTTGTCCTTGCTCGCGGTGCGGATCTTCTTCGGGAAGCGGTCCGAGGAAATGTCTACCTCGGCACGGATGCCCGCGGCCTTGAGCTGGTCCACGACGTCGAACATGTAGTCGTTGAATGCCTCCGCCACCGGAATGCCGACAACCTGTACCGGCGCGAGCCAGGCCGGGAAGGCCCCTGCGTAGTGTTCGGTGAGGACACCCATGAAGCGCTCCACCGAGCCGAATAGGGCACGGTGGATCATCACCGGACGCTGGCGGGTGCCGTCGGCCGCCTGGAACTCGAGTTCGAAACGCTCAGGCAGGTTGAAGTCCAGCTGGATGGTGGACATCTGCCAGGTACGGCCCAGCGCGTCCTTGGCTTGCACGGAGATCTTCGGGCCGTAGAACGCGGCTCCACCCGGATCCGGAACCAGCTCGAGCCCTGAAGCCTCTGCGACTTCAGCCAGGGTGCGGGTTGCTTCCTCCCAGGCAGTGTCTTCACCAACGAACTTGTCTTCGTTCTTGGTGGACAGTTCAAGGTAGAAATCGTCCAGCCCGTAGTCCTTGAGCAGGCCGAGGACAAAGTTCAGGGTTGTGGTGAGTTCGTCCTTCATCTGCTCGCGGGTGCAGTAGATGTGGGCGTCGTCTTGTGTCATGCCCCGGACGCGGGTCAGTCCGTGCACAACGCCGGACTTCTCGTAGCGATACACAGAGCCGAATTCGAAGAGCCGCAGGGGCAGTTCCCGGTAGGAGCGGCCGCGCGAGCGGAAGATGAGGTTGTGCATGGGGCAGTTCATCGGCTTCAGGTAGTAGTCCTGGCCGGGCTTGCGCACGGTGCCGTCCTCGTTCAGCTCCGCGTCGATGTGCATCGCCGGGAACATGCCTTCCTTGTACCAGTCCAGGTGTCCGGAGACCTCGTAAAGGTGCCCCTTGGTGATGTGCGGGGTGTAGACGAACTCGTATCCCGCATCCACGTGGCGCTGGCGGGAGTAGTCCTCCATGGCCTTGCGGATGATGCCGCCCTTGGGGTGGAACACCGGCAGGCCCGATCCCAGCTCGTCCGGGAAGGAGAACAGGTCCAGCTCGGCCCCGAGCTTTCGGTGGTCGCGGCGCTCGGCCTCGGCAATGCGCTCCTGGTAGGCCTTCAGGGCGTCCTTGGTGGGCCAGGCGGTGCCATAGATTCGCTGCAACTGCTGGTTGTTCTGGTTGCCCAGCCAATAGGCCGCCGAGGAGCGGGTCAGGGCGAAGGCATTGGAGATCAGTTTGGTGTTGGGCAAATGCGGTCCGCGGCACAGATCGCACCAGACGCTGTCCCCGCTCTTGCGGTCCACGTTGTCGTAGATGGTGATGTCTCCAGCGCCCACCTCAACGTTGACGCCCTCGCCGGCGTCGGCGGCGTGGTTCTTCTTGCCCAGCAGTTCCAGTTTGTAGGGCTCGCCCTTCATGGCCTCGCGGGCTTCGTCTTCGGTGACGACGCGGCGCACGAACTTCTGGTTCTGGTTGATGATCTTCTGCATCATCTTTTCGAGCTGGCGCAGGTCTTCAGGAGTGAAGGGCTCGGTAACGTCGAAGTCGAAGTAGAAACCGTCAGTGATGTAGGGGCCGATTCCGAGTTTGGCGTCCGGACGCAACTGCTGCACGGCCTGGGCCATGACGTGTGCGGTGGAGTGGCGCAGGACGTTCAGGCCGTCCGGCGAGTCGATGGTGATCCCTTCAACCTGGGCGCCTTCAGGCAGCACCTGGTCAAGGTCCTTGAGTTCGCCGTCGACACGGGCCACGACGACGTCGCGGCGCTCAAAGAAGAGTTCCGCGCCGGTGGTCCCCTCCGTCACCTTGGTCTCTTCGCCATCGACGATGAGGGTGATCTGCTGGGCATCTGACACGGGTGTCTCCTATTCATTGATAAGGCTTCATAGCTTGTGGCGTACGGGGACCACAGCCAGCCATCGTCCATCGTATCCGCTCCGGCGGGGGCCACCAAAGCAAGCGGGGGCGTGCCGTTTCGGGGCATGGAAGGCTCGACGTCGAGCGGATATTTGCCGATGGGTCGCCACAGGGACCGCATTGGGCGCAACTTGGAGTCCGGCGTCACCCATGTCGTCGTTGTGGGCGACGGAAGATGCCCGTGCAGCCCTGACTCACGTGGGCCTTTTTAGACTGTCAGCGGCTAGTGGCTTTCCTCAACTCGTGCGTCCGCCATGCGGGCTGATGGAGGAGATGCAGCCGGTGAACCTGCCGCTCAAGTGAAGGGGTCCACTTTCCGTGGCTCCGGTCCTTAATGAGGGCCGTTCCGGCGATCTCCCTGAGTGTGGATATCCCGCGGACAGCCAACTGCTTGGTGGCGAACGTCGTGGACATCGCGAGAATGTCGCCGTCGCCGTCGCGCAATGCAATCCTGTACCCGTCATCGGGTGCGTCGACCAGCTCAAAGTACCCAGCCATTGTGCAGCCTCCTTTGAATCCTGCGGTAAACCTAGGACACCCCCCAGTCTACCGAGCCACGCCCGCTTGGGCAGTGGCTTTTTGGCGCTACACGCACGGGCATTGGCGCGTCCCCCCTCAGGGCTTGGCCTCCAGCAATGCAAGGAGAGCCTTCCCGTCCGGGCTGCCCAAACCAGTGCACGGATCCCAGCCGGTCCCCGCATGGTAGCTTCCGTTGGTGCCGGTAGTGATGTCGTGGAAGCCCGACGCCGGATGGGTCCCGTTTTGGTAGAGAAGCGGCTGAATCAACCCGAAACGCCTGTTGGTGGCCTGGGCGAGCCGGGCGACCAGCGCGGCCCAGAGTGGTGCCACCGCGCTGGTTCCGCCGATCACCATGTCCTTCCCGTCGACGCGAACCTGGTAGCCGGTCTGCGGGTCGGCGACGCCACTGACATCGGGCACGCCTCGTCCCGGCTTCTTGGGAGCGGGCTTGTGCTTAGCGTGTCCGGTCACGCCCGACTGCCAGGACGGAACGGGAAAAACTTCGCTGTACCCTCCGCCGGTAGCTGAGTTGGGGCCGTCATTCCAAACAGTCTCCGCGCTGATGACACCCGTCGCGGCATTTGCTTGAAGACGAGTTCCGCCGCAGGCCAGCACATGCGGGCTCGACGCCGGGAAATCGGCGTGGTCCTTACTGTCCGTTGCGCCGTCGGCACTGCCGTTGTCCCCCGCTGCCGCTGTCACCGTCACCCCGAGCACCGCGGCGTCCGCCAGGGCCTGGTCGAACGCCGTCCGGGCCTGTGCTGTCCACGCGTCCTCGTTCTGCCCCCAGCTGATGCTGATCGCGGCGGGCGCCGGGCTGGCGTGGGAGGCTGCGACGATCGCGTCCAGGAATCCAGCGTCAGTGTTGGGTGCGAAGTAGACCACAATATTGGCTTTCGGGGCCAAGGCACCCACAACTTCGATGTCGAGTAGGACTTCCCCATCGGCACCGGTCGGATCCTGCCCCGGCTGGTTCGCTCCGCCGTCGATTCCCACTGCGGTAATGGTCGGTGTGGGAATACCGAGTCCCTGGAAATAGGTGTCAAGGTCTTGTTGCCCGAACCCGCCGCCAAGTTCGAGGATGGCCACGGTTTGGCCTGTCCCGTCCGTTCCGTCAGGGAAGTTGTAGATCTTTCCCAGCTGGGGCGGGGTGTAGCTGGTGCCCGTTGCAGCCAGGGGAATGACGCGAAACTGAGCCCGGGCTTGGGGCCGGTCGTCAAGGCCAAGGACTGCGACAACGACGCCGTTGAGGGCGGCGGGGACCTGCAGGCCTCCGGTCCGGTGCCGGTGAGTGACCGCAGTGCCGTCCGGGCTGCGGCTCGTCAGCTCATCCAAGGACGTTCCGAAAACACTGCTCAGCTGCTCCACCGTGCCAGCCAGCCGAATCCTGCGGCTGCCTGCGTCCGACTCGACAACGTCGAGACCCAAGTCGGCAAAAGTGCGGACGGCGAGATCGAGGTCCGCCGCCGATGCGCCATACCGCGAGGCCAGTTCGTCCCGCGAAAGAGGAGCGGACGGAACTTCGGTCAATTCCCCTTGGCGCCGAAGGATGACCGTCGCCTCAATCCGGCGCGATGGGTCTACAGGACCGAGAATGTCCCTGACGCCCGGGGCGGGGGCCCTTTCTGATCCAGGCAGTGGGACGCTTCGCGTTCCCACCGGCTGGCCGCCTTCCGGGGTGTCCTGCATCGACATTGTTGCCTCCTACGATCGCGGTGACAGAGCTACGTCCCCTGCGATTATGCCCCTACAGCCTCTTTGGCACCATGCCTTGGGGCTTGGGGGCGGCGACCACCCGCGGTAGCGTGGCCTTGGCAGGCCGTGGCACCGCCCACGGCGAGCGCCGTGGCGAGTCAAAGGAGCGAACCATCAACAGGTCACACCGAACATCAGCCCATGAACCCGAGACTGCAGTTGAGCTGAATCCGGTGTTCAGCCGGCCGGGAGAATCGAGCATCTTCCCGCGCTTCACGATTCCGGACGGCGAGTCCTTGCCTTCGACTGCTTACCAAGTTGTCCACGACGAAGCCATGTTGGACGGGAACAGCCGGCTCAACCTCGCGACGTTTGTCGGGACGTGGATGGAACCGGAAGCGTCCAAGCTCTACGCCGAGACATTCGACAATAACATGATCGACAAGGACGAATACCCCCAGACGGCGTTGATCGAGACCCGTTGCTGGCGCATGCTCGCAGATCTGTGGAACGCGCCCGATCCCGCCAAGTCCGTTGGGACTTCAACGATCGGTTCATCGGAGGCGTGCATGCTAGGCGGCCTGGCTTTGAAGCGTCGCTGGCAACACACACGGCGGGCGGCTGGCCTTTCGACGGACAAACCCAACCTGGTCCTCAGCTCTGCCGTGCAGGTGTGCTGGGAAAAGTTCTGCAACTACTGGGACGTGGAAGCCCGGTACGTTCCAGTGTCGAAGGAACACCCGGTGCTTGACGGCTACGAACTGGACAAGTATGTGGACGAGAACACCATTGGCGTTGTGGCCATCATGGGCGTCACCTACACAGGGGCTTATGAACCTGTCGAAAAGATCTCCGAGGCGCTGGACGACATACAGGTACGGCGCGGCCTGGATATTCCGATCCACGTGGACGGCGCATCTGGTGCCATGATTGCCCCTTTCTTACATCCGGAGACTATGTGGGACTTCCGTTTGCCAAGGGTTGCCTCGATCAACACCTCGGGCCACAAGTACGGCTTGGTCTATCCAGGCCTTGGATGGGTCATCTGGCGGGATGAGCAGGCGCTCCCCGAGGATCTGATCTTCCACGTCAGTTACTTGGGTGGGAACATGCCCAGTTTCGCCCTGAACTTCTCGCGCCCCGGCGCTCAGGTGCTCTTGCAGTACTACTTGTTCCTCCGCCTCGGATACGAGGGATACAAATCCGTTCAGTCAACCTCCCAGGACGTGGCGCTGTATCTCTCCAGTGAAATAGGGGCCATGGAGTCATTCACTTTGTGGAGCAACGGATCGGACATCCCGGTCTTTGCCTGGCAACTCGCTGACGGCTACACGGAGAACTGGAACCTTCACCACTTGTCCGAGCGGCTCCGGATGAATGGGTGGCTCGTCCGCGCGTACCCGATGCCCGAGGGACTGAGCGAGATTACTGTCCAGAGGATCGTTGTCCGCAATGGCTTCACGCGCGACCTCGCATCCAGTTTTCTGTCCGATCTCAAAAAGGAGGTTGCCTATTTGGATGGCCTCACCGCGCCAATGCCCGCCGGTGGGCAAACACAGGCGTTCCACCACTAGCCAGCAGCTTTATGCAAGGAGTGCCCATGTGCCGATTGTTCGGTTTGCATGCCGGTTCGCAGCCAGTCCGGGCCACCTTCTGGCTCTTGGACGCACCGGACAGTCTCGCTGACCAGAGCCGGCGCGAGCCCGACGGCGCCGGCATCGGTACCTTTGACGCGGACGGTAACGCCCACGTGGCAAAGCAGCCGCTCGCCGCATGGGAGGACCACGCCTTCGCGCGTGAGGCACGGGTCCTGAAGAGCACGACGTTCCTGGCCCATGTGCGGTATGCCAGCACCGGCGCGCACACCATGGTCAACACCCACCCCTTCGAGCAGGACGGGCGGCTGTTCGCCCACAACGGCACCTTCGCCGATCTTGAACGGCTGGATCATCGGTTGGCTGAATTCGGAGTTGCGGATCTGGTGCAGGGTCAGACCGACAGCGAGCGCCTCTTCGCGCTAATCACGGCCGAGAGCCGACGTGCAGACGGCAACGTCGGGAAAGGCATCACCCAGGCGATCAGCTGGATCGCCACCGAGCTTCCATTGTTCAGCCTGAACTTCATCCTGACGACGGCGACCGAACTGTGGGCGGTCAGGTACCCGGACACGCACGAGCTGCACATTCTGGAACGATTGCCGGCCCGCCCCGACGAGGCAGTTCCCCTCGACGCGCGGAGCTCCCGCATCCGCGCGCACAGCAAGGATCTCTCCCCTTCGGGGCACGTCCTCATCGCCACCGAACCGATGGATGACAACCAGGGGTGGAGTCCGCTGGATGCCGGCGCACTGGTCCACGTCAGTCCGGACCTGGGGGTGACTACCAGCTACCCCTTCCCCGAGGCGCCGAATCATCCGCTTTCGCTGTCCGACCTCTCCCCCTCCGCGGCTGCATCCCAGAAGCCGTGAGCCCGAACATAAGGCACCCCTCGGCGTCTTACCCTGAAGGCCGCGTGTTCAGCGCGTCCGCGCGCCCCGCCGCACATAAGATCGAACCATGACCGCTGAAGTCGAATCCGAAACCGCCTTCGTCCCGGCCGTGCAACTGGACGGGCAGATGAGCATCAACGACGTCCTGCTTGAATTGGGGCGGGAGCCCGTGGTGTACCCGTCCGCGAACGCCGACGCCGGCGACTTCCACATTTTCTAGACGTCGGAAGCCTTTGCCGATAGAGGTACGGGCAGGGACTCCCTCAACGCGCACGATCGTAACTATCGTTGATCGCATGGACAATCGGAATGACGTTCGCGATTTTCTCGCCTCCCGGCGCGCGAAGCTCACGCCCGATCAGGCGGGGGTACCGGCGTCGGGCGGCAATCGGCGAGTACCCGGACTTCGCCGCGGCGAAGTCGCGACCATGGCCGGAGTAAGCGTTGAGTATTACACGCGGCTCGAACGCGGAAACCTTGCCGGAGTGTCCGAAAGCGTCCTGGAAGCACTGGCCCGGGCTCTGCAACTTGACGAGGCCGAGCGTGCGCACTTGTTCGATCTGGCCCGCACCGCCGGAACAAGCAAGCGACAGCGGCGAACGGCACCGCAACACGTCCGGCCGAGCGTCCAGTTTGCCCTCGACGCCATCACCGACGCGCCGGCACTTGTTCGCAACGCGCGCATGGACATCCTCGCCGCCAACAGGCTCGGCCATGCCTTGCACTCAGAGATGTACGTCAATCCAGCCCGGCCGGCGAACTACGCTCGCTTCATCTTCCTTGATGAAGAGCGAGCGCGGCGGTTCTTCCCGGACTGGGAACTTGCAGCCAACAACATGGTGGCCATCCTTCGGACCGAGGCAGGCCGGGACCCATTCGACCGCGGTCTGAGCGACCTCGTTGGAGAGCTCTCCACCCGCAGCGACGAATTCCGGATCCGATGGGCCGCACACAACGTGCGCCGCCACTACAGCGGATTCAAGCATTTCCACCACCCCGTGGTGGGCGAACTCCGTCTGCTGTTCGAAGCGATGGAGCTCTCAGCGGACACCGGCCTCTCGCTGTTCATCTATCCGGCAGAACCTGGCTCGCCCTCTGCAGACGCACTGCGCCTCCTCGCGAGTTGGGCCGCCACCCAGGAACTGGCAGAACAACCTCAAACCACACCTACGGCCGGGGGCGCGTGACCGCTGCCTAAAGCGTCGATCAGACCGCGGCCTATCGGCTGTTCAGGCCTTATTCGTCGCTTTCGTCGTCGTGCCTGTCGGAGGACGTATCACGCCTATCCGATGGATTGCCGCCATCAGGGTCGAGGGCTTCCGCGCGCCGGAGCCTGTCTTGCGAGACTTCGTTGGCTCGCTCGGAAGCCTTTTGCTTCTCCATGGCCTCCTTGTGCAGCCGTTCCGCCTCGTTCTCCGCCCGGGCAGCGTCGGCCTCTGCGCGGGCAGCCTCGGCGCTGCGCTCGTGTGCTCCGAGGGCGTCGGTGCGGGCTCGTTCGCGGAGTTCCGCGGCACGCTTGCGGTCAACCGCGTTCTTTGCACGGCGACCAAAAACCACGACGGCGACCACCAGTGCGATAACCACGATCGCCACAACGATCCAGATCCATTGTTGCCCGTCCATTTCCAGCCTTCCTCGACGTTGACTGCGTTGTCCTCGGCCCGGCACCGATTCCCGTTCCCCCTGACGTCCATGGCGCGCGGCTGGCCGCCAAGGATCCGTCCTCGGTCAGGCCGCGGATGTTGGTTTCTTGAGTCAACATCCTTGTGTACAGCGTGGCGCGAGTGGCGTGTACCTGTTTTTCAACGCAGGAAGGGGTCACCCCGGAAGCGGCTATTGCCGGAGGTGCTGTTACCTGGTGGTTTTCGGGCGAACACCAGTCTCAAACGTCAACGCTGGTTCGTCTGCAGTAGCGAGGGTCAACACTGCCTCCTCCACTGTCTCGTGGTCCTCGAGTTCACGCTCCACACGGCGCAGGGCCACGGCTACCTCATGCTCGCGGAGATCTCCCTTGATATCCACGGCTGCCACCAAGTAGAGCTTGCGTGGCCCGACAAATTCCAAATGCAAGTACGTCAGACGCTCGATCTCCGTGTGTTCCAATAACCGGAGCGCCATGGACTTTTCAAGCTCCGGGGTGACGCCTTGACCCACGAGGAACCTACGATTGCGATCAATCAGCACCACCGCGATAGCACCGAGAAGAATGCCGACGAAAATGGATCCGAGAGCGTCCGGCAACGGTGATCCGGTGAGTTGGTGCAAGAAGACACCTATGAACGCGATGACCAGGCCTATCAACGCGGCACCGTCTTCCGCGAAGACGGCGCGCATCGTGGGATCCGAACTCTTCAGCACCTGCTCCAAAGTATGGCGTTCGAGCCGTTTTGCCGACTCGCGGGCCTGCCGGAATGCCTGAATAAACGAGGCTCCTTCCAGCACGAAAGCGATGGCGAGGACAACATAAGCGACCGGGAAGTCACCCGCCGGTTCCGGCGCGAAAACCTGTTGGATGCCGTGCATCAGGGATACCACGGCACCCGCGGTGAACAAGCCAAAGGCGGCGAACATCGACCACACGTACGCTTCCCTGCCATAGCCCATCGGATGGGCTACGTCCCGCTGTTTCGAAGATCTCCTCTCAGCAATTAGCAAGAAGACTTGGTTTCCGGTGTCAGCCCAGGAGTGGGCAGACTCGGCGATCATGGATGCGGACCCGGTAATCACGGCAGCAAATGTCTTTGCCGTGGCGACAAGAAGATTTGCCGCAAAGGCCAAGATCACCGTCATCAGTGATGAAGATGACATCTCGACCTTCTTGGTTTGGCCCATGAAATCCACCGTACCCAACAACTGCCCGAAACGGTCCATGGTTCATCCCTCCAAGTGGCATGAGACCACCGAACCCGGAGCTAACTGTTGCCGAGGAATGCGCAGAGAGTCTGGGCATTACGGACCGCGTTCCCGCCGCCATCGTTGTTGAAGTAGACGAAGACATCCTTGCCCGCTGCCTCCCATTCAACAATCCGTTCCGCCCACCAGCGCAGGTCCTGCTCGGAGTACGAACCGCCGTAAAGGTTGTGGCGGTCCGGTCCGTGCATCCTGACATAGACGAACGGCGCTGTGGCACGTAGTACGCAAGGGAGTTGAGCCCCGCTCATGACGCAGTACGCCATGTGGCGGTGCTCGAGCATGGCGTAAACCGCGCCGTCGTGCCAACTATCATGGCGGAATTCGACGGCGACCTCTATCCACTCGGGGATCAGGTCAAGGAAATAGGCCAAGCGTGCGTCGTCGCGTTCCATGTCGGGAGGAAGTTGGACCAGCAGCACACCACGCCTCGCCCCAAGTTCGTGCCACGCCGACTTGATCCATTCGACCCAGGCTTCCGGGGCGTGGAGACGCTTTCCGTGGGTCAGGCCACGGGGAGCCTTGACCGAGAGCAGGAACCCTCCAGGTAGCCGTTGCCGCCAGCTGGCAAAAGATGCTTCGCGTGCCAGCGATAGAAACTGGCGTTGAGTTCAACGGTGTCGAACTGCTCGACATAGTATCCGAGCCTGTTGCGCGAGGGAGTTCCCGCTGCGTAGAGCACGTCCTCCCAGTGGACTTAACTCCACCCCGACGTCCCTATGTGAGTTTCCACCCCGCCTCCATCCACCGGGTGCCGCTTCCGATCCTAGACAGTGGACACTGACCGGACGCACAACGAGGACGACGGCGACAGTCGCCGATGGCGGTCGACCCGGAGCCTATTGTCAATGCCACTTTATAAGTAAGCTGATGATATCCGGGATTGATGAGAGGTTGGTCGAAGGGCAGATGCGATTGGGGTCGATTATCGGGCTGATCGTGGTGATCTGGCTCGTCATAGGAGCGGTAGCCGCCGGCCAGCGTGGCTACTTCAATGCGGTTCCCGCGCAGTGTTCCCAGTTCGCGACGATTACTTTGAACATCGTTGCCGGTCCACTGAATTACATGGGATTGAACCCTGCGGCAGGTTGCGAGCTGCCGAAGCCATCATGACCCAGTCGGAGGATCCGTTGCCGCCCGTGCCGCAGGGCGACACTCGACATGAGTCGAAGGACCAGCGGATGGACCGCAACTGGAACGAACTGCTCCAAGAACTGCGTGTGCTGCAGACCGGCGTCCAGATTATCGGAGGCTTTCTGCTGACTCTTCCATTCCAGCAGCGATTTGGCACCTTGACCGAGCTGGAAAAGTGGTTGTACCTGGTGTTGGTGGTCCTCGCAACAATGACTACCGGACTGATGCTGGTGCCGGTCAGCCTGCATCGCAGGCTCTTCCAGCACCACGTCAAATCGCGCCTGGTGGCCGCAGGGGACAAAATCGTCAAGTCCGTCCTTGCCTGCGTCGCCCTGCTGATCGCGGGATGCGCGGGGCTAATCTTCAGCGTTGTCCTCGGTCCGGAAGCGGGCACTGCTGCTGGCGCCGGCATCCTCCTGGCCCTCGCGGCGCTGGTGCTGCTATACCCCCTGCTGTCCTGGTCTCCCAAGTACAGCCGACTGGAACCAAAATCAGGCGCGGGCCCCGATAACCGGAATCCCTGATTCGGGAGCTGGAAATCGGGCCGATCCAAGCCTGCGTCGATCGACATAGTAAGTTTACTGATCAATTTTCCCGAATCCATGGACAGAGTCCGCCCGGGCTACTAGTTTCGATGTCGTAGCAGCTGACGCGAAGGATGAAAGCCGACGAAGAAGGTGATCATGAACCAGCCAGAATCGCAGCAAGCTGGAGTGGAACAGGCCGATATCGCCCAGTTTTCCCCGCCGAAGGATCCACGTTCTGGCTACCACTCGGGACCCTTCCCCCAGCAGGAACAGAAGCAGCCGGGGCTGACCGGCCTGATGGATCCGGCTCCGGACCACGGCGAGCATTCCTACGCGGGCCACGGCCGCTTGACGCACAAGGCAGCCCTCATCACAGGGGGTGACTCCGGGATCGGAGCAGCCGTGGGGATCGCCTTCGCCAGGGAAGGCGCGGACGTTGCGTTCTCCCACTTACCGGAAGAAGCCGAGGACGCCCGGAACACGACGGATTGGATCCGGAAGGCGGGAACCAGGGCCTTGCCCCTCCCGGGCGACGCCCGGTCCGAAGAATTCTGCCAATCCATCGTGGAACGCGCCGTTGACGAATTCGGTCGGCTGGACATCGGAAAGGACGACATGGACATGGACCAAGAGCACTCAGCCGAGGAAGAGGTAGCAGGAGGCTATGGAACTCCTACGCCGGAACAAGAAACAGCAGGACCCGGCGACCAGAAGGCGAAACCCCAGGACAGCGAAAGCGGATCGACATCGGAAGCGGTCAGCGACGGTTTGGCCTCTGCACCGTCAGCCGATGCCGAATTGGACGAGTCGAATACCGGATCAACCGAGGACAACCCAAAGGAGCATGAACATGGCTACCGTTAACCAAGCAATTGATGTGGAAGTGCCCGTATCAGTGGCATACAACCAGTGGACCCAGTTCGAGACTTTCCCGGAATTCATGAAGGGCGTTGAGTCGGTCCAACAGATCGACGATACCGCGTTGCATTTCTCCACCAACGTCGGCGGCGTCAAGCGCGACTATAACGCCCAAATCCTGGAGCAGGTTCCGGATTCGCTAGTCAGCTGGGCAAGTATTGACGGTCCCCGGAACGCAGGCTCTGTACGCTTCGAACCTCTGGGCCCGGATCGCACCCGAGTCAATGTTGAGATCGAATGGGAGCCGGAGAATTTCGCCGAGAAGACCGGCGCGCTCGTCGGCATCGACGACTTGAGGGTTTCTGCCGATCTGGACAAGTTCAAGAAGTTCATCGAGGCACGGGGCCAGGAAACGGGCGCCTGGCGAGGCACGGTGGCCAGTGGCGACGTCGATGACAGCGGGGAGGCGTCCGGCGTCGAGACCACCTCCGAACTACCACCCATCGACCCTGATCTGACGGCGCCCGCCGCCGCAAACGAGGACCCGCGCGTCGGCCAGTACACCGAGGGCGACTACGGTGCGGAAAGGGTCCCGGATGTCCCCATTGAAGGGATCCAGGGCGACTACACCACAGAGGAGCCGCCCACTGTTCCCGCCGACGATCGGGATGTTGAGCGGCGCGATATCGAGACCAAGCCGGGTACATAGGCCGAAATACCGTCAGGGCCGGCTAGCGAACGGGCCGGCTCTGACGCTAGCCCGGCTTTGATCCATTCACGATTCGAGGAGCAAACAATGAGCGAATTCCCTCCCGATCCAACGCGAGACCCGGATCCCACCAGGGAACCCGGCCCAACCCCAACACCGGAGCCGGTGCCGCTGCCTGAGCCGGGGCCAACTCCCGTCCCGACCCCGGGCCCCGAACCCCAACCAGGGCCTCACCCGGGAAGCCCCGAGCCGGTTCCCCTGCCTGAGCCAGGCCCTTCCCCGGTCCCCGATCCGGACCCGGGCTTGCCCTTCCCGCCTACCCACCCTCTGGGAGAACCGCCCCGCACGATCGAGTAGGCCATTCGGGAATCACTCTGGTCCGGGTAATTTCGACAACCAATTGGTGAATTTCTCTTCAAGGAAGCGAGAAAGTGATGGGATTTTTAGGATTTCTTTTGCTGGGACTCATCGCGGGTGCAATTGCCAAATTGCTGATTCCCGGCAGGCAAGGCGGCGGCTTGTTGATCACCATGCTTTTGGGGGTCGTGGGCGCCATCCTCGGCGGGTGGATAGGCGGCCTGATTTTCGGTGGCGGCCTCCAGGAATTCTTCTCGGTACGGACTTGGCTGCTCGCCATCGGTGGCTCGGTAGTAGTACTGCTGATTTATGGCGCAATCAGCGGCAGGAAGAGCCGGACGTAGCCCTGTGTCCAGAGGAGTTCCTTGATAAGAATGGGGACACCGAAGAGTCGTACTGAAGGGCCCTGCGGTTAGAGGAAGCACAGGGAGTCTCAGCACTTGGGCTCTCCCGCGGGGCGAATAAGTCGCGGCGAATAGTCAGGACAAAACGGCCGCCCTGAGTGTATGGAAGGCAACTGACGTGACAAAAGATCCAAGAATATCCCCTGCGCCTCTGGAGACCGGAGAAGCCGATTTCGTCAGGTCCCTGGCCACGCAACTTCGGGTGGACTCCATCAGGTGCAGCACTCGTGCCGGCTCAGGCCACCCCACCTCGTCTTTGTCGGCCGCGGATCTCATGGCCGTCCTCCTCACGCGGCACTTACGTTACGACTGGAATCGCCCGTCTTTGCCGAACAATGACCACCTGATCTTCTCGAAGGGGCACGCTTCCCCGCTCCTCTACTCGATGTACCGGGCCGTTGGTGTTGTCGATGAAGATGAGCTGCTCAACACATATCGCCGGTTTGGTGCCCGGCTTCAGGGCCACCCGACTCCGGTTCTGCCTTGGGTCGAGGTGGCTACCGGCTCGCTGGGACAAGGACTGCCGGTCGCAGTCGGGGTAAGCCTCGCAGGGCGTTACCTGGACAAGCTGCCCTTCCATACCTGGGTGTTGTGCGGAGACAGCGAACTGGCTGAAGGGTCCATCTGGGAGGCCCTCGACAAGGCGGCCTACTACAAGCTCGGCAACCTCACCGCCGTCGTAGACGTCAACCGGCTTGGCCAGGACGGCCCTACCGAACTTCAGTGGGATATGGAGGCCTACGCCAGGCGGGTTGAGGCTTTCGGGGCACGGGCAATCATCATCGACGGTCATGACCTTGGCCAGATCGACGACGCCCTGAGCCGGGCCCGGAGCGAGCCTGACAAACCGACGGTCATTCTGGCCAAGACGATCAAGGGCAAAGGGGTACCTGAGATCGAAGACCAGAACGGCTGGCACGGCAAGGCGCTCCCGGCGGACATGGCCGAGAAAGCCATAGCGGGCCTTGGAGGGCCAAGCAGCGTCCACGTGACCACCCGTCTTCCGGAGTCCGGCACACCGGCAATCACGGCGGACGCCCAGGCTACAGTCACGCTTCCACACTGGAACGTTGGCGAAAAAGTCGCCACCAGGGCCGCCTTCGGCGCCGCCGTGTCAGCGCTCACGGTCCGCCCCGAAGTGGTGGTCCTCGACGGGGAGGTGGGAAACTCAACACATGCCGGCGACTTCAAGGAGGCAGCCCCGGAACGGTACTTCGAAATCTTCATCGCCGAGCAGCAGCTCGTTGCCGCAGCCATCGGCCTTTCGGTGCGCGGATATGTGGCTTTCGCTTCAAGTTTCGCTGCGTTCCTGGTTTCGCGTCCGTTCGACTTCATCCGGATGGCGGGGGTCTCTGAGGTGAGCATCCGTCTCGTCGGCACGCACGCCGGTGTAGAAATCGGGCAGGACGGTCCTTCGCAAATGGCCCTGGAGGACATTGCCGCCATGCGGGCGGTGCACGGTTCCACGGTGCTGTACCCGGCCGACGCCCCGTCCACAGCGCAACTCGTGAGCGCCATGGCAGACAACCCCGGAATCTCCTACCTGCGTGCCACTCGTGGAGCCTATCCAGTGATTTACGGTCCGGACGAACAATTTCCCCTTGGCGGAAGCAAGGTCCACGGAGCCGGCCCGGACGACCAGGTGGCGCTCATCGGCGCCGGCGTCACACTCCACGAATGCCTCGCAGCGGCCGAGCAACTGGCCCAGTCGGGAATCAAAGCCCGCGTGATCGACCTTTACTCCGTCAAGCCGATCGACGTCGACACCCTGCGCCGGACGTGCCTCGAAACCGATGGTCGGATTGTTGTCGCAGAGGACCACTACGCCCAAGGCGGCATTGGTTCGGCCGTCGTCGAAGCCCTCGCGAGTGCCAACACTCCCAAGCTCCATCTGGCACTGCTTGCCGTAAGGGAACTTCCGGGTTCCGGCGAACCCAAGGACTTGCTCAACGCCGCAGGTATTTCCGCACGCCACATCGCTGCTGCTGCGCGCGACCTGGTCATGGACTGACAAGCAACGGTGCGACCGCCAGCGTGGCGCACCCGCACGCCCGCCGTCGTCGTTCCCTGCTCGGATCTAGACTCTCAGGGCGCGCGCCACAGTCGACGACAGCCGCGCCGCCATCCGGCCCAACCCGGGGGACACTCTTGCCCTGGACCATGATTGGTACGAAAGAGCAAATCAAATGCCGCGCGCTATCTCGCCTTCACCGGGCGGGATAGCTGGCGCCCCAAGGAAAGGCCCAGCCATCCGCCATGGGTTTCGCGTCACAAACCGTCGTTTCGAAGCCATATTCATCCTTCTGATCCGCAAGCGATGAACAATCCGGGCGCCCTCATTACCATCTAGAGTGGATGAGGGTGAATTCCGGACTCAGCCGGAACTCGCCGGAATGAAATATCAGGAGCTGGCAGTGTCGGAACCTTTGGAGTCTCAAGACCCGCTTGTCGAACCGGAACCGGTTCTGGTTCCCGGGGACGACAGTGACAGCTTGGCGGGCCTGCGTGAGCAAGCGCAGGACATCATCAGCGAAGTCCTCAGCGGAACCGAGCCGAGCGGCGAACACCTCAGGGCAAAACTCAGGTCCAGCATTGCCCGACACCCCGGGTTCCCGGAACTAGCCCTGCTTGAGCACCTGATGAACCGGGCCAACGGCAATTGACCCGCCCGGGGTTGCACACTTTTTACACAGGGTTTACTCACGCGGTCTTGTTAGCCTCAACGCAGCCAGCACAGACTGAATATCACGTGAAAGACGGTTCACGGTGGTTGTTCAATCAGAGCAGCGGACGCGGAATGCAGTGATGCTCCGTCCCGCTCGTAGTGGAGTCGCTACTGAGCAGGATCCGCAGACCGGGAGGTAGCAGTGGCCGGCATATTTGAAGTGTTTATTGATGGGGAGTCCTTTTTCAGGTTCCGCATCAAATCACCTGACGGAGCGGTCATCGCTGTTTCGGCGCCGTTCGAGGACAAGCCCGCGGTTGTCGCCGGCATCGCCGCTGCGCGGGAGTGTGCAGGTATGGGACTGGTCACCGACCTTTGCCCGGCGGCCGTCGTACGCGAACCCGCCGCGACCGTTCGTCCGAGCGCGGTTCCCCACGGTGCTGGTCCCCAGGCACATCACGAACCGCGGAAGGCCGCAGACGGATTCCGCACCCGCGCCAAGGAACTCCGGCGAGCGTCAGCCGCGCCGAGATGGACCGGCGCGGCGTAAGAGGCCGACAACGTCAGGACCGACGGCGCACTGGGGGACTCACCTGGGTCTCAGCAGGCAAGATGCGCCGCCGGCCGTTTTGGTCCAGCCCTCATTCTTCCACCTTTGTCCCATCGTGACTATCCTCACAATGACGCGTGGCGCCGCACCTTGGGACGGCGTAGTTGGTCAGTCATGCTTGCGCGCTCGACTTGGCTGTACACGCGGTGGTTCACCCGGCATCTTCGGGTAGTCGGGCGGGAACGGCAGCTCCCCGAGCCCGGCCCCGAGATCGCGTTCCCACCATTGAAGCAAGAGGTCAATTTTCCCTGCTTTGGAGTTCATGTCACCCCAAGGGTCCCCCACGGATTTCAGCCTTCCGGGCACGGTGAGGATGGTGAAGGTCTTCGGGTTGGCAGTTTCCAGTTCCTCCCAAGTGATTGGACATGAGACCGGCGCATGAGCGAGCGCGCGCGGGCTGTAGGCGCCTGCTATGGTGCGGTCGCGGTTGGCCTGGTTGAAGTCCACGAACACCCGTTCGCCTCGTTCTTCCTTCCACCAAGCCGTGCTGACCTTGCCCGGCATCCGCCGCTCGAGCTCCCGGGCGGCGGCAATCACGGCATGCCGAACGTCCAGGAACTCATGCGAGGGTTCAATCGGAGCATAGACATGAAGTCCCCGGTTTCCTGAGGTCTTGATAAAGGTGGTCAGCCCGGCCTCCGCAAGCACGTTCTTCAGCTCAAGCGCGGCAGGAATCGCGTCGTCGAAATCTGTTCCGGGCTGCGGGTCCAGGTCGATCCGCAACTGGTCGGGGTTATCGGTGTTTTCGGCGCGTGACGGCCACGGATGGAAGACCACCGTGTTCATTTGGACGGCCCACACGGCCGCGGCTGGCTCGTCGAGGACCAATTGGGGATGCGATCGCGCACTCGGATAGATCACCTTTACCGACCGGACAAAGTCTGGGGTTCCTTTCGGCGGATTCTTGGAGAAGAACTGTTCTCCGTCTATGTTGTCCGAAAAGCGCTGCAGGGAGACCGGCCGGTCCCCGTTCGCCGCTATGAATGCTTCCCCGACATCAGCAATGTAATGGGCGAGGTCCAGCTTGGTCAGGCCCACCTCCGGCCAGAGAACCCGGTTGGGACTGGAGATCCGCATTTCCCGGGAACCGTTCGGCCCGTCAACGTTGAGGGTAGTTGCTTCGGTAGCCATGGGGACAAGTTACCCCAGGGCCGCCCTTGGCGTCAGCACCACAGCGGACCGAATGGACGAGGTCCGGTGGTTCCGGCTCATCGAGACGGGTTCAGCACCATCGCCGAGCCTCCTCCCCGTCTGACCGGCTCGGCGGCGGCGATCATGCGCCCGTTAGGCCTGAACTCGATCGCTGTTGCCGCACCGATTTCCGCAGCTGAGGTGAAAGCGTCACCGGATGGCGTGAATTGATGGCCATACGGTGTCAGTAGGCTCCCATATGCCTTGATGAAGTCCGGCTCGGCAGTGACCTTGGCAGTGTTCCGTTGTGAAGCACGCGGGGCGGCGATCGCGTCAGAAATGCTCATGCCAAGGTCCACCCTGTTCAGGATGGTCTGCAACACGGTGGTGATGATTGTCGATCCGCCGGGTGACCCGAGGGCGAGGAACGGTTTGCCGTCCTTGAGGATGATGGTCGGCGACATCGAGGAGCGCGGGCGCTTTCCCGGCTCGATCCGGTTGGGATCGCTAGCGCTGTAGACGGCCGAGAAATCGGTCAGCTCGTTGTTGAGCAGGAACCCCCGCCCTGGAACGACGATGCCCGATCCACCAGTCTGCTCGATGGTGAGTGTGTACTCAACCACGTTTCCCCACTTGTCCGCGACCGTCATGTTGGTCGTCGAGATGTTTTCCGTGTCCTTCTCATCGGCGAGCGCGGCAGCAGAAGCCGGGCACACGCCGTCGTACCCGGACACATCCCCCGGTGCGACGGGCTTCGTGGCCGCGTGCAGCGGGTCGATCTGGCAGGCGCGTTCCTTGCCGAACAGCGGGTCAGTGAGCGCGGCGGTGGGAACGTCAACGAACGCTGGGTCGCCCACGTACTTTCCACGGTCGGCGAAAGCGAGCGCGCTCGCCTCAAGGTAGTAGTGCAGGGCAGCGGGCTTGGACATTTCCGAAAGGTTGACGGTGTCCAGGATGTTCAGGGCCTCGCCTACCGTGGTGCCCCCGCTGCTCGACGGGGCCATGCCGTACACGTCAAGTCCGCGATAGTCGACGTGCGTGGGCGCCTGGTCCAGGGGTTTGTACGCCGCGAGGTCTTCGGTGGTCATGTGCCCCACGGGGATCGGCAGCGTGGTGGTGGCCGTCTTTGGCGGCGCCTGGACTGTTGCTGCGATCTCAGCAGCGAGTGGGCCGCTGTAGAAGGCGCTGGTGCCCTGCTTCGCGAGGAGCCGGTACGTTGCGGCGAGGTCGTGGTTCTGGAAGACGCTTCCGACGGCGGGTGCGTCGCCTCCCGGGAGGAACAGCTTGCTCGTGGAGCTGAACGCCGCGAAGCGGAGCTTGTTGTCGAGTGTCTGTTGGCGGAAGGTGGGATCGACCACGAAACCTCGCGTCGCGACCTTGATGGCGGGTTGGAGGGCGTCGCCCAGGCTCAAAGTACCCCAGCGGTCCAGTGCGCGTTCCCAAGTGGCCGCGGTTCCGGGGACACCCACGGAGACGCCGCTCGTGACGAGTTCGGGGGTGAAGTTATACGGCTTGCCTGTGGCGGAATCGATGAATGCGTCGTGCGTCATGGCCGCGGGGGCGGTTTCGCGGCCGTCGATCGTGCCGATCTTGCCGGTCTTCGCGTTGTAGAACACGAAGTAGCCGCCACCTCCGATCCCGGCACTGTACGGCTCGGTGACGCCCAGGGTCGCGGCCGCTGCGACGGCGGCGTCGGCTGCGTTGCCGCCCTTGCGAAGCACCTCGATCGCGGCGGCGGATGCCTCAGGGTCAACGGTGCTCACCGCACCGCCATATCCGGCGGCGGTAGCGGTCTTTTCAGTCTGGCGCGGATCGGCAAACGCAGGACTGGCGACGGCGCCGCTCGTCACGCTCAGCGCAAGTATTGCCGTCATGGTGGCCAGTCGAAGTCTCAGATGTGGCATGGTCGTTCCTCATCAAATAGTGCGAGTTGGCGGTGGGGCCACCCTACTCCGCGACTACGCGACGCTCAACGGGTCCAGACAACCCGGGAGCCCCAACAACCTCATGCAAACTCTTGACAAACTTGTACAAGCATTTTCATACTTGCAGGACAAGGTTTCAACGAAGCAACTGGAGGACAGATGTCGGCAAAACTCACGGATGTCGCAAAGCTGGCAGGGGTATCCTTGGCAACGGCGTCGCGCGCATTCGGAGACCCCGGCCGCCTGGCAGCCGAAACGCGGCAGAAGGTCATGGCCGCGGCCGAGCAGCTGGGCTACGACGCGCCCGGAGTCACGGGCAGCCGAACGTTCGGCGTCATCGTCCCGGACATCTCCAACGCAGTCTTCGCGGCCCTGATCAAGGCCATCCAGGACCAGGCATGGCACGGCCGCCACCGAATGGTCCTCGCCGACACCTCGGAATCCTCTTCCCGGGAACGGGCCCACCTTGAGTCCTTCGCGACGGGCGTGGACGGCATCATCCTCTGCTCGCCCCGGCTGCCTTCCGCACAGATACACGAGCTCGCCGGGAGTGCTCCGCTGGTTGTCATCAATGGCGAGGCCGAGCACGCGGCACGGGTGCTCATGGAGGCCGGCGAAGGAATCCGCCAGGCCGTCGAGCACCTTTACGCCCTCGGCCACCGCAAACTCGCCTACATCCCCGGACCTGCGTCGTCATGGGCCAACGGCCAACGACTTGCCGCGATCACCCGCTTCTGCGCCGACTGGGGCATCGAACTCGTCACCGTGGGGAACCAGAATGCAACCGTCGACGGCGGACTAGCCGCGGCGGCGTCGGTGGTCGCCAGCGGCGCCACCGCAGTTATTGCATACAACGATCTGGTCGCCATCGGCATGCTCGCCGGCGCCCGGACCCTCGGCTACCACTGCCCCGAGGACATCAGCGTTGTCGGCATCGACGACCTCGACATCGCCGCCGCGGCAGAACCCGGGCTCACCTCTGTCCGCGTACCCATTGACCGAAGCGGCGCCCTCAGCCTCGAGCTCCTCCTCGAGCAGATGGCCGGAAAGCCCACCGCGACGGAAGCCGTCCACCTCAGCTCACAACTCATTGTGCGTGGCTCCACCTTTGCTGCGCGCACCGCAGAGCAAGCCCTCCAGGGAAAGTAACCATGAGAATCGTCATCGCAGACCCCAACCTAATGCCCCACCGCTCCACTTTCGAGGCCGCGCTCCCCGAGGGTGCCCTTACCTCCTGGCACGACAGCTGGAGCGAGCATGCGGTACTCACCGACCTCAAAGATGCCGACGTCTACGTCGGGCCACGCTTCACCGAGGCAATGGGCGCGGCCGCCAGCAATCTGCGGCTCGTGCACGTGGGTGGTGCCGGCTACGACGGCATCGACGCCTCCGCTTTGCCCGTCGGGGCCGTCTGCGCGAACACCTTCCACCACGAAAGTTCCATTGCCGAACACATCGCCACCGTTTTGGTGGCCCTTCGCCGCAACCTGATCGGCCAGGACGCGGCACTTCGGAGCGGCGTCTGGTCATCCTCGGTCTACTCCTCCGAGATCCGGCAGCCCGAAACACTCCGCGGTGCCGTGGTGACGTTCCTCGGGTTCGGACACATCGGGGGGGCGGCATGGTCGCTCCTCAAGGCCTTCGGCGCCGAAGGCATCTCCATCACCCGCAGCGGCAGCGTCGACGCGGAAGCGAACTCCCTGCGCTGGGCCGGCACTACCGAACGGCTTGGCGAGGCACTCAGTGAATCGGACATCCTCGTGGTCAGCATTCCGCTCTCGGAGCAAACCACCGGCATCATCAGTGCAGCTGAACTCGACGACCTTGGCCCGGACGGGTTGCTCGTCAACATTGCACGCGGACCCGTCGTCAACGAACCCGCGCTCTACGAAGCGCTGAAAGACCGGCGGATCGCGGGGGCCGCGATAGACGTCTGGTACCAATACCCGGGCGCTGACGGCCGCGGTGAACCGTCCACACTTCCTTTCGGCCGGCTGGACAACATCATCATGACCCCGCACTCCTCCGGCGTCACCGCAGAGACCTTCCGCAGCCGCGCACTCGAGATCGCCGAAAACATCACCCGCCTTTCCAAAAACGAAACCCTGAAGAATGTAGTGATTTCCCGATGACCCGAAAAATCGTCGACGTCGACGTCCTGGTGACCAGCCCGAGCCGCAACTTCGTCACCCTCAAGATCACTACCGACGACGGCATCGTCGGGTGGGGTGACGCCACCCTCAACGGCCGCGAACTCTCCGTCGCGAGCTACCTCCGCGATCACCTTGCCCCGGCCCTGCTGGGCAGGGACGCAGACCGCATCGAAGACACCTGGCAATACTTTTACAAAGGCGCGTACTGGCGCCGTGGCCCGGTGACCATGGCCGCGATCGGCGCCGTCGACCTCGCGCTCTGGGACATCAAGGGCAAGGCCCTCGGTGTTCCGGTCTACCAGCTCCTGGGCGGCGCAGCCCGCGACAAGATCCTCACCTACACGCATGCCACCGGCTGGGACCTGCCGGAACTGCTGGACTCGGTAGACCAGCGCCGCGAACAAGGCTTCCGCGCCGTCCGTGCCCAGTCCGGTGTCCCCGGGCTCGACAAGGTCTACGGCGTCACCAAAGGCGCCGCGAGCTACGAACCCGCGGGCCGCGGCGCCGGACCTGTCGAAGAAGACTGGGACACCTCCGCCTACCTGCGCCACGCACCAAAGATCCTCTCCGCAGTGCGTGAGCACGTCGGACCCGAGCTCAAGTTGCTTCACGACGTCCACCACCGCCTCAACCCCACCGAGGCAGCCCGGCTTGCCCGCTCCCTGGAAGACGTGGACCTGTTCTGGCTGGAGGACGTCACCCCCGCCGAGAACCAGCGGCTGCTGCGCACGCTGCGACAGCAGACCACCATTCCGCTCGCTATCGGGGAAGTCTTCAACACCGTCTGGGATGCCGAGTTGCTCATCACTGAACGGCTCATCGACTACATCCGCACCGCCGTGGTGCATGCCGGAGGCATCTCCCACGTCCGCAAGATCCTGGCTCTCGCCGAGGTTTACCAGATCAAGGGCGCACCCCACGGCCCCTCCGACGTCTCCCCCATCAACCTGTCCGCATCACTGCACCTCGGCCTCGCCACCAGCAACTTCGCCATCCAGGAATACATGGGCTACGACCCCCTGGTGTCCGAGGTCTTCCAATCAAGCTTCCGCTTCGAAGACGGCTACCTGCACCCCGGTGACGAGCCTGGCCTGGGTGTCCACGTGGATGAAGACGCCGCAGCCCGGTTCCCCTACACGCAGGCCTACCTACCCATTGCCCGGGAACTCGACGGCTCCATGAAGGACTGGTGAATCGTGGTCACGTCAAGCCTCCCGCAGCTGAACGCGGAAACCTCCGGAATCCTTCGCCGGACCGTCGCCCCTGCTCCCGGCATCGTGCACCTCGGCTTCGGAAACTTCCATCGAGCGCACCAGGCAATCTATACGGATGCCGCAATCGCGGCGCAGGGCGGCGACTGGGGAATCATCGGGATTTCCAGCCGTTCCTCAGCCATCACCGATGCCATGCACGCCCAGGACATGCTCTACACGGTCGTCGAAATCTCGCCCGAGGGATCCAGGTTCTCAACCCCGCGCGTGCATACGGACGTTTTCGTAGCAGCAAAGGACCCTCAACGCGTCGTGGCCGCCATTGGCGCCGAGACCACGCGCATCGTGTCTCTGACGGTCACCGAAAACGGCTACACCTACAGCCCGGCAACAGGCTCGCTGAACGTTGCCGATCCTGACGTCCAGCACGACCTCGCGAACAGCTCAGTCCCCCGCACGCCGATCGGGCAGATCGTCCGGGGCCTCCAGCAGCGGGCCCGGACCCACGGCAAACCAGTGACGGTCCTCAGTTGCGACAACCTCGCAGACAACGGGCACCACACCCAACGCCTGGTCCGCGAATTCGCATCACTGTTGCCGACGGCTGAAGCCGCCGAAACGTTGCATTGGATCGGTGCCAACGTCACCTTCCCGTCGTCCATGGTGGACCGGATCGTACCCGCCACGACAGACCACTACCGTAGCCTTGTCGCCGAGCAACTCGGCTACGCCGACCAGATCCCCGTACCTGCCGAGCCCTTCACAATGTGGATCCTAGAGGACAACTTCATCGCGGGCCGCCCGGCCTGGGAGGCTGCGGGGGCCATCTTTACGGACGACGTCGCGGCGTACGAGCAGCTCAAGGTCCGGCTCCTCAACGGCACCCATTCGCTGATCGCCTACCTCGGAGCGCTGTCCGGCGCAGCGACCATTCCGGATGCCACGGGCACGGACTATATCGAGGCAGCCGCCCGCCGCGTACTCCGCGATGAGTACCTTCCGAGCGTGACTGTACCCGCCGCCGTCGACGTCGACGCCTACGTGGAGCAGCTCTTCTCGCGTTGGCGCAACTCGGCATTGGGGCACCGGACCAGCCAGGTGGGCAGCGACGGTTCCGTCAAACTCCGCCAGCGGATCCCGGTTCCAGCCTTGGAAATGCTCGACGCCGGCGCGGTGCCCCACTACCTCGCCCTCACCACGGCCGCATATCTGTCATGCATCGCACCCCTCCAGGGTTTCGACCCCGGCAAACACGCCAACGAAATGCAAGACCCCGCGCGGGAAACACTCCAGGAGCTCGCAGCGGGATCCTCCTCCGGACGGGACCTCGCCGCCAAGGTACTCGGCGAACACCATCTCTTAGGTGACGAACTCGCGACCCGTGGAGACTTCATCCGCCGCACCGGTGAACTGATCGACATCGTCCACCGGCAAGGACCCCTCGCCGCCGCAAACGCGGCAGCCGAGTCAACCTCACTTCCCGCCCAGATCCGGAGCATCCGATGACCACCCAAGCAGTCCGCCGCGCCGACGGATCCTCTCTCCCGCTGACCACGGAAGCGGCCGTTCTGCACGGCGCAGGAGATCTCCGCATCGAACAGAAATCCCTGAAGTCCCTCGGACCGAACGATGTCCTGGTCGAGATGCGCTCCGGCGGGATCTGCGGCTCGGACATGCACTATTTCGCCGACGGTCGCAACGGCACCAACGTCCTTCACCAGCCCACGGTTCTCGGCCATGAAGGTGCAGGCGTCGTCGTCGCAGCCGGTGAGGCAGCCAGCATCGCTGTGGGCACCGCCGTCGTGATTGAACCGGCGCTGCCCTGCCGGAACTGCCCAACGTGCCTCTCCGGGCGCTACAACCTCTGTCCGACGGGGACGTGCTTCGGTTCTCCGCCGACTGACGGGCTGTTCGCGCGCCACGTGGTGGTGCCCGAGGCTGCCCTTCACGAACTTCCGGCCAACATCCCGGCCGACATCGGGGCAGCGATCGAACCGCTCGCCGTCGCCGTCTGGGCGGTTGAACGGGCGCAGGTCCAGGCCGGACACCGGGTCCTGATCACAGGCGCAGGGCCGATCGGCCTGCTCGTGGCGCAAGTGGCGGCCTCCCGCGGCGCGTCGGAGATCATTGTGACAGACGTCAACGACGACCGCCTGGCTGTTGCGGCCCGGTTCGGCGCCACTCAGGCCATCAACACCTCAGTGACGGCCTTGGAGTTGAAGGACTTGGATCGCCTGATCGAGTGCTCCGGCAATACCCGCGCCCTGGCCGATGGCATTCAAACCCTGGCCCCTGCTGCCCGGGCAACGGTGGTCGGCCAAGCACGGCCCACCGTGAACGGGATCCCGCTCGGATTCCTCCAACGCTACGAAATCGACCTCGTGACCGCGTTCCGGTACGCCAACGCCTTCCCGACGGCGATCCAGCTCGCTTCATCGGGAGTTGTGGACCTCCGGTCCATCGTCACTTCCACGTTTGACCTCACCAACGCCGCGGCCGCGCTCGCGGCCCCGGTGACAGACCCCACCAATCTCAAAGTCCTCATCACTTACTGACTCGGCTCACGAACGGGCCAGCGGACATCCATTCAAAGGAGTATGGAAATGACCACAGCAGCAAACCTGCCACCCACACCGGTGGACCAAAGCAAGGTCCGGAAGGCCGCCGTCGCAGGACTCATCGGCACCACCCTGGAACTCTACGATTTCGTCATCTATGGAACGGCGTCGGCGCTGGTCTTCAGCAAGCTCTTCTTCCCCAACATTTCCCCCGCCGCGGCACTACTGGCCAGCTTCAGCACCTTCGCCGTCGGCTTCCTGTTCCGGCCACTCGGCGGAATCTTCTTCTCCCACTTCGGCGACCGGCTTGGCCGCAAGTGGATCCTGGTGGTCACCCTGCTTCTCATGGGCGGGGCGACGCTGGCGATCGGGCTCCTGCCGACCTTCGACCAGATCGGGCTCTTTGCCCCGGTCCTCCTGTGCCTCTGCCGCGCAGCCCAAGGCTTCGGCGCCGGCGCCGAACAATCAGGTGGCGCAACGCTGCTCACGGAATCCGCCGCCCCGGGAACCCGAGGCAAACTGGCCTCGCTGATTATGGTTGGCGCCGCTGCCGGAACGGCGTTGGGCGCACTCGTGTGGATCGCAGCCCAGTCCCTGGCACCCAACGACATGCTCACATGGGGTTGGAGGCTCGTCTTCCTCTCCAGCATCTTCGTCACGATCGCCGCGCTGGTCATCCGGCGCAAGCTGGACGAGTCACCGGTGTTCGAGGAAATCAAGCAGGCCCGCACGGAGCCCCCGGCACCCCTGAGGGAAGTTGCCAAGTACGGCAAGGCCAACGTCCTGCGCGTCATCCTCATGAACCTCGGCGTCAGCACCCAGTCCTACACCATCCAGGTGTTCATGGCTTCGTACCTGATCTCGGTAGTCGGGACGGACCCTAAATTCATCCCGCCCGTGCTGTTGATCGGTGCACTCTGTGGAGGTGTGGCGGCCGTTTCCTTCGGGACCCTGTCAGACAAGATCGGACGCAGGCGCGTTGTCTCCCTCATCACCGGCGCCCTCATCCTCTTCCCCGCCCCTGCGTTCCTGCTCCTGACCACCGGCTCGCCGGTCGCCATCGTCCTGGTGATCGTGGTCGGATTCGTCCTGGCGTGCCAAGGCGTGGTGGGCGTGCACATGAGCTACTTCCCTGAGATCTTCGGCAGCCGCTACCGCTACGCAGGCGTTACCTTGGGCCGCGAATTCTCTTCCATCATCGGCGGAGGCATCGCTCCCATGATCTGCGCTGCCCTGCTGGGCATGTTCAGCAACTCATGGCTTCCCGTAGCGATCTACATGTCGGCGACCATGCTCATCAGCTTCATCGCCACGCGGATGACCCCCGAGACCCTGAACCGTGACCTCACGGATCCCGAGGATGCAGCACACAGCAAAAGCGGGGTTGTCCCGGTGACCTCCGAAGCGCAGCACGTCCAATAGCACCCGACGGTCCACGACGGCGGCCCGTGCCGCCGTCGTGAACGCCCGCCAGCCAACCACCGCACGAAGGACATCCATGTTCCGTCCCGAAGCCCCGGACACCGACTCCCGCCCGGCACCATCCGCCATCCTCCGCGACACCAGGGTCGTGGCAGTGCTGAGGGCCCGGCATGCGAAGGACTACGCCCCCGTCATCAAGGCCCTCCGGGACGGCGGTGTGCTCAGCATCGAGCTGACCCTGAGCACACCGGGCGTCTTCGACGAGCTTCCCCTGTTGCAGCATCGGTTCGGCGACTCGGTGGAAATCGGCGTCGGCACCATAACTACCGTCGCCGAAGCCGAAGCAGCACTGGACCTGGGTGCCGCCTACATCGTCACGCCCATCACCGAACCGGACGTCATCACCGCCTGCACTCGACGCGGCGTGCCCGTCTTTCCCGGTGGGCTCACCCCCACCGAGCTCCACACCGGTTGGAGGCTGGGCGCCACTGCCGTCAAAGTCTTCCCCGCCTCCACGGTCGGGCCCGACTACGTGTCTCAACTGCGCGGCCCCTTCCCGCACATCCAAGTGGTCCCGTCCGGCGGCGTCAATATCGGAGACGTACCTGCGTGGATTCGCGCTGGCGCGCTGGCTGTCAGCCTCGGAGGACCGCTCCTCGGCGACGCGTTCAAAGGCGGGAGCCTAGCTGAACTGAGCACGCGGGCTCGGCGGGTCCGCGCGCTCGTTGACGAGGCAGGCGTCTAGCAATGACCACCAAACCTTACGTCGTCACCCTCGGCGAAACCATGGCGCTCATGGCTTCTGACACACCTGGCCCGCTGGCCCATGCGTCCGTCTTGAGCCTTGGCATCGGAGGGTCAGAGTCCAACGTGGCCATCGGCCTGCAACGCCTGGGTGTCCAGGCTATCTGGTGCGGCCGCATCGGGGCGGATCCGCTCGGCCGGCTTGTTGAGCGGGAGATCCGCGCTGAGGGCGTGGATGTCCGCGTCGCCGTGGACGACGACGCGCCCACCGGCCTGATGATCAAGGAACGCCGCACCCCCACGGCCCAGAAAGTTGCCTACTACCGCTCGGACAGTGCCGGCTCCCGGATTGCGCCCGACGACGTCGATGAACAGTTAATTGCGGGGGCGGCCTTGCTCCATGTCAGCGGCATCACCCCGGCGCTTTCTCTCCAGGCAGCATCCACTTTTCGCTATGCAATCGCTACGGCCAAAGCATCCGGGGTTCCGGTATCCTTCGACCTGAACTACCGCAGCAAGCTCTGGAACGCCGAGACCGCGGGAGGCGCCTACCGCGAGATTATCCCGGAGGTGGACATCGTTTTCGCGGGCATTGAGGAGGCCGAGCTCGCGGTCGGGACAGTCCGCGACCCCGAAGAGGCCGCCAGATGCATCGCCGCCATGGGTCCCAGCCAAGTGGTTATCAAGTTGGGCGCAGATGGCGCTTTGGCATTCGTGGACGGCCAGGTCTTCAGGCAGGACGCATTGGTCATCGAAGCCGTCGACACCGTGGGCGCCGGCGACGCGTTCGTCGCCGGCTACCTAGCCGAATTCGTGGAGGGCCTGGGCGCGGAGGATCGTCTTCAGACAGCAGTCAGCTCGGGTGCCTTTGTGTGCCTCGTACCCGGCGACTGGGAGGGGCTCCCCCGGCGCGATGAACTGCGACTCCTTGGCAACCAAGAACCGGTCAGCCGGTGAGCAAATTCTTCATAGCGGCATATGCGGCCGCACCGAGCCTGATCGGATGGGATCGAGTGGCTGAAGGAAATATCTGACTCGCCGCTGTTTCACGGACCCTCGGGCTGGCCCGCTCTGCGGTGGTGCAGGACGAAACGTAACCTTTCGACCGGGCCGGACGATTACTTCAGCGGGGACGTATGTCAACGGCTAGCACGTATGCCTAGACTGTACGGGCTCCGTCAGTTCGAGGAAAGCGAGGTGTGGCCGTGCTTGATGGTCCTATCACGGGACAACCAGGGACCTTGGTCGCCGAGCGATACAGGCTGGGGACCCTCATCGGCCGCGGCGCGACGGCGTCGGTGTACCGGGCGCAGGATGAGAGGCTGGGCCGCGACGTGGCGCTGAAGCTCTTTGCTCCCGTGCTGGGAGGGCCGGACGAGCTTGCCCGGCATGAAAACGAGATGCGCCTCCTGGCGACATTCAACCATCCATCACTCGTCACTCTCTTCGACGCCGGCACCGACCATCGAGACCCTGAGCAACCCCGGACATTCCTCGCCATGGAACTGATTCACGGTCCAGACCTGTATGCCAGATTGCGGGAACGACCGCTGGCAGCCCATGACGTAGCCCACATCGGAGCAGATCTGGCTTCGGCGCTGGAATACGTCCATGGGCGTGGGATCATCCACCGCGACATCAAACCTGCCAATGTCCTTATGGCCGATGCCCCCGTAGGATCCCCCATCCGGTCCAAGCTCACCGACTTCGGAATCGCCCGCATCATCGAGGGAACGCGCCTGACAGCGACGGGCACCACTGTGGGAACCGCCGCATACCTGAGTCCGGAACAGGCAACCGGCTCTGCACTCGGCCCGGCAAGCGACATCTATTCCCTCGGACTTCTCCTCCTCGAATGCCTGACCGGAAAGCTCGAGTACCCGGGGACGAGTGTCGAGTCGGCCGTTGCGAGGCTCCACCGCCCGCCCCGTGTGCCGGAGGCCCTTGGGACACGGTGGGTTGACCTCCTCACCGCCATGACATCGACCCCGCCTTCTGAACGGCCAGGCGCACTAGAGGTTGAGCAAGCACTCCGGAGCGCCTTCGGTTCCGGCGTCCCTGCGGCGACGCCCGCTGGCGCCAACGGAGCCACGCAGACCCTTCCCCGTATGCCCGACCGCCCGCCCCGCACGGCCAAAGCAGACGTCCAGACGCGCGTTCAGCCTGTGGCAACGGCGGGCGAAAGCGGGCGCGACAGTACCGTCGTCGTGCCGCCCGTACGAAGCAGGCGCCAATGGCGGGGGAAACCCCTAAGCCGCGCGCGCAGATCGGCATGGGCCGTCGGCGCTGCACTTCTTACCAGCGCCCTGGTGATCGTTGGTGTGAGCGCCTTCCAGCCACCCCCTCCCTCCGCCCCGGAGCCGTCCGTCACGGCAACACCCGCGCCGAGCACCTCAACGCCGACGCCCTCACCGAGCGTTGAGACATCGACGCCGGTTGCGCCGGTTCCTGTGGCACCGGCCCCAGGGCGCCACAAGGGCAACGGCAAGGGTAACGGCGGCTAAGAACCAGCGCCGGAGCTGACGAAAGCTAGCTTTGCGGGTCGTACATGAACTCTCGGAGCTCCTGCGAGCAACGGCAGGCCACCGCGATCTTCCTCGCCCACTCGACCGCGTCCGCGCGCGTCGGCAGCTCCAGCACGGTGAACCCACCCTTGAGTTCGGAGCCCGGATAGATCCCGGTGCTCACCGAGCCGTCGGCGGAAACCAGCACGGGATCGACTTCCTCATCGATCCCGCCGCCGAATACGTAGACACCGGCAGCCTTCGCCTCCTCGATCACAGCGTGGGCTTCGGCAGAGACGATCGGAAACTCATCGTCGGTGAGCACCAAGGCTTCGCTCGGGAAGGAGATGAGGTATTTGGTCATGCCTCGATGCTATAGCCCGCCGTCGCGGGTGTCCCTGGTGACGATTCGTTCTCCTGTGGCCGGGTCTACTGTGGCGCGGCTTTCGCTGATTCGACGGGTCCGGCGTGGGCCGAACACGAAGAGGGAAACGATCAAGCCGATGACCCCGACGACCATGAGGATGTAGCCAACCATATGGAGGTCGATGAATGACACGACATCTCCTGGGATCGCGAAAGCCAGAATGGCACCTATGGCGATAAGGAAGATGGATGATCCGATACCCACTGCTGTACCTCCTAATGAACCGCGAACCCGGCGGTGGCGGGTAATACTAAGCCTACTTGGCATCGCCAAAGTTACACGCCAGTAGGCCATCCGGCAACCGCAAGCCCAGGACCGAGCCGCGCGGCGCATCAGGGCGACGCTAAGGGTGCTTTGCTTTTTTCGCGACTCCCCGGTACGGTCCCATAAAGGACTATCGTCCTCGACTTGGGGGGAGGTCAGCGATGGCAGGCAAGTTTGAACTGTTTGTCGATGCTCACGAACGGTACAGGTTCCGACTGAAGGCCGCGGACGGGACCGTGATGGCCGTCTCGCGGGAGTTTGAAACCAAGCCTGCGGCGGTGGCGGGTATCCGCGAGGTGCGGGCCTGCGCAGGGATGGGACTGATCACGGATCTATGTCCTCGCCAGCCGCACGCACCCGGATCAGCCGGCGAAAGCTCATCGCCGTCCACCGCGGATACAGGTCCGCCTTCGGTCCGGAAATGGTTGCGACGCGCTTTACTCTCTCGCAATCGCAGCTTCAAAGCCGATAAGTCCACGTGATGGCTGGGTTCAGTCGACCGTCCTGAAGGCTGGACGTTTTTCTGCCGAATTCCAGCAGCCTTACTGCGATTCACCGCGGCTAACGGGCCGGGTCGCGAGTCCCGATCCCTGGCGAACGGGTGGTCCATTCGGTTTCCGTGGCCCGCATCCAGGGATAAGGCAGATGATCCTCAAGGCTGACGGTTCCGACGCCTCCCCCGGCATCAACCAGGCCTACAAACTGGACGTTGGGGAAGGGCCCTTTCATGGCTTTGATCCATTCGGGTCCGAGCAGGGAAGCGGGGAAGGCCTTGAGCCAGGTCAATCCAAGGGCTTTGGCCCGGAGTATTTCGCTTGGGGTGGCCACACCGGGGAGGTGCGGGAGGCCGCGGAGGATACTTCCCCGGAGGACGCCTTCGTCCAGGCCGGGCGAGACGGTGAACGATGCGTTTGCAGATGCTGCCACGTCCAGTTGTTCGATATGGATGATGGTTCCGGCACCGACGGCGGCACCTCTCTCGGCTGCTGCGCTGGCCACGGCGGCAAGGGTCGGCACGGCTTCGGGTGTTTCGATAGTGACTTCGACGTGCTCGACGCCGGCGTCCCAGGCCCGTGTGGCGGACTTGACGGCTTCGGCGGGGGTGAGTCCGCGGAGCACTGCGATGACCGGGACCTTGAAGAAGTCATCGGCGAACCAGTTGTCGGGGTGATTGTTAACCAAAGTGTTTTCTCTCGGGGTGGTGGCGGCCTTGGCCAGGTTCCGACGCAACAAGGTCTAGGTATTATGCAGGCAGCCCCGCAGTCACCAACTCCGAGTGACGGAATAGGGGTTTCGCAAGCGCTTGCGATAGGAACCGTCACTGGGATATCCTGATGCGCATGACATCTTCGGTGGACACGGTTGCCGAACTCGCAGGGGTCTCAGTTTCAACGGTTTCCCGAGCTCTTCGAAACGTTCCTGGCATATCCGAGGAAACTCGCAAGCGCGTGCAAAGAATAGCGCGGGAACTCGGGTACGTACCCTCCATTGCAGGGTCCCGACTCGCCACGGGGAAGACACGCACGGTTGCGATCGTCACCCCGAGCCTGTCCAAGTGGTTTTTCGGCCAGGTCCTGGCGGCGGCCGGCAGCGTCATGCGTGAAGCCGGCTACGACGTGCTGCTGTACGAACTTGCGGATGAGGCCACACGCGGCAGGTTTTTCGACGGGCCTGCATTGCCGGGCCGAGCCGACGGCGTCCTCATCCTGGCCCTGCAACCAACACCTGCAGAGCTGGCGGCCCTCACGGAGCAGGGCCTTCCCCTGGCCGTCCTGGGCTCCGAACAACCAGGCTTACCGTGTGTACGGGTGGAGGACAGGGATGCGGGTCGCTCCGCCGTGCGCCACCTGCTGAACCTGGGGCATGAGCGGATCGCCTTCATCGGCATCGAGCAAGCAGCCGGAAGCACCCTGGGAGGCGTCCCCCCTGCGCATCGGTTACTTGGCTACCGCGACGCTCTCAGCGAAGCGGCGCTCGACCATCGCCCTGAGTATGAGGTCTTCGAAGAAAACACGACGGCAGGCGGATCATCAGCGATGGCCCGGTTATTGTGCGCCGAGATCCCGCCGACAGCTGTTTTCGTCGCCTCCGATGAGATGGCATTCGGCGTGCTCGGGACCCTCCGCGGTGCCGGGATCAGCGTCCCCGGAGACCTGTCCGTCGTCGGCTTCGACAACCATGAGCTTTCCGGGCTCCTCGACCTGACAACCATGGACCACTCGGTGACCCGACAAGGGGCGGAAGCGGCACGTCTCCTGGTCTCCGCCTTACAAGCATCTGAAACGAGCGAAACCACGTTGACGGTTCCGGCAACGTTGGTGGTCAGGGGCAGTACCGCACCCCCACGCCCACTGCGCACGAGAACGTACTCCCCCACGAAAACGCATAACCACCTGACAGAGACCGCCTGACAAGGAAGAAGCACGCCATGGAATACCGCAAGCTCGGCTCATCCGGCATGTACATCAGTGAACTGGCCTACGGGAACTGGGTCACCCACGGTGATCAGATCGATCAGGACACCGCAAACGCATGCGTCCGCCAGGCCCTCGACCTGGGTATCACCACTTTTGACACCGCCGACGCCTATGCCGGCACCCGTGCAGAGACGGCCCTCGGCGAAGCACTCAAAGGCGTACGGCGCGAAGGCCTGGAGATCTTCACCAAGGTCTACTTCCCCACCGGTGACGGCAAGAACGACCGAGGCCTGTCTCGCAAGCACGTCATGGAGTCCGTCAACGGTTCCCTGCGTCGCCTCGGCACGGAATACGTCGACCTCTACCAGGCCCATCGCTTCGACTACGAAACCCCGCTCGAAGAGACCATGCAGGCATTCGCGGACATCGTCCGGGCAGGCAAAGCGCTTTACGTCGGCGTCTCCGAATGGACGGTCGATGAAATCCGGGCGGGCGCCGCAATCGCCAAAGAACTGGGGATACAGCTCATTTCGAACCAGCCGCAATACTCCATGCTCTGGCGCGTCATCGAGGAGGAAGTCGTCCCCACCAGCCAGGAACTGGGCTTGGGCCAGATTTGCTGGTCACCCCTTGCCCAAGGGGTTCTCACCGGCAAATACATCCCCGGCCAGAACGCGCCCTCGGCCTCCCGCTTCGCGACGGAAGAAGGCGAGCTGAAGGCCGAGCACAAGTTCATGCGTCCCGAGGTACTCGAACGGGTCCAGGCGTTGAAACCGATCGCGGAAGAAGCCGGCCTGTCCATGGCCGCCCTCGCCCTAGCCTGGGTCCTGCAGAACAGCAACGTCTCGGCTGCCATCGTGGGGGCATCGCGACCCGAACAGCTCGTGGACAACGCCACCGCCGTCGGAATCACCCTGGATCCGGAGCTGCTGGCTCGGATCGACACGGTCCTCGACCCTGTCATTGAACGCGACCCCAGTAAGGTCGAATCCTTCACCACACGCCCTTGACTGGCCTGGCGGGTGAGAGATCCTGCCCGGGAAACCGGGCCGGACCTCTCACCCCCGCTACGCCGCCAGCCGCGACTGGATGGCTTGCCGAAGAGCTTCCAAGCTGGGCAAGCCCGAGAGGCCACCGCCGGTGCGGTAGACACGGCATGCCATGGCAGGCTCGGCCTCCGAGTCGAAGAGGTCGGTTCCGTCGATGGTGAATGTCGGGGATCCGTGGAATCCGGACGCGGCGGCTTCTTCGTCCGACATGATCTCCCTGACCGAAATCAAGGCTGGATCGTTTCCTTCCAATTCCAAAGCCCGGGAAAACAGCTCACGGGCCGCAGACCCGTGCGGGCAGTCTTGGATGGTGAGCAATTCGAAGTCCACGCACTCATTATCCTCCCGGCGCCGCCAGTCCCTCCGGCCCCGTCAGCCTGTCAGCAGGTCCTCGTGATGCTCCGCGACGACGTTCGGGTGCGCCCGAAGCCGATAGCGGAGGGCGTTGTCACCGTAAGTTTCAAGAATCGGGCTGTTCGTCGGGTCAACCGACAAGCCGCGGGCCTTCGCTTGAAACTCCGGGCTCACCGCCAACTGCGGCATCCTCGCGTCCAGCGCAGGATTGTAGAAAAAGGGCAGGGATATCCGGTCAGTGCCTCGAAGAGGCGAGATCACGCGGTGCAGGGTTGCCTTGAGGTAGCCGTTCGTGGCCAGTTCCAGCATTTCGCCGATGTTGACCACAAAGGTTCCCGGCACTTGGGGCGCGTCGATCCACTTCCCTTGGTACTCGACCTGGAGGCCGCCCTTCCCGGGCTCCACGAGGAGCAGCGTCAGCACGCCTCCATCGCGGTGGGACCCGACGCCCTGTTTTGGTTCCGGGTTGGACTCCCCCGGATATCGGACAATCTTGAGCACCGGGAAAGCCCGTGCGGCGAATGCAGCATCAAAAGTGTCCTCGGGCGCGCCGAGCGAAACTGCCAAGGCCCTCAGCAGGGTAAGGGAAATGGCACTCAACCGTTCGGTCCATTCTGAGACGATCCCCTGCATTTCCGGGAGCGCCGCCGGCCACAGATTGGGCCCTTCCAGGCGCCAATAGTCCGCAACACCCGGACCCGGCTCCACGGCGTCACGTTCGACGCCGATGTCGATCTGCTCGCGCCAATCAACCCCACCGTCAGTTAGCTCACCGCCGACCCGGGTGTAGCCGCGAAACTGGGGACTATGGATATTCTCGATCGCAAGCTTTTCCTCTTCGGGCAGATCGAAGAAGCGGCGCGACACGTCGAGAATGGCGTCCGTCAACTCCTGCGGGATGCCGTGGCCGGCCAGGTAGAGAAAACCAACTTCATGCATGGCATCGCGCAGTTCGTCACGGAACCGGGCAGCCTCTTCCGGTCCGGCATTCAAACGTGAGAAATCGAGTACGGGCAATGTATCGAGTGTCACTGCACTTCGTCCTTTTCATCGATGCTGGAAGGTGTCTGTTCCCCGTCACCCAGGTTGTTTTGGACGCCACACACCGAAACGGTTGCCTTGCGGGTCCAGGAGGTGCGCGAACTCGATGGCGCCGTTGTCGACGAACGGGAGGGCCACACTCGCACCGAGCGACTCGGCCCGGGCGATCGCGGCCTTCACGTCGTCGACTTGCACATAGAAGATCGCCCAGGATGTCCTGTCCAGCGAGGAGGTGTTCCATAGCCCACCCTTGTCGCCATTCACCATCTGGTAGCCGACGGGCGAAGACTCACCAAAAGTCCAGTTGAAAAGCGGGCCGTAGAAGCTCCGCGCGGCATCCGGGTCCGGCGAACCGACTTCAAAGTAGTTCACTGTGGCGGCCATGACTCTTTCCTTTCCACTTCCGCCGGGATTAGGCGGAGACTCCTTGAATGGTCTGGACGGGCGGACATGCCAAGCAATAGACCTCACCACTCGGGATGTCAAGGAGTTTTGGTGGACGACCTTCAGGTCCAGAACTCGTCGGCCTTGGCCGTGTCCTCGAAGAACTCCCGGCCCTCGACGACCTTTCCATCGCGCAGCACGAAGGAGATGACGGTTGCGATGTCCAGGGTCTTCCCGTTGTTTTCGGCGCGGGTTTGCTGAATCGCTAATGTGTGGTTTTCTCCGCCGACAATGTCCTGGACTGCCGCTTGGAAGGAACCTTGCGATCGCGCCCCCAGCTCGCCGAAGTAGGCGAGGATGGCGTCGCGTCCTTGCTTCGTTCCGGACAGCACGCCGCTTCCAGCCGCGTACCAGACTGCGTCCTCCGCGAACAGCTCGCTGAGCGTCGCCAGATCTCCTCCGTTGAAGGCCTCATAGCCTTGCCGGACCAATTCGGCGTTTTCTGTGGCTCCCATGTCGGATACCTCTCCGTCATCCTCGTCGGTCAAATGGGACGGATTAAGGCTATTCCTGGCCAGGGTGCCTGTCGATGGAGTTCAGCAAGCCCAGGCCTCGTCCGACGGCTGCAAGCGGTGGTTCAGTGGCAAACTTAATCACCATGAACCCACAAGGAGGGCAAGCCGTGATTGACTCTGCTGGGGCAATTCTTCACGACGGCACGACGATCCCCATAACCATCCAGGGGAACGGGCGTGCGCTGATGGTCCCAGTGCGCCTCACTCCCTATCTGCCCGAGGAAGCCGACACAATGCGCCGGTGGGGCGCTGATCCAGACCTGGGACCCAACTTGGTCAAAGGACTCGCACGATCACACCGGGTCATCGTTGCCGATTACGAGGGCCATCGGATGGCGCACCCCGCACCGGACACCCTTTCCCCCTTGAATGTCACGGCTGATCTGCTTGCCATCGCCGATGCCGCTGATGCTGAGGCCTTCGCCTACTACGGCTACTCCTGGCTGGCGCTCTGCGGGTTGCAACTGGCAATCCGCACCGACCGCCTCTGGGCATTGGCCATGGGCGGATACCCGCCCCTCGATGGACCCTACGAGAGCATGCTGGCGGTCACCCGGGCAGCACACTCGATGGCCGCACAATCTGCCAATCAGGTTCCTTCACCGGCCTCTGACGTTGAGCCTGGAGACTGGGATTCGGTTCCCGTTCAAACGAACGAGGCACAAACGCGCCAATTCGTCACTCTCTACGAGGCTCTCCAGGACTTCGACGATTCCTCTGCATTGGTCCCTCGCGATTTGCCGAGGCTAGCCTTCGCCGGCGCGGAGGACCGAATCGAATACGGACCCGCATGGGGCAATGTCCACGTCAAGATCGGTGAGCCCCTGGCGTTACACAAGCAATCCCTCATTGAGGCTGGATGGGATGTCCAAGTACTTCCCGGCCTCGACCACATCAGCGCGATGCACAGCTCCGTCGTCCTGCCTCTCCTGACGGACTGGCTCCAGGGGATCCGCTAGTTTTCTGAGTCCGTCCCTTCGATGAGCGGCATCGCAGACCGTGTCCAGCCCGCGACGACGGCGCGCCGCAACCCCAAATTCTACGGGCGAGAGCGCCTGTTCCCCCCGGAAACTCCACCCACCGCCAAGCGCGCCGCCTTCCTGGCTTTGGCCCCTTGAGACAGGTCCGGGCCGGTGGGACGATGAAGCGGTGAACCCCTTCTTCGATTTCCTCAGCCATTACTGGTGGCTGGTCTTTCCCCTGAGCGGCTTGGCTGGCGGATGGGCGCGGTCCTGGTCCAGGGCCAGCGAACAGCGGCATCGCCGTCGGGTGGAACTCTACCGGCTCCAGAGCGAGGCGACGCAGGCCGAGCAGGCCAGCCAAACGGAAGTCCTCCGGCTGCAAGAGGCTCATGACGCGATGAACCGGCGATGGCTGGACTACGAGCTTGACGTCGGGAAACTCATTGATTTTCCCGCTATGTCAGATGTGCGCGAACCGCTCACCGTGGCCTTCCTTCGGGCCAAACGGGAGGCGGACGGTTTGCGCCCTGCGGCACCGGGAGACATGACGACGGCGGCCCGGCTGGCGGAATACCGCGCCGCCGTGCGCAGCTTTGAATTGGCGTTTGATGTAGCCGAGCGAGAAGCCAAACGCGTCAAGGACAGCAATTTTTCCGAGCCCGAGCGTCAGCGGCTCGCCACCGCCAGGAAGTTGCTCAGAATCGCTTCGGACAGCGCGGCGACGCCGGCAGAGCGGCAGACAGCCTACAAGCGTGCCCGGCGCGAATTGGACGGCCTGATTGTCCTTCCGGAAGCGACCATCGCAGCTCTGGAAGAGAAAGTCGCCGGAATGCTCGACGCTCCGAAGGCCGCGGACTTCCATCAGAGCTGACACGCGTTGGTGGGTCAGACGCAGGAAGTGTCGTAGTCGAAACCGCCCGAGACGTATTGGGTGAGGGTGACCTTGCCACCGCCGGTCAGGGGTGCGTTGGAACATTTGCGTTTCGCCAAGGCCAGCGAACTCGCCCCCGGCAGCCAGCTGCCCAAGGTGTAGAGGCTGCTCGATGACGGAACCGTCCCGACGATCTGGTTCCACTGGGCTGCGGTGGAGTAGAGACCCGCGGAGGTCCCAATGCTCGCGAAGTAGGCCACCATGCCCTCCAGGTCCGCCCTGTTCGCCGTCTGGTCCGTAGACCAGCTATTGCCCGTCTCGACATCTAGCCACCAAGTGTAAGAGCCGGGGTTGCTCACTCCACGGATGTTCGCGTCGTCATACGCCTTGGCGTACCCGTACATGTAGGAGCAAGCGGCATCAACGCTTCCGCTCGTGCATTGTCCGTACGGATTGCTCACTGCGGTCCCGCCATAGGTGTTACTCGTGGGCCACCACGACCCGGCCGCGCCGGGATTGGCGGTATTCGCATAAAGGGCAACCAGCGGCTGAGCCGTCCCGCCCTTCGATGTACGTGCCCAGGTCAGCTCTGCGGCCAGGCACGGGTTCGTGGTGTTGGCCAAGCCATTGTTCACGCCCACAATGGCGAACGTCTGGCCTTTTGGCAGGGTCTTGCCGCATTGTGGCCAGGACACGTCGTTGCCGCTTCCTGGGGTGGCTGCCTCCGCCGGCACCGCAACCAGCAACAGGACGGCAGCTATCACCACCGAGCAAAACAGCCGAATGCGCAAAGTTGGGGATGCAGCGCCGGGAGAGAACATCGTCGGCCTTCCTGGAAGAGCAAAGCGAACAGGCACCAGCATGCTCGCGTTGGGTCCACCCGGTCAAGGCATCTCGAGTTCCATCAGACGGGCCCGGACCTCCGGCACCAAAGCGCTAGAAGGTCCTTGGAGCCCTTCTCAGTGTTTGACGCGATGAATGATCACGTACTTGTGATGCTTCCTGTGGCGAGTCTTCGAACGAACTGGAGTCAGTCCTAGAGGGGGCAACCCAAGAGCTTTCCGTCTGGCCGCCAACCGAATATTCGCGTAAATCAGGAAGACTATGAAGCCTAGCGATGGGATGAGTAGCACGAGTATCCACGGTAAATTGCCCACGGCGCGCCTCCTATGCTCAGTTTCCGACTGAGCACACCGGACGTCAAGATTGGGCAGTCGATCCATGGGCGCCGACTCCGAAAGAGCCCGGGGCTATCCACGCGAGCACGCTAGGCGTAGCTTCTTTCTCATCCCAGCAAGTCCGTATTGGCTGGCAATGGGCACCTATCAGGAGGTCATCATGGACAACTTTCTCCGACGCAGCGGACTCGAAGTCCCGGAGCCCGTCCGACGCTTCCTCCAAAGCGAAGCTGACCCTTCGCTTCGCATCGAGCAATACCAAGAGGGGGACACACTTGTTGTCCGAATCGATCTGCCGGGAATCGACCCCGAGACGGACGTCGACATCAGCGTCGACGACGACACCCTGCACATTCAGGCGCGGCGCGAGGAGAACGCAGAACATGTAGTCAAGAAGGGTTACCGCAGCGAGCTCCGCTACGGTGAACGCTCCCGTAGCATCACTCTCCCCCGTGGGGTGAGCGGGGACGGCATTCTTGCCACTTATGAGGACGGCGTCCTCGAAATCCGCGTTCAGCTCCCCGAACAGTCAGAGTCCCGCACCACGAAAATCCGTGTGGTCCGTACGGGTGGCCACGAAGCAGGTGGCCACGAAGAAAATCAGTCTCCAGAGGAGCCGGAGAACTACGTCACCTGAGGAGGCAAAGCTAAGGGCCGCCTTCTTGCACGTTTGGTGGCCGCACTTTTTGGAGCTGCGACCCTGTGGCCTTGCCCTGAGGAGCTGTAGCATCAAGGACCGTGGAGGGCATTGCGAGGACAGCGACGATGGTGAGCGCGGCGCTTACCAACACGGCGAGGAATACTGCCGCAGAGGCCGATACGATCGCCTGCGAATTCTTCCCGCCTCCGGGACTGCCTGCGTAGATTGCATTTGCCACGGCCCCGTAGACGGCGACACCGAGAGAACTGCCGATGGACCTGGCGAAGAGGTTGGTGCCAGTCACCACTCCGCGCTCGTTCCAATCGACACTTGACTGGGCAGCGATCAGGCTAGGAGTCGCAAGGAGCCCCAGTCCGAGCCCGGCGACAAAACAGCTGACGGCAACCAGCACAACGTTCGGCGTGTAGGCCGTGACGGCGAGGACCAACGAGCCGATGAGCGTGACCGTGATACCGATCAAGGCTGTTGCCCTGAATCCGATTCGAAGGTAGAAACGTCCCGACTGTGATGCGCTGATCGGCCAACCGATTGTCAGGGCCGCCAAGGAAAGGCCCGCAAGAACCGGCGAGACTGAAAGCGCTCCTTGGAGGAAAGTGGGAACGTACGAGGTAAGGCCAAGCACTATGGCTCCGGCGCCGAAAGAGATCAATGCCGTGGTGATGAGAAGGCGCCTCGAGACGACCCATCGCGGCAGGACAGGTTCGGCTGCTCGCCTTTCGATCAGGACGAAAGCAATGAATAAAATTGAACCAACTGCGAACACTGCGATGCTGATCGGGGAGCCCCACGCCCATGCCTGGCCGCCCTCCAAAGCTCCGAGGATTACGAGGGTCAAACTGACCGTGAAAAGAGCTGCTCCCAGATAGTCGACCCGGTGCTTGATCCGGTCGATGTTCTCGTGGAACCTTTGAACCAACATCCACGCAGCCACGAGGCACAGAGGGATGTTGACAAGGAAGATTCCACGCCAAAGCCCAAGCGAAGAGAACACCCCGCCGAGGGTCGGGCCCACCACAGACGAGACAGCCCACACGCTGGCGAGGTAGCCTTGCACCTTCGCGCGCTCTGCTAACGAATAGATATCCCCGGCGATGGTGATGGCAACGGGCAGGACCGCGCCGGCACCCAAGCCCTGCACGACGCGGAACACGATGAGCGTAGGCATGCTCCACGCCAAACCACAGAGGATCGAGCCGAGCAGGAAGAGCCCAATGCCAGTAAGAATGATCGGCTTCCGACCTGCCATGTCGGAGAGTTTCGCGTAAACCGGAACCGACACCGCCTGCGCAAGGAGGTATGCCGAGAAGAGCCAAGGGAACGAAGCGAACCCGCCGATTTCGCGCACAATCGAAGGCACCGCGGTCGCCACGATGGTGGCGTCGATTGCGACGAGGCCGCTCGACAGCATCAGGGCTATGAGTACCGGGCCCCGTTTGGAACGGAAGCCGACGCCTTCGCTTGGAGTTGTCATCTCATCGTCCGTTTGGAGCGCTAACTATTTTGCATGGAATTCAACACTTCAGGCCACGGGGCTAACCGTCCACGACTCTCCTTGTCTGATCACGCTAGGCGCATCCGCAGTTGGACGCAATTACTGGCTTGCGGATTCGCTCATAACCCGCAAGCCGTCGCGGACTTGCCCTCACGGGCACAAATGCGCGGCTTCGGAAAGGCCTGTCATTCCCCTCTACCCCGGCGTATCCTAATTACGCTTCCGGCACCGGCCTCGGCCGGCATCTTTCTCTGTACCCACTCAGTTAGGCGTCATCCATGGAGATGAACATCAGGGACCACTGGGACAGGCTCACCCCCGAAACGCAGCGGTGGCTCACCGACAACCCCGGATGCGTGGTCCTGCCGCGGACCATTGCCGAAATAATCCACCAGGAAACCGGCATCACTCCGGACTCCGACCAGCACAGCCAGGTCAGCCTCTCCCCCGAGGATCTCAGCTTCATCCGCGCCAAGGCTGAAGTCGCCCCGGCCGGCCCTGCGTAACTCGCCCGTCAGGCGTCGCCTTCTTCATCGGGTGGCGCTGGTTCATCGGGTGGCGCTGGTCGATCGGCTGATTTGCGTACTGGACCCACCGTTCCGTCCGCGCCGTAATCCCCCTCGGCGTACTGGCCGATTTCCGACGCCGCAGTGCGCCCCGGAACGGTTCCCGCGTCGCCAAGGTCTGCCCTTGCATAGCGCCCAGACTCTCTGGCTTTCCTGCCGAGAGGCTCGGGCAGACCCCCTTGGCTTCCGGCGGCGCCGTAGTCGCCTTCGCTATATTGGCCTTCTTCGTCTTCCGAGTGCCGCCCGGGCTGCGTTCCCGTCTTCCCGTAGTTGCCCTCGACGTACCGGCCCCGGAGCTCCGGCTCCTCGGAAACTTCGCGTTCCTCGTCTTCAGTGGGTTCTTCGACGCCGCTGCTGTCGGTCATGATCTTGCCTTTCCCGCAACCAACTTTGCGTCCCTTGGCGCCTCTTAAGTCTATCGACGGCGATTGCGGCACAACAGGGCGGACAGGGTGGGGCGGCAAGAACGCGTTGCTAGGCGTTGAGCCTCAAGTCCACGGCAAGTGGAAGCTCGCTGACTGAGGTGCCGATGCGCAGGCGGTAGTCCCCGGGTTCGTATTGCCAGCCGTTGTCCCAGTAGGCGAGCATCCGGGTGGGCACGTTCAGGGTGGCAGTGACGGTTTCGCCGGATTCGGCCCACACTGGTGCGGAGGCGACGAGCCAGCGAACGGGACGATCGACAGCAGAGCCGGGCCGTTCGGCGTAGACCTGGACAACTTGCTTGCCGGGCCGGGTGCCGGTGTTGGACAGGGTCACGTGGAGGGCTACGACGGCGCCGGGCGCCGCAGTAACGGGAGCGCCAACGGAGTCAAGGGTCCAGTTGGTGTAACCGAGTCCGTGCCCGAATTCGTAGGCCGGCTTCAATCCTGCCTTCAGCCAGGCCCGATAGCCGATGTGGACACCTTCCTCGTACACCAACTTTCCCTCGGCGTCGGGCGTGGTGTTGAGGACAGGCACGTCTTCCTGCGTGGCGGGCCAGGTGGTGGGGAGCCGCCCGCCGGGTTCGGCGGCGCCGGTGAGGATGTCGGCGAGGGCAGTGCCGAATTCCTGGCCACCGAAGTACCCGATGAGGATCGCGCCCACTTCGTCCCGCCAAGGCAGCAGCACCGGGGCCCCGGAGTTCACCACCACCACGGTGCGCGGGTTGGCCGCGGCGACGGCACGGACCAGCCGGTCCTGCAGGCCCGGAAGCCCCAGGGTGGTTCGGTCGTAGCCTTCGGATTCCACCCTCGAGTTCGTGCCGACCACGACGACGGCGACCTCCGCCGCCCGGGCCGCCTCAACGGCGTCGTTGATCAGGGCCTCGGGGTCGGTATCGTCCGCTTCGAGCCCGATGGTCACGGCCAGGGCGTTGGACAGGGACCCGGTGCGGCCGGCAAGGTCCAGTTCCACCGTCACTTCCAAAGGCACACCAGCGAAAGCACGGACCGGGACGGAGGCCGAGGGCGGGGCGAGGAACGCCGCGCCTAGGTCCGTGCCCGTGGCCTCGATGGTTGCCTCGCGGGCCAGGACCCCGTCCACGAAAATACGGCCATGCCCCACCGTGGAGAAGCCCAGGTGGATCATGCCGGTCTCCCCGGGGGTGTACAGGGTGTGGAACTGCACCATGGAGGACTCCGCGATCGGAGCGTCCCCGCCGAACCAGACCAACGCGGTAGAGCGGCGGTCCTCGGCGAGGAGTTCGGTTCCCGTGGATGCAAAGAAGCGCACCCGCAGCCCGGGCCCGCCTGTCACCGGGTTCCTCAATTGCTCCAGGGGTAGTTCGGCAATGCCTTCCTGGACTACCGCACCCACGCTGTAGCTGACCTTGTCCGGGCCGTACGCAGCACGGATCCCGTCCAACGGCGTGACGATCTTCTCTGGAACCACGGTCGCGGAGCCGCCACCTTGGGTCCGGGCATGGCGGGCATTGTGTCCGATCACCGCAACCCTGGCAACCGACGCCGGAGCCAGCGGCAGCACGCCGTCGTTCTTCACCATCACTGTCCCGGCCACGGACGCCTCCCGGGCGAACACGACCGGGTCCTCCTGGTTTACGGGCTCAGCGGCCACGGGCTCAAAACCTTCCAGGGCACCCACCCGTGCGGCGAGCTGCAGGATCCGCAGCACCTTCCGGTCGATCGCGGCCTCGGGAACCGTCCCGCATTTCACCGCCAGTACGAGTTCCGAGCCCCACGGCCCCTCCGGGCCGGGCATGGCCAGATCTTGGGAGTGGTTGGCGCTTTCCACGCTGCGCACGGCGGTCCAGTCGCTGATCACCACGCCGTCGAAGTCCCATTCGCTGTTCAGCGGGGACTCCAGCAACTCGTTCTCCGTGGCCGTGGCGCCGTTGATCGAGTTATAGGCGCTCATCACCAGCCACGCCTTCGATTCGACAATGGCCTTCTCGAACGCCAGCAAATACAGCTCACGCAGGGCGCGGCCCCCCACCCTGACATCCACGGTGAACCGGTCCGTCTCCGAATCATTGGCAACATAATGCTTGGGGGTGGCACCCACCCCGTTGCGCTGCACGCCCGCCACATACGCCGCCGCGAGTTCCGCGGTCAGGACCGGATCCTCGCTGAACGCCTCGAAATGCCGGCCGCCCAACGGGGAACGGTGCAGGTTGATGGTCGGGCCGAGCACGACGTCGACGCCCTTGCGGCGCGCTTCCACCGCCGACGCCGCCCCCAGACGGTCCGCGATCGCCGGATCCCAGGACGAACTGATGGCGGTCGCTGACGGGAAGTTTATCGAGGGCTGCCGCTCATCCCACACCTCGCCACGCACCCCCGACGGCCCGTCCGAGAACAGCATCCGCCGCAGCCCGATCTTCTCCACCGGCCACGTCGTCCAAAAATCCCGGCCTGTCAGCAACCTGACCTTCTCCTCAAGGCTCAACCGGGCCAGAAGGGATTCGAGGCGCTGGTCGGTGGCAATCTGATCTACTGAACAGCGTTCCGGGGAGAGCATTTCCATCATGGGTTCCTATCTAGAAGGTAATTTTGCTGTTGGCCGGCGGCGCGTCAGCCTTCGCGCAGGGCTTCCTGGCGCCGTTTCTCGAGGGTGTCCCGGACGCGGGCGACATCCTGGGGATAGCAAAAGTAGAGGCCGGTCAGGACAGCGGCGTTGACGAGCATGAGGATGACGAGGGTCCAGAGGAACGCCGCCTGGATCCCGAGGGTCGAGGCCAGGGCCCCGGCACCGAGGGAGAAGACGGCCCAGCCCATGGTCTCGAACACGGTGAGGAAGATCGCGAAGGCTTGGTTACGTAGTTCGGGCAAAATGACGGCGGCGACGATGGGCCGGTTTGCGGGTGGGTTCGCGCCTTGGGCGAAGCCCAGGATGGCCCAGAAGATGCCGTAGATGAAGATGCCCTCATAGTGGAACTGGGTAGCGAAGAAGGCAACCACAGCGAAGAGCACCTGCGCGCCCTGGAGGTAGGCGATCCGGCCTTTGTCAGGCAGGAGACGGTCCAAGAGTGCCACGAACCAGCCGCCGCCCGCGGTTCCGGCAAAGTACCCGATGCCGAACGGGACAAGGACGACTGCGGCGACGGCATTCGTGAACCCGCGTTCGGCAACCAGGAATTGGATACCGAAGATCGCGATCAGCAGGTGCCCGGACAACAGCCGCGAGAGCATCATCAGGGAGAAAGAGGGGATTTTGAAGAGTGAAATCACTGACCGCACGGTGACCTTGGGAATCACGCGGTCGCGGCTGGAGAGGTCCGCCAGCTGCTTTTCGGACGCTCCCACACCGGGGTCGCGGAGGAGTACGGCGACGGCGAGGCCAGCGACAACGCAGATGCCGCCGATGGTCCACATGCCGTAACGCCAGCCGTCCGACAGGCCCGTGAACAGGGCGATAACCGGGGCGATGAAAGAGCTGATCAGGCTCATGAAGCCGTAGAAGTAGCCGGCCGCTTTCCCCCGTTGGGAGTCGTCGAATGAGTCGGCGATGATGGCATTGGCGATGGGGCTGCCGCCGATAATGGACGCCGACATCAGGGTATTGAAGATCAGCAGCTGGGTGAAGTCATGGGAGAAACCGGCAGCGATGCCGAACGCTCCCCCGGTCAGGGTTGTCGCAATGAGCGCATTGCGACGACCAATCCGGCCAGCGAGCCATGCCCAGGCCGGCCCGGCCGGGACGGCGATGAGCTTTCCAAGGGCAGCGAGAAGGCCGAGGTGGCTGCTTTGCAGCTTCATTGCCGCGGCGATCGTGGGGAACAGGGTGGCGCTGAGTCCTGCTTCGGTGTTGTCAACGACGGTGACGCCTGTGAGGGTGGCCAGGTTCCGCCAGCGGTGCGGAACGTGATGGGCCTGAGTCGAGCCTTCGGATGCAGTTGATTTAGCGGTTTGGGTTGCCATGAGGTGTCCTGTCTACATTGGCAGGCGGAAAAGGGGGGTCATGCTGTGGGGACTGTGGCGAGTTCCTCCGCCAGTTGGACCAGCAGGGTGACCGGGATAGGGCTGACCTTTGCCAGTTGGTGGAGCGTGAGCTGAGCGGGGATGTTGATCAGTTCGGTGGAAACAAGCTGCGGTAGGTGCCGTTCAAGGCTGTCTCGATAGCGCGGATCCTGCATGAGCTCAAGGATCGGGGTATTCAAGGCTGCACCGTCGTCGGGGAACTCCACTAGCGGCGGGAGGGGCTCCAGGGCGGCCGTGGAACGCGCCGCTTGCCGACGGACTTGAAGATGTTCCTTCCCGGGGACGCTGTGGAACGGAATGCCGAGCCGTTCGAATTGGCTGCGGGGGGCGTCGCTTGCGTGCATGAGTTCGGCGAGCAGCTGCAACATTCGCAGTTCGGTGTCGTCGTCGGTGAGGGGGGTGTTCTGTTCCGGATCGGTCTTGAGATCGAACAGCAAGGTTCCGTGCGCCCACGAGTTCATGAACGAGGTGGCCGGCATTTTCATGGTGCGCAGGCCCTTCGTGAAAGAGAAAGGGTCCGCGGGCTGCCAATCGGAGAGATCCGGGACAGCAAACCGGGAGCGCATGTGGGTAGGCATGAGGGTGTAGTCCTCGAGCGGAGCGTTCGAGGCGTCAGCTGCCGCTCTCATGTAGACGTAACGGCCATCGGTGGCATTGACGTGACCGCCGTGGATTCCGAAGAGCGCGGCTTCACGCACTTGAGTGTCGTCTTCGAGAACGACGGCGAGATCCCGGCCCTGCATGTCCGGCGTCGGCTCGAGCCCGAAGTAGCGGAGCATCGTGGGGGCGATGTCGATCGTCTGGGCGAGGGCGCCGCGGCGGGTGTCGCGACCAGCGGTTCGCGGGTCCCACAGGAACATCGGCAGGTGCACCAGCTCGTTGAACCACGGTTGGACCGATTTCGCCCACCATCCGTGCTCACCGAGCAGGAAGCCGTGGTCGGTGTTGACCAACAGCAGGGTGTCCTTCCACATGTCGTACTGGTCCATCGCATCCAGGACCCTGCCCAGGGATTTGTCGCACATGGAGACGAGGGCTGCGTATTCGTAGCGGGCGTGGTCCACTTGGGACTGGGGTTCGGTGACTTTCTGGTAGTCGGGCCAGTCGAACCCTGGGCCGTCGTAGTTGTGCGGATACATTTCTTTGAACGCCGGGTGGGTGAAGAAGGGCTCGTGCGGGTCGAAGAGCTCGATTTGGAGCATCCACTGGTCGGCGGCCTGGTTGGTGTCGATAAAGTGCAGACCGGCGTCGACGGTGCGGGTCTGGGAGTGCTCCGCCTCGGTGGGCATGTAGCTGCGGTTGATGACGTCCTGGCGCTTCATGCCCGAGCGCCAGTCGCTGGCACCGCCGTCGTCCGCTGACTGGGCGACAACGCCCTTCCAGGGGTCGCCCTCCTGGCCGCGGAAGAACTCCCACGTCGTGTAACGGGGGTGGTACGTGGCACCGCCGTCCTCCCAGTAGTGGGGGTGGTCGGATGCTAGGTGTGTGTGCACACCAGCTTTGCCGAGCATCTCGGGCATGGAGTCGTCGAACGGCTCCAACGGGCCCCAGCTACGGTGCAGGAAGTTGTAGCGGCCAGTGTGCATCTCGCGGCGCGCGGGCATGCACGGCATCGATCCGGCGTAGAAATTCTCGAAGGTGACCGACTTCGCGGCGAGACGGACGAAGTTCGGCGCTTCGACGATGGTGTCGGCATACGGGGAAAGCATGTGCCTGTTCAGGCTGTCGAACATGAGGATGATGGCCCTCATCATGGTCCTTTCAAGAGCTGGGACGACGTCGTCCCGCTCGGTCAGCGGGCGACGTCGGCGGGGGTGGCATCGCCGGGAAGTGCGGTGAGGGAACGCGACGATAATTTCCCATCGAGGAGGTCTTTGCGGAGCTCGATCATGGCAGCGACGTGCGCGTCGATCGCCGCGGCGCCGAGGCGGTGGAGCCTCTCGCCGAGCGAATCGGCGAATTCGGAATCGAACGGGATAGTCGGCGCCCAGTCCTCGCGGCGATCCCGGTAGCGGTACCTGGCGATTTCCTCCTGCCGGGTATGGATCTCAATATCCAGGAGGCGCAACAACTGTTCTGCGCTCATGAACCCGGCAAAGCTCAGGCGCGCGCCGAACTCTGGGTCTTGGAATCGAGATGGCGGCTGGTAGGGGCCGGTCAGCCAGTCGAGGAAGACGGTGGCCCCCTCCCCGGTCACGCGGTAGGTCTTGGCATCCTGAGCCCCGGGACGGGGCTCCACCGTGTGCGTCACCCAGCCCTGCTTCTCCATCCCGGCGAGCGATCGGTAGACCTGGCTCATCTGCGTGTTCGAGCGGAGAAACCGGCCGTGCACGTCGAGGTATTTTTTCAGGTCATAACCCGTGCCAGGGTGTTCCAGCAGCACCCCTAAAAGGATGTTTTCAAGCTTCATTGGTTCTCTCCGATGACGATCCAACTATCGTGACGTGGCTCACGTCCTAAAAGAAGAATGACACAAGTGGAATGCTTCGTCAATGACACAAGTGGAATGCGTGGTCAAGGGAACAAGTGGAGTGCTTTTGCTAGGCTAAGTACACGCGCGGCGGGCTTCGGCCGGCCTGCCTCCGGGCCCATCCCTCAGGCGATCAGCCGCAGTTCCTAGTAAAGGAAACGCATGGAATCAACGGATTCACCCCTTGGTGCGGGCTGCTGCTCCCCGTCGCGGGCCTCGGCTCGGCTAGCCGCCGTCAACCGCGGCACTCCCCGGGAATCCTCGCCCGCCCAACACGAGGACGTGCTGATTCCCGGCGGCGTGTTTGCCATGGGAGACGCCTTTGGCGAGGGGTACCCCGCCGACGGCGAGGGCCCCGTGCATGACGTGCGCCTCGATGCCTTCCGTATTGATGCGACCGCGGTCACCAACCGGATGTTCGC